>NZ_JBVISU010000001.1:905749-981712 GCF_055575355.1 Amycolatopsis sp. NPDC034160 | reverse complement strand
GGCATCATGCTTCGGCACTGGGCAGTGGCGTCCGGAGGGTGTCGCGAAAGCCATTTTCGGGACATTACATGTCCTGAAAGTGGCTTTCGCGACACCTCCTTGAGGGCTTGGGGAGGCTGGTCACCCCTGCCGGTGTGAGCAGGCAATCGGGAGGCGGGCATGTCTCCAATGCGGCATTGGAGACGGTCAGCGTCCCCCATGCGGCATTGGGGACATCCGGCCGCGGCGCGAGCCGACGTCGCTCGCAACACGACACCTTTGCCTTACCCCTCGGTTAGAACCCGAATCGCCACTCACGACCACGGTGACCGTCCTACGGCGCAGGGCGAGGTCCGTTGTTCTTCGTGGGGGCCGGCTTCTGCGCGGCCTCCGGTTTGGCGGCTTCGGCGTCGGGGGCGGGCGCCAGCAGCCGGATGGCCTCCTGGACGGCGACGTCCGTGGCGGAAAGCCGTTCGGCGACCTTCGACCGGAGCTCCATCGCGAGCTTCCGGGCCTGCTGAGCCTCGGTCTGCTGAGTCTTCGCGTCGGCGAGGGCCTCCGCGACCTGCTCCTGCTTCGCCGCGATGTCCTCGGCCGAAGCCTTCTCCGACTTGGCGATCTTCTCCGCCGAACTCCGCTCGGCTTCGGCACGCTTTTGCGCCGACACCCGGTCGGCTTCCGCGATCCTGTCCGCGGAGGCCTTCTCCGCCTCCGCGCGACGAGCCGCCGAAGCCTCCTCGGCCTTCTTGTCCGCGGCGGCGCGGGTCCGGACACTCTCCATGTCCAGGTCCTTGCGCTTCTGCGCCGCCTCGGCGTTCAGCCGCTCGATCTCGGCCTTGGCGTCGGCGAGCAGTTTCTCTCGCTCGGCCTGCGCGTCCTTGGCCGCCTTGTCGATCGCGCGCTGGGTCTCGTGGGCGTACTTGTCCGCTTCGGCCCGCGTCGATTTGGCGTCCGCCTCCGCGGCGGCCTTGAGGTCGGCGATCTCCTCCTCGGCGAGCTGCATCATCATGCGGACACGCTCGGCCATCGCGCCGGCGCCGGACGGACTCGAGCTCATCCGCACGAGCGCGGCCTTGGTCTCGTCCAGTTCCTTTTGCGCGTGGCCGAGCGCCTTGGTGAGTTCGGCGGCGGTCGCCACGGCCTCGTCGCGGTTGCGCGAGAGCTGCTTGAGTTCGGTCGACAGTTCGGCGAGCCGCTCGTCGACCTGACGCTTGTCGTAGCCGCGGACAGAGCCCGCGAATTGGGGCGATTTCGCTGAGGGCGCCTGAGGCGCCGACTTCTCAGGAGCGACCATGGCGGCCACCTTAATGAGCAGGGGCCAGTCGGGTAGTACCGCCAAACGGCTGCACTCGGCGCGCGACCGGTCGATCACATGGCATCCTGCATTGTTGACAGGCCGTAAGCAGGGAGGCCCGGTTGGACATCTCGGCGATCCTCGACGACATCGGAGAGCACTGGCACGTCTACGCCACGATGCCGTTCATCGCCGCCCTCATCGGCTACATCACCAAACGCGTCGCCATCGAGATGATGTTCCGCCCGCTCGAATTCGTCGGGATCAGACCCTTCCTCGGCTGGCAGGGAGTGATCCCGGCCAACTCGCGCCGCATGGCGACCACCGCCGTCGACCTGCTGACCAAGAACCTCGTCGATCCACAGGAGATCTTTTCGCGGCTCGATCCCGACGAGGTGGTCAAGGAACTGGAAGAACCGCTCCTCAAGGCCGTCGAGGACGTCACCCGCGAGGTGATGGAGCAGTACCAGCCCCGGCTGTGGGAACTGCTGCCGGCACGGGCGCAGCGGATGCTGGTCGACCAGGTCCGGGCGCAGGCGCCGAAGGTTGTCGCGCGGCTCATGCGCGAGGTGTCGACCAACATCGACGAGGTCCTCGACGTCAACGAGATGCTGATCAACGCGATGGTCCGGGACAAATCGCTGACCTGCCGCCTGATCAAGGAGGTCGCGACCCCGGAACTCCGCTTCATCGCCCGGTCCGGGATCTACTTCGGCTTCATCATCGGCCTCGTCCAGTTCGTCGTGTGGGCGCTGACGAAGCAGCCGCTGATCATGCCGATCTTCGGTTTCATCACGGGGTTCGTCACGGACTGGCTGGCCTTGAAGATGATCTTCTACCCGCGAGAGCCGCGCCGATTCCTGTTCTTCAGCTGGCAGGGCATGTTCCAGAAACGCCGTCAGGCGGTCGCCCGCGACTACGGCGCGCTGATCGCGGACGAGGTCCTCACCGTGCGGAACGTGATGGAGGCCGTGCTCACCGGGCCGAAGTCGGACAAGCTGTTCTCGATGATCACCCGCGAGGTGCGGCGGACCATCGACACGCAGGCGAGTATCGCGAAACCGTTGGTGGCGCTGACCGTCGGCGGCAAGCAGTACCAGGAGATGAAGCAGGCCGCGGCGGAGAAGGCGATCGCGTACCTCCCCGAAACGGTGAAACACGTGGAGAGTTACGCCACAGACGCGCTCGACGTGCGCAACACGATCGTCGTGAAGATGCAGCAGCTGACCCCACTCGAGTTCGAAGGGATCCTGCGCCCCGCCTTCCAGCAGGACGAATGGAAGCTGATCGCGGTCGGCGCGGTGATCGGCGGGCTCGTGGGTGAACTTCAGGTCCTCCTGATCCTCCATTGAGGACCGGCGGCTAGGTTCCCCTCAAGCGAGACGCGGGAGGGGCTGCGAGTGAACGCCGTCATCGCCGACCTCGGCGAGCACTGGCCGGTGTACGTCACCATGCCGTTCATCGCGGCGTTGATCGGTTACGTCACCAAACGCGTCGCCATCGAGATGATGTTCAAGCCGGTGGAATTCGTCGGCGTCAAACCGTTCCTCGGCTGGCAGGGTGTCCTGCCGGCGAACGCCGAGCGGATGGCGGCCACCGCCACCGAGATGCTGACGAGCAACCTCGTCGATCCGAAGGAGATCTTCGCCAGGCTCGACCCCGCGCAGGTGGCGAAGGAGATCGAACAGCCGCTGCTCCGCGTCGTCGAGGACGTCACCCGCGAGGTGATGGAGCAATACCAGCCGCGGCTGTGGGAAGTGCTGCCGAACTCCGCCCAGCAGTTGCTCCTCAAACGCGTGCAGGCCGAAGCGCCCCGAGCGATCACGAAGATCATGGGCGAAATCGCCGAGAACATCGAGGACGTCCTCGACCTCAAGCACATGGTCGTGACGAACCTGGTGCGCGACAAGGCCTTGCTGAACCGCCTGATCCGGGACATCTCGCGGCCGGAGATGCGGTTCATCGCGCGGTCGGGGATCGTGTTCGGCTTCTCCCTCGGCTGTGTCCAACTGCTCGTGTGGGCACTGACGAAGTCGCCGATCGTGCTGCCGCTGTTCGGCATCGGCATCGGCTGGTTCACCGACTGGATCGCCCTGAAGATGATCTTCCTGCCGCGTGAGCCGAAACGGTTCTTCGGCCTCTACACCTGGCAGGGCGTGTTCCAGAAACGCAAGGACCAGGTGGCCGCCGACTACGGCGACATGATCGCGCGCGAGATCATCACCATCCCGAACCTGCTCGAAGCCGTGCTGAGCGGGCCGAAGTCGGACAAACTGTTCACGATGATCACTCGCGAGGTGCAGCGGACCATCGACGCGCAGGCCAGCGTCGTGAAGCCGTTCGTCGCGATGGCCGTCGGGAGCAGGCGGTTCCAGGAGATGAAGCAGACGGCGGCGGCGAAGGCGGCGGCGCGGATCCCGGAAACGATCCGGCACGCCGAGGCCTACGCGGTCAACGCACTCGACGTCCGGAACACCATTGTGGACCGAATGCGCCGGCTGAAGCCGCTCGAATTCGAGCAGTTGCTGCGGCCGGCGTTCCGGCAGGACGAGTGGAAGCTGATCGCCGTCGGCGCGGTGATCGGCGGCCTTGTCGGTGAACTTCAGGTGCTCCTACTGCTTCACTGACGGGTACCCGATACCGTTTCCCATCCCCCGGAGAACGAGCGAGGAGGTCTCATGGACGCCGTCCTCGACGACCTCGCCCGGCACTGGTGGCTGTATGCCGCGATCCCGTTCATCGCCGCGCTGATCGGCTACGTCACCAAACGCGTCGCCATCGAGATGATGTTCAAACCGCTCGAGTTCGTCGGCATCAAGCCGTTCCTCGGCTGGCAGGGCGTGGTGCCCAAACACGGCGGGCGGATGGCCGCCGTCGCGACCGAGCTGCTGACGTCGAACCTGCTGGACGTCAAAGAGGTCTTCCGCCGGATCGATCCGGCGATCATCACGCGCGAGATCGAGCAGCCGCTGCTGCGCGCTGTGGACGAGGTCGCCCGCGAAGTGCTCGAACAGCACCATCCCAAGCTTTGGGAGGTCATGCCGACGATGGCCCAGGAACTGCTGATCAAGCAGATCCAGGCGGCCACCCCTCGGCTGGTGCGCGAGTTCATGACGGAGCTGACCGAGAACCTCGACGAGGTGCTCGACTTCCAGCACATGACCGTGCAGCGGCTCACCAGGGACAAGAAGTTGCTCGTCCGGCTGATCCGCGAGACGTCACGGCCGGAGATGGCGTTCATCGCGCGCACCGGGATCTACTTCGGTTTCGGGCTCGGTGTCGTGCAGGCGGTCGTCTGGGCGGCGACGAAGGAACCGTGGGTGCTGCCGATCTTCGGCGGCTGCATCGGGCTGTTCACCGACTGGCTGGCGATCAAGCTGATCTTCGTGCCGCGCGAGCCGGTGCGGCTCGGCCGGCTGATCCTGCAGGGCAAGTTCCAGCGACGGCGGGCCGAGGTCGCGCACCAGTACGGCGAGATGATCGCGAACGAGATCCTCACCGTGCCGAATCTGCTCGACGCGGTGCTGCGCGGACCGCGGTCGGACCGGTTGTACGCGCTGGTCGAACGGCTCGTGGCGAACGCCGTCGACGAGCAGGCGAGCGCCGCGCGACCGATGGTGGCGCTGGCCGTCGGCGGGCAACGGCTGCAGGAGATCAAGCAGGCGGCCGCGCGGAAGGCGCTGGAGCACCTGCCGCCGACGATCCGCCACGCCGAGGGCTATCTGACCGAGGCGATGGACGTCGCGAAGATCGTCGAGCGGCGGATGCTCGGACTGACGCCGTTGGAGTTCGAGGGCCTGTTGCGGCCGGCGTTCCGGCAGGACGAGTGGAAACTCATCGCCGTCGGCGGCGCCATCGGCTTCCTGGTCGGTGAGTTGCAGGTCTTGCTCATGCTGCACTGACCGAGCGCGTTTAGCGGGCTAAACGCGATCTGTGGCGCACTTGCCTTTAGCGGGCTAAACGCGATCCGGGGGCGGGCGGGTCCGGCCTCGCGTGAGCCTCGCGCACCTACGCGGTGGCTCTGGTGGCGAGGCGGTCGCACGCGAGCAGATGTGCCCCCAATGTGGCATTGGGGACAGCGAGCGTCTCCAATGCCACATTGGGGGCTTCTGGAGGGTGGCGCACTCGCCTTTAGCGGGCTAAACGCGATCCGGGGGCGGTGAAGTGGGGCGTTCTCACGTGGTCGCGACACGGGTTGATTACGGTGGTGGGGTGGCGTCCGAACCCCAGCAACTGCCAGCCGTGCACGAGGCGTGGCTTCCGCGTGAGCACGCCCTGCACCGACCTCGCCACGGCGGCAGGCAGCTGACCGCGCTCATCAGCGCGCTCCTGTTCTTCACCACCCCGGCTCTGCTGTGGGTCTTCGGCGTGCGGCCGGGTGAGATCGAGAACCACAAGCTCGCGAGTTTCCCCGGCCTCGACAAGGGCTGGGGCTTCTTCACCGACATGCCGGCCTGGGCCATCGACCAGCTGTCGTTCCGGCCGGGCGCGATCGCCGCCGCCGACGCGATCAGCCGCGGGATCTTCGGCGAAGGTGCCCCGCTCGACCAGCCGCCACCGCAGCAGCAGGCAGGCCCGATCCCCGCCCCGCCCGCCCCATCGCCGACCAAGACCGCGCCCATCCAGGGCCCGACACCGAACGCCGCGTCCGGCTATCGCCGCGTCGTCCAGGGCCGCGACGGCTGGCTTTACTACGGCTACGACGCCGACGCGAAATGCGATCCGTCCCGTCCTCTGCCCGAGACCATCGCCAAGATCAACGAGCTGCGGCGCGCGGTCGAGCAGTCCGGGCGCCGGTTCGAACTCGTCGTCGCGCCGGACAAGTCGACGATGGTCCCGCAGTTCCTTCCCGACAGCTACCCCGGTAAGGACTGCTCGCGTTCGGCCGAGGCGAGCACCTGGCACCGGATGATCAAGGACGCCCGCGCGATCGACCTGCGGCCCGAACTCCGCGCGTCCGAGGGCCGGGTGAAGCGCCCGATCTACCCGTCCAACGACACGCACTGGGCCGACGAAGGCGCGCTGGTGATGACCCGCGCCATCGCGAACGCGATCAAACCGGGCGTCACCCAGACGTGGGTCAGCGTGCCCGTCGGCCAGTACGACACGGTCGCGGATCTGCCGCCGCTGATCAACAAGCAGGGCACCAAGACGAACACGCTCTACAGCCTCCGCCCCGACGGCATGGTCGAGCGCGCGGGCGAACCCAACGGCGACATCGACCGGCCGGTGTACCGCACCGCCAGCCCGCTGATCGGGACGGTGGACGACAAGATCCTGATCTACGGGGACTCGTTCACGAAGGCGTCTTCGCGGTACCTCTCCGGCGCGTTCACGAACCTGACGATGCTGGCGCACTTCACCCAGAAGACGTCGCAGGCCGAAGCCGTCGACGCTTTCGTGAACGCGAACGTCGTCGTGCTCGAAGCCGTGGAGCGCAGTGTCGCCGGTGGTCAGCTCGCGTTCATCGACCCCGGGTTCATGGAAGCGGTCAAGAAGGCGCTCGCCGAGAATCCGATCCGCTAGCCCAAGGCGGGCTGTGCCTTTGCGGTCGGCTCGACGCGGATCCGGGTGTTCCGGCCACGAAGCCACGCGATGAGGCGGCAGACCAGGTAGATCACGAACGAGATCGTCGTGACGAACGCGCTCACCGGCTTCCCGGGCGCGAGCGAAAGGACGATCCCGCCGAGTGCCGCGATCTCCGCGAACACGATCGACAGCACGGTCGCCTTCCACGGGCTGGCCGTGACCCGCGCGGCCGCCGCTGCCGGGGTCACCATCAAGGAGACCACGAGCAGCGCGCCGACGATCTGCACGCCGAGCGCGCTCGAAATCCCGACCAGCACCGCGAAGATCAGCGACAGCAACCGGACCGGCACACCGCGGGCAGCCGCGACCGCGGGATCGACCGTGGCGAACAGCAGCGGCCGGTAGATCACCGCGAGCACCACCAGTACGACGACCGAGGCGCCGACGAGCAGGTTCAGGTTGGTCGAGTCGATGGTGATGATCTGCCCGACGAGGATGCCGAACTTGTTGGCGCTGCGGCCTTCGTAGAACGAGAGCAGCAGCACGCCCATGCCGAGTCCGAAGGCGAGGATCACGCCGATCACGGAGTCGCGTTCGGACTCGCGGCCGCCGAGGATCCCGATCAGCAGGGCGGCGATCACCGCGCCCGCGAGGCCGCCGAGTTCGACGCCGACGCCGAGCAGCAGTGCGCCCGCCGCGCCGGTGAAGGCCAGTTCCGCGGTGCCGTGCACGGCGAACGACATCCGCCGCATGACCACCAGCGGGCCGAGTACGCCCGCGACCAGCCCGAGTACGGCGGCCGCCAGAAGCGCGGTCTGCACGAAGTCGAGGCCGAGAAGTTCGCCGGTCAGGGCGAAGTCGAACATCTTGTCCACGGTGTCCTACGAGGCCTGTTCGTCGATGTGGTGGGGTTCGTCCTCGCACAGCGCGCTCTGTGCCCCGGCGACGTGGATCTGACCGCCGACCTTGACCACCTCGATCCGCGTGCCGTACAGCTCGGACAGCGTCTCCGAGTTCATCACCTCGTCCGGTTTACCGACCCGGAACTGGCCGTTCACCAGGTACAGCATCCTGTCCACATAGGACAGGATCGGATTGATCTCGTGGGTGACGAACAGGACGGCGGTGTTCGCCGAACGCCGCCGCTCGTCGATCAGCTCACTGACGGCGCGCTGATGGGCGAGGTCGAGGGAGAGCAGCGGCTCGTCGCACAGCAGGACCTCGGGATCGCCGACCAGCGATTGCGCGACGCGAAGCCGCTGCTGCTCGCCGCCGGAAAGCCGCCCCACCGGCTGCTTCGCGTACGCCTGCGCGCCGACGGACTCGATCGCCCGCGACACCAGCTGCCGTCGTTTCGCGAGGCCGAAGAGCCCGGTCCCCCACCGGTGCCCGTCCAGGCCCAGGCCGACCAGGTCCACCCCGCGCATCGTCAGTCCCTCGTCGAGGGCGCGCTGCTGCGGGATGTAGCCGATCCGCCGGTTCTGCCCGCCGGGCTGCCGCCCCGCGATCTCGACCGTGCCCTCCGGCAGTCCCTGCTGACCCAGCAGCACCTTGAGCAGGCTGCTCTTGCCGGAGCCGTTCGGCCCGAGGATCGCGAGGAACTCGCCGGGTTCGACGTCGAGGTCGAGCCCGGACCAGAGGGTTCTGGTGCCGAACGCGAGGCTCGCCCCGCGGACACGGACCGCGGGGCGCGCCTCGGCGGGTACGGAGGTCACTACTTCAGTGCTCCCGCCAGCGAGTCCACTTCCTTGGTCATCCATGCAATGTAGTCGGTCACACCCTGGGGAAGCGTTTCGGTCACATCGACGACCGCGATCCCGGCGTTCTTGGCGTCCCCGACGACCTGCTGGGTGACCGGGGTGGTGGTCTGCGCGTTGTTGATCAGGGCCTTGATCTGCTTGCCGGAGATCAGCTGCTTGACCTCGTTGAGCGCAGCGGCGGGCACGTCCTGCTCCGCTTCCACGGCCTCGGCGAAGGCGGGCGGAGTCGCGTCGGTGACCTTCGCGCTGTCGAGCAGGTAGTGCGCGACGGGCTCGGTCGCGACGACCTTGGCGTTCGAAGCGCCCAGCCCGGTGACCTTCTTCAGCAGTTCCTGCGTCTTGCCCTTGAACGCGGTCGCGTTGGCGGTGAAGGCGTCCTTCGACGCGGGCTGGATCTCGCCGAGCTTCGCGGCGACCTGGTCGGCGATCTTCTCGACACCGGGCAGGCTGTACCAGACGTGCTCGTTCTCGTTGCCCGTCGCGGCGATGTCGACGGCGACCAGCTTCTGCGCGCCGGTGGCCTGGTCGGCGAGCTTCGAGAAGAAGTCGTCGTAGCCGCCGCCGTTGGATAGCGTCAGCTTCGCGTTCTTCGCGGCGATGGCGTCGCTGGCGGTGGTCTCGTAGGAGTGCGGGTCGGCCGAGGGGTCGTGGATGATCGAGGTGACCTCGACCTTGTCGCCGCCGACGGCGGTCACGACGCTGCCCCAGACGTCGGTCGAGGCGACGACCTTGATCTTGTCGCCGGCGCCGGGATTCGCGGCGGACGCGTTCTGGGTACCGGTGCCGGTCGACGCCTTGTCACTGGAGGCGCAGGCCGTCGCGCCGAGGGCGAGGACGGCCAAGGCCGACACGGCCGCGAAAACACTCTTGGTACGGCGGGAATTCATCTACTGCGCTCCTGCGGATGCCCAGGCCAGGTGTCCCAATGCCGGGTAATGGAAACCATTGTCACATTCAACTGTACCCCATCCGGCCGATACCACCTCATCCATCACTGTCCGCTGTACCCAGGGTCACTCTGAATCGAGACCTGCCACACGTCGGGTGATGCTTCTGGAAAACGATCTGAACCGTTACGGTTTGCGGATGGGCCGTCCTATCCGCACCAGGAGGCAGGCGACACTGGCGTCGCTGGCCGCAGAGCTCGGTGTGTCGAGGACCACCGTCTCGAACGCCTACAACCGACCGGACCAGCTGTCCCCTGAGCTGCGCCGTCGCGTCCTCGAGACCGCGCGGCGCCTTGGTTATCCGGGCCCCGACCCGGTGGCCCGTTCGCTGCGGACGCGTAAGGCCGGCGCTGTCGGTCTCCTGCTCACCGAGAACCTCTCCTACGCCTTCCGTGACCCCGCCGCCATCGGCGTGCTCGAAGGACTCGCGCTGGCCTGCGAAGACGCGGGCGTCGGCCTGCACCTCGTGCCGGCGAGCCCGGGCCGCGAGGACGTCGCGGCCGTGCATCGCGCCGGTGTCGACGGCTTCGTCGTCTATTCGGTGCCCGACGACGACCCGCATCTCGGCGCCGTCCTGGAGCGCCCGGTGCCGACGGTGATCGTCGACCAGCCGAGGGTGGACGGCGTCGACCGGGTCGGCCCGGACGACGCGGCCGCGGTCACCGCCATGGCCGACCACCTCATCTCACTGGGGCACCGGCAGATCGGCGTGCTGTGCATGCGGCTGGCCCGCGAGCGCAACGACGACTTCGTCTCCATCCAGCGGCAGAGCGCCGCGCACTTCCACGTCCAGCGGATCCGGCTGGAGGCGCTGGCCGCCGCGTTCTCCTCGGCCGGGGTCGACTGGGCGACCGTGCCCGTGGTCGAGCGCTTCGACCACACGGTGGACGACGGCGCGTCGGCCGCGCGACAGCTGCTCGACGCGTATCCGCAGGTCACCGCCGTGATCTGCACCTCGGACATCCTCGCGCTCGGCGCGCTGGCCGAAGCCGAACGCCGCGGGCTGCGGGTGCCGCAGGATCTGACGGTCACCGGTTTCGACGGCATCACCGAGGCCGAACGCTCCGGGCTCACCACGGTCCATCAGCCGGTGCTCGAGAAGGGCAAGGCGGCGGGCAAGCTGCTGCTCAGCTCGGCGGACCGGGTCGGCCCGAAGGTGATCACTCTCACCACCGAACTGCGCGTCGGCCGCACGTCGGCACCGCCGCGGACGGCCGAGGAGCGCTGGTTCGGGCCGTGACATGAGCACCGAAGAGTTGCCCTCTTCGGCTCGCCCGGTTCCAATGGGCCGGTGACCTCCATCGATGTACTGCTCAAGCGCAATCAGGAGCTGGGCGATGTCACTCCTGGTGACCGCTCCTCCCCGAGGCCATCGCTCCAAGTGACGATTTTGACCTGCATGGACGCCCGAATCCGGGTGTTCGAGATCTTCGGCCTGATCCAGGGCGAGTCGCACATCCTGCGCAACGCCGGCGGGGTCGTCACCGACGACACGATCCGTTCGCTCTCGCTCAGCCAGCGGAAGCTGGGCACGCGCGAGGTCCTGATCGTCCAGCACACCGACTGCGGTCTCTCCATGGTCACCGAAGACGACTTCAAGGACGAACTCGAAGCCGCCAGTGGGCTGCGCCCGACCTGGTCGGTCGAGGCGTTTCGCGAGGTCGGGGACAGCGTGCGCCGGTCGGTGCAGCGCGTGCGGCGCAGCGACTTCCTGCCGCACACCGACAACGTGCGCGGCTTCGTTTACGACGTGAAGACAGGGCGCCTCAACGAAGTCGCGTAAGGGTTTTAAGCTTGACCGAGTGGGCGTCGACGCGGATGTACTGACCGAGTGGTTCGACGAGGTGGGGCGCGACCTGCCTTGGCGTGAGCCGGAGTGCACCGCCTGGGGCGTGCTCGTCAGCGAGATCATGTTGCAGCAGACGCCGGTCGCGCGCGTCCAGCCGATCTGGCTCGACTGGATGGCACGCTGGCCGGTGCCCTCGGCGCTGGCGGCGTCGTCCCAGGGCGAGGTCGTGCGCGCCTGGGGCAAACTCGGCTACCCACGGCGAGCGCTGCGGCTGCACGCCGCGGCCGCCGTCATCGCCGCCGAACACGGCGACGTCGTTCCGTCCGATGTGGACACTCTGCTCGCGTTGCCCGGCATCGGCGCGTACACCGCCCGCGCGGTCGCGGCCTTCGCCTACGGCAAACGGGCACCGGTGGTGGACACGAACGTCCGGCGCGTGGTGGCCAGGGCGGTACACGGCGCGGGTGACGCCGGGCCGCCGTCGAACACCCGCGACATGGCCGACGTCGAAGCCTTGCTGCCGCTTGAGGACGCACCCGCCGCGAAACTCTCGGCGGCGTTGATGGAACTCGGCGCGCTCGTCTGCGCCGCCCGGTCGCCACGCTGCGCGGACTGCCCGATCTACGACG
Organism: Amycolatopsis sp. NPDC034160; assembly: GCF_055575355.1. Taxonomy (NCBI): domain Bacteria; kingdom Bacillati; phylum Actinomycetota; class Actinomycetes; order Pseudonocardiales; family Pseudonocardiaceae; genus Amycolatopsis; species Amycolatopsis sp. NPDC034160. Next base: position 969,785 of record NZ_JBVISU010000001.1, on the reverse strand, counting down.
ACTGCGCCTGGCAGCACGCGGGCAAACCCGCTTACGCCGGACCCGCGAAGCAGGTCCAGAAGTTCGCCGGGACCGACCGTCAGGTGCGCGGGCTGTTGCTCGACGTCCTGCGCGGTACCGAAGGCCCGGTCGAAAAGGCACGGCTCGATCTCGTCTGGCACGAATCCGGGCAGCGCGACCGCTGCCTCGACTCCCTGTTGGTCGACGGTCTGCTCGAACAGACCCGGGACGGCCTGTTCGCCCTGCCTGGCGAACACTAACGCATTACGACAAAAGTTGGTCAATGGTTGTCATCGGCGCGATGGCGGGTTAGCTTTCCGCCAAAGCGCATGATGGGAGCTCGCCCGTGGCCGACTTCGACCGACGTACCGCGCTCAAGGGAGGCCTGACGGTAAGTGCCGCCGGGCTACTGGGGACAGCAACGACTTCCGCCGCGTCCGCGGCGACTGGGGTACCGGAACCGCGGATCTACGGCACGGCCGAGTGGGGCGCCCGTCCGCCGAACGGAACGATCGAGGTGCAGAACCACAAACCGACGTACATCGTCGTGCACCACACGGTCGATCCAGGCAATGTCACCGACTACACGCTCGAACACGCCTTCTGGGCGTCGCGCGCGATCCAGAACTTCCACATGGACACGCGCGGCTGGGTGGACAGCGGCCAGCAGTTCACGAACAGCCGCGGCGGGCACATCACCGAAGGACGGCATCGCAGCTTGGAGGTGCTTCGCGGCGGGACACGGCACGTACTGGGCGCGAACGTGGGCAACCACAACAGCACGTGCATCGGAATCGAGAACGAGGGCCTCTACAGCAAGGAAGACGTCACGCCGGCGCTGTGGGACTCGCTGGTGAAGATGGTCGCCTATATCGCGTCGCAGTACGGGATCGCTCCGGAGTTCATCAAGGGGCACCGGGACTTCAACTCGACCGAATGCCCGGGAACCGTGCTGTACAACCGGCTTCCCGAGCTGCGGACCGCGGTCGGGAAGCTGCTGGGCTCGGCGTCGCCGAAGGTGGACGTGCCCGAATGGCCGCTGCTCAAACCCGGCGACTCCGGACCGCGAGTGCGGACGGCGCAGGAACTCCTGCGGGCGCGCGGTTTCGCCGTTCCCGTCGACGGCGTGTTCGGACGGTCCACCAAGGACGCGGTGGCCACGGTCGCCGCCAGGCACGGACTCGAACGTGACGCCTGTGGCGCGACCGCGGCGACCGACGAGACCGGGTTCCTCGGCTCCGACGTCTGGCCTCTCCTCACGCGACCCGGGACGGATCCGCGGGCGCTGAAAGCACGACTCGCCGGCTGAACAGCAGCGGCAAGAGGATCACGAAGGCGGCGCACCAAGGGAGCAGGAAAGTTCCCAGCGGCAGCAGCAGGCCGCCGATGAGCGCTCCACCGGCGACGGCGCCGTTCCAGGCCGCGATCGTGAGCGACTGGGCGGCGTCGGCGGTGGTGCCCGCGATCAAGGCCGTGACGGCCTGGAAAGCGGTCGGGGCACCACCGAAAGCCAGGCCCCACAGGCAGGCGGCGGCCAGCACCAGTCCGGGAACGCCGTCGCTCAGTCCGATGAGGACGATCGCGGCGGCCGTCACGCCCGGGCAGATCAGCAAGACGGCGCGCGGATGCCGGTCCAGCGCGGCTCCGACGGCGACCAGCCCGCCGACCGTGCCGCAGCCGAACACCAGCAGCGCCGCACCCAGCATCCGCGCCGAATCCAGCCCGACGAGGACCGGGCCGATGTAGGTGTAAGCGACGTTGTGCCCCAACGAGAACAGTGCCACTGTCGCCAGCACGGGGCGCATCCCCGGCAGCCGTGACGCGGCCAGCGGGCGGGTAGGGCGCGCCGGATCCGCCGGCACGGCGGGCACCGCGACGAACACCCACGCCAAAAGCGGCACGGTGATCATCGCCATCACGGCGAACGCCCAGCGCCAATCGACCAGTTCGCCGAGCGCGGTACCCGCGGGCACACCGAGGGCGAATCCGATCGGGGTGCCGGACATGGCCACGGCCAGCGCGCGTCCGGTGAGTCCCGGCGGGACGAGGCGCATCGCGTATCCGGCCACAAGCGACCACATCACGCCGGTCAACGCGCCCGAGACGATCCGCGCGGCCAGGATCAGCGGGTATGAGGAGGACACGGCGATCAGCAGGTTGGTCAGCAGGAAACCGACGATCAGCGCTACGAGCAAGCGTTTGCGCGGCATCCGGAGCGTGGCCGTGGTGAGCGGGATGGCGGTAAGCGCGGTGGTGATCGCGTAGACCGTCACCAGCTGGCCGGTCGCCGACGGGGACACCCCGAGATCCGCCGACATGCCCAGCAGCAGCCCGGCGGGCAGCACCTCGGTGAGGCAACCGAGGAAGACCGTCGTCGTCAGCGCGAGCAGCGCCGGGAGAGGCAGCATGCGTCGACGATCTCTTTACTGGCGCGGGCGCGGTAGTTCCGGGCGGGTATGCCGCGGGGTTATCGGACCGCCGGTGAGGGGTGGGTCCGGTTGGTCGTGAGTGGCGATTCGGGTTCTCTTAGCGGCAAGGCGACCGTGGCGTGTTCGGTGGGATGGTGGTCTGGGTGACGTAGCGCCGCACTCGTGTGCTCAAAGACGAATCTCGCGTGCTCAGAGACGAATCTCGCGTGCTTGAAGACGAAACACCCGAGTGCGGGAGCCTGGCACGCGAGTCCCGTGTCTGAGCACGCGAGTTACATGTCTGAGCACGCGAGTTCCGTGTCTGAGCACGCGAATTACGCCTTCGCGCTGCCCGCCACCCCGACGAACAGGCCGCCCACGATCACGACACGTTCGGCCTTCTTCTCGATAACCCGAATCGCCACTCACGACCAACTGGACCGACCACGCCCCCCGCGCCCTCCCCTTCCTCCTGCGGATAACCCCGTGGCATGGCGGGCTGGCAGTGCCGCGACCGGCGTGGACGACCACACGATGACCGGGCACCCTCCCCCGTAGAGAGAAGGCTCGTTCATGACCGTGCGGATTCGGTGGCAGGAGCCACTGTGCACCGCGTTGCTCGCCTCCACGATGATCGGCACTTGCCAGCCGTCGGCGGCGGCTCAGCCGGCACCCGGCAGCGACGGGTACGTGCACGTCTCGCCCGACGGCACCGTCCTCGGCGCCGATCCCTACTACCCGAAGGACGGCAACGGCGGCTACGACGTCTCCGGCTACTCGCTCGCCCTGGACTACGCGCCGTACTCGATGCTGTTGAGCGGCAAGGCGACGATCACCGCGACGGCCACCCAGGACCTGAGCCGGTTCAACCTCGACCTTCGCGGCCTCACCGTACGCTCGGTGACCGTCGACGGAGTGGCCGCCGCATTCCGGCGGGAGGGTGAACACGAGCTGGTGATCACCCCGCGAAACCCGGTGGCCGAAGGCACGCGGTTCACCGTGGTCGTCGCGTACGACGGACGACCGGAGCCGATCGGCACGGCGCGCGGACGGGTCGGCTGGCTGGCCACGTCCGGTGATTCCGCCGTGGCCACCGGCCAGCCGCGTTCGGCGATGACCTGGTTCCCCGTCAACGGTACCGAGGTCGACAAAGCGACCCTGCGTGTCTCCGTCACCGTCCTGGACGAATTCTCCGTGACAGGCAACGGTTTCCAGGTCTCCGACAGGCCGGCGGGCTACGGTCGGCACACCGTCACCTGGGCGGAGGACACCGCCCTCGCCCCGAGCACGGCGATGCTCGGTATCGGTCGCTGGGAGGTCGAGAGAATCACGCTTCCCGGCGGTCGCACGGCGATCAACGCCTACCATCCGTGCGCCGTCGACAAGCGGAAGGTCGGCGGGCGGCTGCCCGAGGTGCTGGAGTTCCTCACCGGGAAGTTCGGCGACTACCCGCAATCCGCGGCGGGTGGACTGTTCCTCGACCGCTCTCTCGGTTACACGCACGGCGCGCAGACCCGGCCGGTGTACGGACACACGGCGACCGTCGCCGATCTCGTGTACGCCACCGCGTACCAATGGTGGGGCGCCGGAGTGAGCGGCAAGATGTGGCGCGACGCGCTGATGCCCGAGTCCATCGCGCGGTACGCGGTCTGGTTGTGGGACGAGGCCAAGAACGGCGCCGACCTGGACCGGCGGTACCGCGAACTGGTCGCCCGGGTGAGCGATGACGCGGCATTCTGGGCACCCAAGCTCACCGATCCGGGCAAGGGGACCGAATTCGCGCCCACGACCAAAGCGGTATTGATGATGCACGCGCTGCGCCGTCTCATCGGTGACGACGCGTTCTTCCAGATCGTGGCGGGCTTTCCGGTGATCAACCCGCAGGGCAACCAGAACTGGCACGACTTCGAGCTTTACGTCTCCGCGATGACCCAGCGCGACCTCGGCGAATTCAACCACGCGTGGCTGGACGGCACGGTGCGGCCGCCGGACGAGCTCCTCTTCCCCGGGGAGTGACAAAACCTCGTGAGTGGTAATGACGGTTCTAACCGTCATTACCACTCACGAGTCTTTTCCAGGTGCGAGGCGTAAACCGGTGCCGTCTTCGCCTCGGCCCAGTACGTTTCGACGACGGCGGAGAGCAGCTCAGCCTGCCGCCCCGCCACGAAGGTCTCCCGGTTCCAGGCGAGAATATGCCTGCGGGGCAACACATCCCCGCGCAGCGGCCGGGTCACCACGCCGAGATTCCGCGGATCGCAGATCGGCTGCGACAGGCCGACCGCGCCTGCCCGCACCACCAACAGCGCCACCTGCTGCGACGTCACCTGGTGGGTGACCGACGGGCTGAAGCCGTGCCGCGCGCAGGTGTCGGCGAAATACTTGTTGAACGTGGTCGCCGACGAATCGGACACCATCACCCACGGCTCGTCCCGCAGCTCCCGCAGGTCCACGACCTCCTCGCACGCCAACCGGTGACCTTCCGGCAGCAGGACGAAGGTCGGCTCGGTCACCACCACCGCGGTCGCCACGTTCGCTGGGATTTCCAGCTCGTGTCCCGGATATTCCTTGACCAGTCCCAATTCCGCGCGGCGCTGCGCCAGCAGTGGCAGCAGCCGCTCGGGATGGTCGTCGTGCACGACCTGCACCTCGGAGACCTCCGGCCACAACCTGGTGACCAGCGACGGCAGATGCGCCACCAGCGCGCTGGCCACCGCCGCCACGCGGACGACGTCGGGCGGGCCGCTGGGGCAGACGCGCTGCTCGATGTCTTCGAGCAGTTTGTCAAGCTGTGGCAGCAAAGCGGCCGTCCGGCGCAGCAGCAACTCGCCCATCGGCGTCGGCGTCACCCCGCCTTCGCGCCGCTCGAACAACTGATAGCCCAGCATGTTCTCCAGCCGTTTGAGCTGGGTGGACACGGCGGGCTGGGTGACGCCGAGAGCGATCGCGGCACGGGAAAGACTGCCCGTGTCCGCGATCGCCCGAATCACCCGCAGGTGGTGAACATCCAGTTGTACGACGTCGAACTCCTTTGTCACGTACGGGTTTTGGGCCCGTCGGAAGAAGTCATCGCCACGGGAACCGAGGCGGCCGTGGTCCGTCTGCCGAGAAGAATATACAGGAGAAAAGCCCCGAAAACGGAGTTCACCGTGGGAATTCCCCACGGCAGCCAGATTCCCACCGCGGCTCCGGTCACCCAGCAGATCAGCGCGGCGGGCACCCACGTAGGGCAAGACGACGGCAACTCTCCCGACGCCCGCGTGCTTACCAGCTCCGGTTTCCAGCGCCGGACCACGTAGTACTCGGCGATCACCACCCCCGCCACCGGCGGGGTGAGCACGCCGACCCAGGTCAGGAAGGTGGTGAAGTGATCGAGGATGCCGATCGCGGAGAGCACCGTGCCGAGCCCGCCGAGCACCACGGTGGCGGTGGTGCGGTCCAGCCGCCGGGACAGCAGCACCTGCACGGTGTTCACCAGCCCCAGCGAGGACGAATACAGGTTCCAGTCGTTGATCTTCAGAATCGCGGTGACCAGGATCAACGTGCCGAGCACTCCGGACGACGAAGTGATGATCCCGACCACGTCGGCGCTTTTCGCCGCGTGTGCGAGCAGCACGCCGATCAGCCCGATCAGGTACTGCCCGAGGGTGATGCTGACCAGGGTCTGCTTCACCACGTCGGCCGCCGTCCGGTTGAACCTGGTCATGTCCGGCGTCATGATCGCGCCCATGATGAACGCGCCCGCCACCAGCGTGGTGCCCTGTGCCAGCGACATCGCCGGTCCCGGCGGCGGCGCGGACATCAGCGCGGGCAGTGCATGGTCGTCGAGCGCGGTGATGATCGAATACCCGGCCAGCGCGAGGAAAGCGGGCACCGTCAGATAGGCCGTCCAGGCCATCGCGTGGAAGCCGAACACGACGATCGCGGTGACCAGCGCGCCGCCCGCCAGCGCCCAGACCCACACCGGCGGGCCGCCCATCAAGGCGTGGAGCCCGTGGGCGAACACGTCGTTCTGCACGCCGAACCAACCCGCCAGGCTCAGCGTCATGAGCACTCCGACCAGCGAGGATCCGCCGGTGCCGAATCCGGTCCAGCGCGCGAGTACCGAAGTGGACAGCCCTTCCCTGGTGCCGGCGATGCCCATCAGGATGGTGATGATCTCCAGGAGGACCGAGCCGATCGTGATGGCCAGTACCGCGTCCCAGAAGGTCATGCCGAAGCCGAGCACCGCGCCGAGCAGGAACTGGTGGAACGAGGACACCTGCCCGAATCGTTGCAGTGCCACGGAAACCCAGGAATAACGGCGTTCGGCGGGGACGCGGCGCAGGGAGAAGTCGTCGTGTTCCATGGTCACTCCGCTCGTTCCGGGACGGCGTTCTCGAGGATGACGAAGCCCTGCCCCGGCAGTGGCCGCCACGACAGTTCGCCGCGGTAGAGCCGTTCGAGGAAGGCCACCCGCTGGTGGTAGGCGAACACCGAACTGCCGACGCCCGCCACGGCCACGGTGCCGACGAACATCGGCAACTCGGCCAGGAAGTACCGGACCGCGCTGCGCAACTGGTCACGGGTGGGATGTTCGCCTTCGGGCAGCCGCCGGTCCAGCACCCAGCCCGTCGCGCCGAGACACTGCTCGGCGAACTCCGCGTCGGTCGCGAAGCGTTGGTGCGCCTCGGAAAGCAGGTTCAAGTAGGCGGGGTCGGTTTCGAGCACGGCGGCGTCGAGGATCCGGACGCACGGGTCCGACGGGTACACCTGCTGCAGCGCGCGGACGATCTTGTTGCGCGTGTAGTTGCCTTGCCGCTGCGCCTTCTGCGCGGCGCGGACCGGGTCGTAGCCGAGCGCTTCGAGCGTGAACGCCGACGGGCCGTCCGGGACGAAGAAATGGAAACCGCGAAAGCCGGACATGGCCCAGCGAGCCAGATCGGCGATACGTTCCACCGTGAAATAACTGTTGAACGGGCTGACGCCGATGCACACGTGCTCGGCTCGCGACAGGGGATCGGCACAATGCTCGGTGAGCGGCAGTGGTCGCAGCAAGACGGCTCCTGTTTCACGGGATATGCGCCGGAGAAGAGGCGCCGACCGAACGTAGCCACGGCCCGCCGGCCCGGGTATTGCCGGAAAATAGTGTCACCGGGTTATGGGAAAACGCGGCTCTCGACTTTCGGGGGTGCCGGACACGGGGCTGAACGCGGTATACGAAGTCATGGAGATTCAGGTTCGGCATCTTCGCGTGATCTGTGAGATCGCTTCCTCCGGAAGCCTCAACCGTGCCGCGGCCTGCCTGGGGCTGGGACAGCCCGCGCTCAGCCATCAGTTGCGCCGGATCGAGCGGATGGTCGGCGGTTCGCTGTTCCACCGCGACCAGCACGGGGTGCGGCCCACCGAACTCGGCGCCCTGATCCTGCGGCGGGCCAGGGCGATCGTGCTGACCTTCGACGAACTGGAGCACGACTTCCACCGGCAGGAACCCGAACCTGGCGAACCGCTCAGAATCGGCTGGAACGACAGCGCCATCACGGGTTCACTGCTGGGCGGGCTACGTGACCTGCGGCCGGGCGAACCGTTCCGCACGCGCGCGGACACCTCGCGCACCCGCCTGCTCGCCCAGGTCGCGAACCGCGGCATCGATCTCGCGCTGATCATGATCTGCGGCGGGCGCGGCCTGCCGGTGCCGCCGGAAGTGCGGACCATGACCCTGGCCAGGGAACCGTCGTTCGTCGCGCTCCCGGCCGGGCACCCGCTCGCCGACGAGGAGGAGATCGAACTCGCCGACCTGGCCGGGGAGGACTGGATCGTGTCGAACGGTGGCGACGGCTGCCGGGTGGTGTTCCGCGAAATGTGTCTCGCGCACGGTTTCGACCCCCGGATCGCCCACGACGTCGACTTCGACACCGCGCGGGAGGATCTGGTCAGCGGCGGATACGGCGTCGGGCTGGTCCAGCCGACCCGCCCGCAGACGGACGGCCTGGTCATCCGGCCGCTGTCCGGCGCGCCGATGTGCGTGCGACACGTGCTCGCGTGGCGCGAAGACGGGCTGTGCACGACGGCCGCCGGAGAACTCGCCACCGAGGCGACCGCGGGATATTGGCGGCTGGCCGAGCGGACGGCGCCGTACCGGACCTGGCTGCGCCGGTACGGCAGGCTGGCCGTCGGATAACCCACTGGCATGCCGAGGCGGCACTAGAGCGTCCTTCGGGAAACGGCCGACGATGGAAATCGTCAATCACGGTCGTGGAGAGAAGGGGCACCATGCTGCCGTTGATCACTCGTACGGAACTGCGCTCCCGAATGGAGGCCGGAACGGTGGTCGTCGTCGACACCATGCCGGTCGCCTATTTCGAAAAGGAGCATCTTCCCGAAGCCCGCAACATTCCGGGATTCCCGTACGAACTGGCCGCCGAGTTCACCGACCGGCTGGCACCGAGGGTGTTACCGGACAAGGCGGCCGAGATCGTCGTCTATTGCGCGAACACACCCTGCCGCAACAGTGAATTCGTCGGACGGCGGCTGCTGGAGCTCGGATACACGAACGTCCGCAAATACCGCGAAGGCATCGAAGACTGGGTGGCAGGAGGATTGCCGACCAGTTCTTCGTCCTGAGTGGATTTCCCGCATCGAAGGAGAATGTCTTGTCGAAGTGTAAACGGTTCGTCTGCGTGCTGGCCGGTGTGCTCGCGCTCATCACCGGCTTCGGTTCCGGCGCGGCTTCCGCCGCACCGTCGCCGACGGCCGAAAACGTGGTCACGGTGACTTCGGCCAACTACGCCCAGGTCATGGACATCTCGCGGCAGAAGCTGGTCATCATGGACTTCGGCGCGACCTGGTGCCCGCCGTGCCGCCAGATGAAGCCGGTGATCGAACGGCTCGCCGCCGAATACGGCGGCCGGTTCCTGCTCGGCGAGGTCGACGTCGACCAGAGCCGTGATCTGTCCAGCCGGTACAACATCCGCTACCTCCCGACGCTGGTCGGTGTCCGCAACGCCGCCGAACTGCCCAACTCGCGCAACATCGGCTACCCGGGCGAGGCGCGGTTGCGTGCCTGGATCGACGCCCAATTGGCGAAGGGCTGACCAGGACTATCCGATGACGTCGGAGAGGAACGCTTCGACGGCACCGAGATAGGTCTCCGGCGCTTCGTCGTGCACCACGTGCCCGGCGCCTTGGACGACGATGTGCCGTCCAAGGCCGCCGGGCACCCGCGCGGCCAGTTCGGCCTGCTGGCCGTGCGGCATCGCCGTCCGCTCGCCTTCGATGGCGAGCAGGGGGCACTTGACACGCTCGACGTACTCCCAGAAATCGCGCCGACCCCATTCCGCGGCGATCTCGTACAGATCCGGAAGCGACGCGATCAGGTGATAGCCGTCCTCGCGTTCTTCGACGCATTCGATGAAGTAATCCCCGGTTTCGCCGAAGAACTCACGCACCTGGGCCAAGGAGCGGAACGGGACCGGCCAGGATTCGAAGTAGCCACGCCATTCGTCCACGGTCCGCCCGCGCTGGTCGGGCGCGAAGTCCTCGCAGACCACGGCGCGGACGAGGTCGGGATGGATGGCCGCGGTGACCCACGCGTGCAGGCCGCCCATCGAATGTCCGATCAAGACCGCGGGCTCGTCGAAGGTCCGCAGCACGGCGGCGACGTCGTCGGCGAACCGCTCGGTGCGCCACGGTCCGCCACGCGGGCCGCGTCCGTGCCCGCGTGCGTCCAGACCGTGGACACGCCCATACGGTGCGAGCCTTCGCGCGACCCGCCACCACGTCGTCGCCCTGCCCATCAACCCGTGCAGGAGGACGATCGGCGGCCCGTCACCGCCGAAAGTGATCAACCCGTCGCGCTGAATCACCACTAAGCTCCCCTCCATGCGCAGCCGTGTCCCCGCCGCCGGTCTGGTCCTGGGGGTCGTCAGCGCCCTGATTATCGGTTGCAGCGTCGATGATCCCCCCGCGGCGCCCCCTCCGCCGCCGCCGATGAACCCGGTGCCGGGTGCTTCCGGCGCGGGCGACCCGTACTACCCGATGGACGGAAACGGCGGTTACGACGCCCTCGAATACCAGGTGGGGATCACTTACGACCCCGCCAAAGGGCGTCTCGACGGCGACACCACGGTGACCGCGAAAGCGACCCAAGACCTCAATCGGTACAACTTGGACTTACGCGGCTTGACGGTGCAATCCGTTCAAGTGGAGGGAAAACCGGCCAAGTTCACCCGCGAAGGCGAATTCGAGCTGGTGGTGACACCCGCCGAACCGATCCGGACCGGGACCACGTTCAAGACGAAGGTCGTCTACGGCGGCGACCCGTCGGCGACCCCGAAGGCGGGCGGCAGCGAGAACGGCTGGCAGAGGTCGAAGGACGGCGGCGCGTTCATCGTCGGCGAGCCGCATTCGGCGTCGTTCTGGTATCCCGTCAACGAAACCCCGCGTGACAAGGCGATGTTCACCCTCACCGCCCGGGTGCCGGACGGCTGGACCGTCATCTCGAACGGACGCGAGATCCAGAAGACCACGGCCAACGGCTGGTCGACGACGTCTTGGCAGGAACGCACCCCCGTCGCGGCCTACCTGACCACGGTCGCGATCGACAAGTTCACCGTCGACCGGATGTCACTCCCCGACGGGACGCCGCTGGTCAACGCGTACGCGCCGGGCGCGGAGGACCGGCGCGACACCGGCAGGCGGCTGCCGGAGATCATCGGCTTCCTGACGTCGAAATTGGGGCCCTACCCGGTCGACGCGGCGGGCGGGATCTACCTCGACGAGGACATCCACTTCTCGCTGGAGACCCAGACCAGGCCCACCTACGCGAAATGGGCCGACCTGATCACCGTCGTGCACGAAACCGCACACCAGTGGTTCGGCGATTCGGTGACGCTGAACTCGTGGTCCGACATCTGCCTCAACGAATGCCTCGCCTCGTACGCGCAATGGCTGTGGCAGGAATCGAGGGACAACGAGAACCTCGACGACCGCTACCGCGCCGCACTCGACATCATGCGGGGCAGCCCGGACTTCTGGGCGTCGAAGCTGGTCGACATGGGGGCCGGTCAGGAATTCCACGGCGTGTACGACAAGGGCATCCTCGCCATCCACGCGCTGCGGCGGAAGATCGGCGAAGGGGCTTTCGCGCGGCTGCTGAAGGAGTGGCCGGCGGCGTACCGCAACGCCAACGCGTCGTGGGCGGATTTCGAGTCGTTCACGATCAAGCTTTCGGAACAGGACCTGCGGCCGTTCTTCGACGCCTGGTTCCACGGCACGACGATCCCTCCGGACGCCGAACTGCTGCCCGGCACCCTGCGGGGCTAGCGGTAGAACGCGTTTAGTCCTCTAAATGCGGGTAGGTGGGGGGCGGGTTGTGAAGGCCTCCTTGCTTACCCTCAAGGTAGGGAAGGAGGCCTTCACGGACTTCCTGGCTTGAGGCTTTCGACGTGGGGCGGGCTGAGTTGGTCGTGAGTGGCGATTCGGGTTAGAACCCGAATCGCCACTCACGACCAACTCGACCGACGACCCACCGCCGCCCTCCCGCCTTAACGCATTTAGTCCTCTAAATGCGGGTAGGTGGGGAGGTCGATGCCGCTGACGACGTCCTGCGTCTTCCGTGCGGCCAAAGCGGCGATCGGCTTGAACCGCATCGCCCGCATGGCCAGGTACTGCATCCGCAACGCCAGCCGCGACTTCGCGAACATCGTCTTCGCGTTGGCACGCCCCATCGCCTGCGTCTTCTCGACGAACTCGCGCATGATCGCCTCGTACCGCTTGAGCCCGGTGTCGAGGTCGGCGGCGAGTTCCCCGGCGAGGACGTACGCGCCGACGAACGCCAGGCTTGTGCCCTGTCCGGAAAGCGGCGAGGGGCAGAAGGCGGCGTCGCCCAGCAGCCCGATCCGCCCGCGCGACCACGAGTCCATGATCACCTGCGCGCACGAGTCGAAGTAGAAGTCCGGCGCGTCGTCCAGCTGTTCCAGCAGCCAGGGCGCCTCCCATTCCATCCCGGCGGCGAACCCGCGCACCAACGCCTTCTGTGCCTCGACGTCGCGATAGTCGTAGTCGACCTTCTCCGAGGCGAACCCGAAGTACCCCATCGCGACCTCGCCGTCGCGGACGCCGCGGATCCCGGCGGACCGGCCGACGTCGCTGAAGCCGATCGCCCAGTCCCGCAGGCCGAGCCGGTTCGGCACGGTGAAGAACGCCAGGTACGCGCCGAGGTGCCGCACATAAGCCGGCTCATCCCCGAAAGCCAGCGCCCGCACTCCCGAATGCAGCCCGTCCGCCCCGATGACCAGGTCGAACGTCCGCCGAGCCCCACTGGCGAAGGTGACGTCGACGCCGTCGGCCCGCTCATCCAGCGCGGTGATCCGATCGCCGAAGACGTACTCCGTCTTCTCCCTGGTCGCCTCGTACAGCACCTCGGTCAGGTCGCCGCGGAGGATCTCGATCTCGGCGATGAGGCCGTCACCGCCGAAGTCGTCGGCGCGCAGGGTGGCCTTCGTGCGGTTCTTCCGGTCGACGAGCGTCTCGCCCTTGGTGTCCGTGCACGCCGCGCGAATGCGCTCGTCCAGCCCCATGCGGCGGACGACCTCCTTGGCCGTTCCACGCAGGTCGACGGCCTGGCCACCGGGACGCAGGGACGGCGCGCGCTCGACGACGGTCACGTCGAAGCCGTATCGCGTGAGCCAAAAGGCCAAAGCCGGACCGGCGACACTCGCGCCGGAGATGAGAATCTTCGCGTCCACCATTCTCTGAAAGGTCCCACGCATCACATCGCGGCGCAAAAGAGTTTCGTCGTAGGCTGACGGCATGGCAGTCGTGAAGATCAACGCGATCGAGGTCCCCGAAGGCGCAGGCCCCGAGCTGGAGAAGCGGTTCGCCGCGCGGCTGCACGCCGTCGACAACCAGCCCGGCTTCCTCGGCTTCGAACTGCTCCGCCCGGTCTCCGGCGAGAGCCGCTACTTCGTCTACACCAAGTGGGAGTCCGAAGAGGCGTACCAGGCGTGGGCGTCCGGCCCGGCGCGGGAGGCGCACGCGGGCGAGCGCGCGAAGCCCGTCTCCAGCGGGGCGAACCTGCTGGAATTCGAGGTCGTCCAGGCTTCGAAGCCGGGTGAGTGAGCTCGAACGAGCCGCGGAACTGATCGACGGCGCCGGCGCGCTGCTCGTCTGTGCCGGCGCCGGGATGGGCGTCGACTCCGGCCTGCCCGATTTCCGGGGTGACGAAGGTTTCTGGAAGGCGTATCCGCCGTACGAACGGCTGGGCATCAGCTTCGTCGAACTGGCCGACCCGCGGCATTTCGCCGAAGATCCCGAGCTGGCCTGGGGTTTCTACGGGCACCGGCTCGCGCTGTACCGCGCCACCGTCCCGCACGCGGGGTTCCGGCTCCTGCGGTCCTGGGGAGCGCGGAAACCCGGCGGCGTACGCGCGTTCACGTCCAATGTGGACGGTCAGTTCCAGAAGGCGGGCTATCCGCACGTCGCCGAGGCCCACGGGTCCATTCACCACCTGCAATGCCTCGACCGGTGCACCACCGACATCTGGCGGGCGGACGAGGTCGAGGTCCCGATCGACGAAAACACGATGCGCGCGCTGAAGCCGCTGCCGTCGTGCCCGCACTGCGGCGGCCTCGCGCGGCCCAACATCCTCATGTTCGGCGATTACGAGTGGCTCGACCAGCGCAGCCAGGCTCAGCTCGACGAGCTGACCGCGTGGCGGCGCGCGCATCGCGACCTCGTGGTGGTGGAACTCGGCGCCGGGCAGGCCGTGCCGACGGTGCGGCGTTATGCGGAACTGGCCAGCGCCGCGACCGGTTCACTCATCCGGATCAACCCGCGTGAGCCGCAGGTCCGGCACGGCCGGGGTGTCTCGCTGGCGAGCAACGGCCTCGAAACCCTCGAAGCGCTGGACGCGCTGCTCACTCAGGGCAGGACGACCTCGGCGTAGACGGCGTCGTGATCGCTGCCCGGCGTCTCCAGCACTCGGAAGTCCGCGATGGCCGCCCGCTTGTCCGCCAGCACGTGGTCGATCGGCACCGGCGGCACCACACCGTTCGTCCAAGTGCCTGACAGTGCCTTCCCCACCTGGTCGGCCGCGTCCACATATCCCCTGGTCAGCAGCTCACGAAAGAGCGCGTGGTCGAGGCTGGCGTTGAAGTCGCCCGCCAGGATCCGGATGTCGTGCTCGGCGTCGGCGTAGGGCAGGTCCTTGGCCTCGTCGACCCACCGGTGCCTGTCCCACATCGGCGCGGCCGGATGGACCGCGACGACCTCGATCCGGACGCCGTCGCCGAGGTCGACACTCGCGCTCGGCTGCTTGAAGTTCGAAGCGCCGGCCAGCTTCAGCGGTGTGAGCGGATACTTCGAAACCAGCCCTGAGCCGGACGCCCACGCCGCCGGGTGCAGTACGTGGAACGGCAGGAGCTCGAACAGTCCGGCTCGCTCCAGCCCGGTGACCGCCTCGGGCGTCATCTCGGTCAGGCTCAGGACGTCGACCTGGTGCTCCTTCACATAGCCGACGATTCTGGCCGGGTCCGCCTGTCCCCCGAGCATGTTCGACGCCAGCACGCGGACGTGCTTGCCGTCGAGCGTCTTCTGTTCACCTCCGAAGGCGCGAGGCAGCACGAGCGCGGCGATCGTGCAGGTCAGCACCAGCGCGACGGCCCCGGTCCACCAGCGGCGCAGCCCGAGCGCGAAGAGAGCGAGCACCAGTGTCGCGATCCCCGCGTACGGCGTCAGCGCGAGCGCCGCGATCGTGTACGTGTTGCCGTCGTAACCGATCAGCCGCAACCCCGTCAGCACCGCGAACGGCACGACCGCCCCGATGAGCAGCCCGCTGACCAGCGTCCCGCGGGGGCCACCACGCGTCCGGCGGACGACCGCGGTCGCCCGTTCTTCGATCACCATGCCGTCGAGTATGCCGATCAAGGACGGCGTGACGGCGGTCTCCACAACACCTCCACAACCTCCTCACACCGCGTCTACCAGCGCTTATCAGCTCCTGCCAGCGCGCTGTGCGCCGTCTGCCAGCGAGGAAGGGCACCTTTGTCCGCGGGGCGAGATCCACAGGAGGAAACATGTCGCACGCGATCAGGGCCGAGGGCCTGGTCAAACACTATGGGGAGACGAAAGCACTCGACGGGGTCGATCTGGAGGTCCCGGCGGGCAAGGTGGTCGGGGTGCTGGGGCCGAACGGCGCGGGGAAGACGACCGCCGTCCGGATCCTGGCCACCCTGATCCGGCCGGACCGCGGTCACGCGAGCGTGTTCGGCTACGACGTCGTCAAGAACCCGATGCAGGTCCGCAGCATGATCGGGCTGACCGGGCAGTACGCGTCGGTCGACGAGGACCTGTCCGGCACGGAGAACCTCGTCCTGATCAGCAGGCTGCTGGAGCTGTCGAGGGCGGACGCGAAGAAGCGCGCGGCCGACCTGCTGGAGCGGTTCGAACTGACCGGCGCCGCCGGACGCGCGATCAAGACCTACTCGGGCGGCATGCGGCGGCGGCTCGACCTCGCCGCGAGCCTGGTCGGCCGTCCCAAGGTGCTCTACCTGGACGAGCCGACCACCGGTCTCGACCCGCATGCCCGCAACGAGGTCTGGGCCGTGGTCCGGACGCTGGTCGCCGACGGGACGACGGTGCTGCTCACCACGCAGTACCTGGAGGAGGCCGATCAGCTGGCCGACACGATCACCGTGTTCGACCACGGCCACGTCGTGGCGAACGGGCGGGCCGACGAGCTCAAGCGGCGGACCGGTGGCCAGACGCTGCAGGTCCGGCCGACCGCGCTCGGCGATCTCGACGCCGTCGAGCGCATCCTGGCCGGGCTCACCGGGGTCCGGCCGAACCGGGACGACGACACCGGGCTGCTCACCGCGCCCGTCGCCGACCCGGTCCTGCTGTCCACCCTGGTCCGCAAGCTGGACGAAGCCGGGATCACCGCGGACGAGCTGGCGCTGCGGCTGCCCAGCCTCGACGAGGTGTTCCTCGCGCTGACCGGCAAGAAGACCGACGAGTCCACCAAGGACACGACTCCGGAAGGGAGCCTGGTATGACGACCATCGCCGCGCCCGCACCACCACGGCGCGTTTCCCCGTCCAGCGGCGTTCAGCACGGGCTTTCCCTTGCCTGGCGCGGCATCCTGAAGATCCGGAAGAATCCGGAGCAGTTGGCCGACGTCACCATCGCGCCGATCATCTTCCTCGTCATGTTCGTCTACCTCTTCGGTGGCGCGATCATGGGCAGCACCGAGGGCTACCTGCAGATGATCGTGCCCGGCATCATGGTGTTCAACATCCTGCAGGCCAGCATGACCGTCGGCGTCCAGCTCAACACCGACGTCACCAAGGGCGTGTTCGACCGGTTCCGCGCGATGCCGATCTCCCGGTCCGCGCCGCTGGTCGGCGCCGTACTGGCCGACATCGTGCGGTACCTGGTGTGCATCACCGTGCTGATGATCGTCGCGACGATCATGGGCTACCGGATCCAGACCGGCCCGGCGGAATTCGCGCTCGCCGTCGTACTGGCCATCGCGTTCGCGCTGTCGTTCTGCTGGGCGTCGGTGTTCGTCGGGATGCTGGTGAAGAGCCCCGGCGCGGTGCAGGGCCTGATGTTCGTGGTCCTGATGCCGCTGACCTTCGGCAGCAACGTCTTCGTCCCGACCGGCACCATGCCCGGCTGGCTGAAGGCGTGGGCGGACATCAGCCCGGTGACGCAGATGTCCGACGTGTTGCGGGGGTTGATGAACGGTGGCGCGATCGCCGGTCCGCTGACCGGCTCGCTGATCTGGATGGCGGCCGCGATCGCGGTCTTCTTCCCGCTCGCCACCTGGGCTTACCGGAAGCGCGTCTAGAGATGTCGTGAGTGATTCGGGTCGTTCTAACGACCCGAATCACTCACGACATCTTCCACCCACGAGAGCAACGCGTTTCGGGACAGCCCCGCGTCCTGAACGAGCAGCGCTTCGTAACGCTCCTCGCCGAAACGCTCGCGGAGATCGTCGGTCAACCGCCGGATGGCGGGCTCGCCGAGGTCGAGCCTGCCGCGGAGAAGCTTCGCCGCGCCGAGCAGGCGAACGGCGACGCCCGCGCGGCCCTGCCGGAACCGGATCAGGCCGAAGACCTCGACGATCCGCCCGAGATCGGCCATGTCGGCCCGCTTCATGGTGGACTTCACGACGATCGCGGCAGCGCGCTCGGCCCCCTCCAGGTCTTCGGCGGCCAACGCCACCTCCGTGTCCATGTACCCGCCGTACTCGTCGGCGAACATGCCCGGCATCGGCACCTTGGCCATCGACTCCCGGAACCGGGCGGCGACCTCGCGCGCCTCCGCCACCCGGCCGGCGCGGCTGAACAGATCGGCCTTGCCCATCAGCACCATCACCGCGAGCTGATCGTTGCCCGTGTCGATCGAGTACCGCTCCGCCTCGTTGATCTCGCGCATCGCGGTGTCGAGGTCACCCGCCCGCGCGTATTCCGTCGCGAGCCGCCAGCGCTGCTGGATCACGTCGTCCTGCGAACCCAGTTCGAGGGCGAGGTCGAGCCCTTGCCGGTACAGCGACAACGCGGCCTCGTGGTCGCCGGACATCGAGATGTCGGACGCCTTCATCCCGACCGTCATCGCGGTACCCCAGCGGTCGCCCACGGCCGTGAATCCGTCGAAGGCCCGGTCCCTCGCCTCGTTCGCGCCCTCGGCGTCGCCTTGGTCGGCGAGGATGAAACTTCGGGCCCACAAAGCGGCGGAACGAGCCCACAGGTCCGGGCTCGTCAGGGCCCGCGCGACCTCGCGAAGGGCGAGTTCCTTTTCCTTGCAGAAGAACGCGAGCATCGGCAGGCCGATGGCCAGCCCGGCGAAGCGTTCGTAGGCCTTCGTCCGCACGCAGTGGTCGATGAGCGCGAGAGCCTCCTCCGGGTCACCGACACCGGGGGCCATCGCCATCATCGCGCGGAACGCCCGGAACGCGGCGACGAAGTCCTCGCCGAGGCGATCGCCGAAGGTGAGCACCTCGGCGACGAACGCCTCGGCCCTGGCGCTGTCCCCCTTGATCAGCCAGTACCAGAAGATGCCGCTGAACAGGCGGGCCGTCATTTCGACGTCGTCGGCGTCGATCGCCTGACGCAGCGCGGTCACGATGTTGTCGTGCTCGGTGTCGTACCGCGAGATGGCGGTGAGCTGGTCCCTCGTCCGCAGCGACGGCTCCAGCCGCTCGGTGAGATCGGCGTAGTAGCGGTGATACGCCTTCGCGAGCCGCTCTCGCTCATCGGCCTCGTCGAGCCGCTCCGCCGCGTAGGCCCGGATGGTCTCCAGCATGCGGTATCGAGGCTCGCCCTGTTCGCCGGCCACCGCGTCCACAATGGACTTCTCGACCAGCGAACCGAGGACGTACAGGACGTCTTCGACCGGCAGGTCGTCACGGGAGCAGACGGCTTCGACCGCTTCGACCTCGGCACCCGCGCCGAACACCGACAGCCGTCTGGCGAGGACGCGTTCGGCGTCGTCGAGCAGGTCCCAGCTCCACTCGACGACGGCACGCAGCGTGCGCTGCCTCGGCAACGCCGTCCGGCTGCCCGAGGTCAGCAGGCGGAACCGGTCGTCGAGGCGCTGCGAGATCTGCGCGACGGTCATCGAACGCAGTCGCGCGGCGGCCAGTTCCAGCGCCAGCGGCATTCCGTCGAGCCGTCGGCAGATCTGCGCGACGTCGTCCACAGTGGACTCGTCGAGGACGAAATCCGGGCGCACGGCCACCGCCCTGTCGACGAACAACCGGATCGCGCCCGCCTCGGCCGCCTGCGGAACGGTCGGTGTTCCGTCCGGAACGGACAACGGACCGAGCGGGCACAGCGTCTCGCCGTCGATGGCCAGCGCCTCGCGGCTCGTGGCGAGGATCCGCAGGGGCGGCACGCGTCGCAGCAGGGTGTTCGCCAGCTCCGCCGCCGCGTCGACCAGATGCTCGCAGTTGTCCAGCACCAGTACCGACTCACCGGCGCCGAGCGTCTCCACGACCCTGGCCAGCGCGTCCACCGGGCGCCGCATCGGGTCGCCGCCGTGCGAGAGTCCGAGGTCCCACAGTTCCAGCGCCGAGAAGACCGCCCCGGGCAGGTCGCCGGGGTCGCGGACGCCGGCGAGCGGGACGAACCAGACGCGTCCGCGCGCGTGCGCCGGATGCCGTGTCGCGACCTCGGTGGCCAACCGGGTTTTCCCGGCACCGCCTGGCCCGACCAAGGTCACCAGCCGGGCACCGGCGAGGAGTTCGGCGACCAGCTTCAACTCGTCGTCACGGCCGACGAAGCTGGTCAACCGCACCGGGAGATGGTCGGCGGCCGCGGGCGGCGGGCCGAGTTCCCCGCGCAGCGCGGCGAGGTGGAGCTGGCGGAGTTCGGCCGAGGGATCGACGCCCAGCTCGTCGGCCAGCGCCCTCCGGACCTCTTCGTAGACGGCGAGGGCGTCGGACTGCCGGTCCGCCGCGCACAGTGCCCGGATCCACAGCCCGGCAAGGCGTTCGCGCAGCGGATTCCGCGCGGCGGCCTCCTTGAGGTCCGCGAGGACCCGGTCGTGCCCGCCGATCCGGATCTCCGCCTCGAAGCGATCTTCGGCGGCTTCGAGACGCAGATCTTCCAGCCGCGTCGCCTGTGCCTGCGCGAAGGGGGCTCCGAGCACGTCGGCCAGTGCCTCACCACGCCAGAGACCGAGCGCTTCGGTGAGGATCGCGGCCGCGCCGGAGTCCCGGCCAGCCGCCAGCTCCGCGCGGCCATCCGCCGCCAGCCGTTCGAAACGGAAGACGTCGACGTCCTCGCGGGCGATGCCCAGCCGGTAACCGCCAGGCCCCGAATCGAGGGCGACGTCGTCGGCACGCAGCACCTTGCGCAACCGCGAGACCAGGGACTGCAGGGCGTTCGCCGCGTCGGACGGCGGTTCCTCACCCCAGAGACCGTCGATGAGCGCCCCCGCCGGGACCGGCCGTCCGGGGTCCAGCGCGAGCTTCGCCAAGAGCATGCGGAGGCGGACACCGCCGATGTCGACCGGGGTGCCGTCACCGGCCTCCGCTCCGACCGGGCCCAGCAGCTTGACACGCACGCCCCCAGCTTTCCAGAACGGCGAACGGATGGCCCGAACGGCGACGGAAGTGGGGATTATCCGGGCACGGAGGAGCTTTCCGGGCGGTCGGCCGAGGTCACCGGGTTAGGTTCGGGACCAAACGACAGCCGATCGACTGGGAGCGTGAATGAGGTACCGGAGTGTGGCCGTCATCGCCGCCGTGCTGGCCGCGAGTGTCCTCGGCGGTGGGACCGCCCTCGCCGACACCGGCAAACCCGGGGCCGACGGCGCGGGCGACAGCTACTACCCGCAGGACGGCAACGGCGGCTACGACGTCGGCGACTACCACCTGAAGATCGGCTACGAACCGGCGACCAAGCAGCTCACCGGCCTGCAGACGATCACCGGCCGGGCGACACAGGCGCTCAGCTCGTTCAACCTCGACCTGCACGGGTTGACCGTCGACTCGGTCAAGGTCAACGGACGGAAAGCGACCTTCACGCGGACCGGTGACCACGAGCTGGTGATCACCCCCGCGCGTCCGCTGCGGAACCACGAGCGGTTCACCGCCGAGATCGCTTACCACGGCGTCCCGCAACCGATCGAAGATCCGTCGCTGGGCCCGAACGGCTGGCAGTACGCGAAATCCGGTGGCGCGTTCGTCGCGGGCGAGCCGAAGTCGGCGACGACCTGGTACCCGGTCAACGACACCCCACGCGACAAGGCGACCTTCCACCTCGCGGTCACCGTGCCCTCGGAATGGGGCGTCATCTCGAACGGCCGCGAGCGAGGGCAGTTCGTTTCGGGTAAGGACACCACGTACGTCTGGGCCGAAGAGACCCCGGCCGTGCCGTACATGACGACGGTCGCGATCGACAAATGGGAGTTCGAGCGGACGAAGCTGTCCGACGGCACCCCGGTCGTCAACGCCTACGCCCCGGGCACGCCCGCCGCGACCAAACAGGCCGAGGCACGGCTGCCGGAGATCATCGACTTCCTGTCGTCGAAGTTCGGCCGGTACCCGGTGGACGCCGCTGGCGGCATCTTCCTCGCCGAGCCGATCGGGTTCTCGCTGGAGACGCTGAGCAGGCCGATCTACTCGGGCGCGGCGGGCAACATCCCGACGATCGTGCACGAGAACGCCCACCAGTGGTGGGGCGACTCGGTCGCCGTCGACAAGTGGAAGGACGTCTGCCTCAACGAATGCTTCGCCTCGTACGCGGAGTGGATGTGGTCCGAGGCCAAATCGGGTCAGGACCTCAAGGCGCGTTACCTGTCCGCCGTGCAGAAGGCGACGGACCGGTTCTGGGCCGGGAAACTGTACGACATGGGGCCCGGCAACGAGTTCACGTACGTGTACTCGAAGGGCCCGGTGGCGCTGCACGCGCTGAAGAACTACATCGGCGCGGCCCCGTTCGACCGCGTCCTGAGGACGTGGCCCGCCCTGCACCGGGACGGCAACGCGAGTCTGCCGGAGTTCCAGAAATTCGCCGAACGCGTCGCGCACAAGAACCTCCAGGGTTTCTTCGACGCGTGGTTCTACGGCAACACCAAGCCGGCGCCCGAGTTCCTCTACCCCGGGGACCTCAAGCCGGCCGCCTGACGACCATCACACGTTAGGGTGAGCGGCATGACGTCAGTGCTCCTCACCGGCTTCGAACCGTTCGGCGGTGAGCGGGTGAATCCGTCGTGGCAGGCGGTTTCCCTGCTCACCGGCCGACGGCGCGACACCGTGGCCGTCGAGCTGCCGTGTGTGTTCTCGCGTTCGCTGCTCACCTTGCGCGACGCGATCGACGAATACCGCCCGGAACTGGTGCTCTGCGTCGGACAGGCGGGCGGGCGCCCCGACGTCACCCCGGAACGCGTCGCGATCAACCTGATCGACGCGCGGATCCCGGACAACGCGGGCTCGCAACCCGTCGACGTCCCGGTGATCCCGGGCGGGCCCAACGCGTACTTCACCACTCTGCCGGTGAAGGCGTGCGTCGCGGGGATCAAGCACGCGGGTCTTCCGGCGTCGGTCTCGCACACCGCGGGGACGTACGTGTGCAACCAGGTCTTCTACGGGCTGATGCACTTGCTGGACAACGACTTCCCCGGCGTGCGGGGCGGTTTCGTGCACGTGCCCTACACGCCGGAACAGGCCGCGCGGACGACGGCACCGAGCCTTGCCGTGCATCGGGCGGCGGAGGCGCTGGGGATCATCGTGGACACCGCACTGTCGGTCACCGAGGATCTTTCGACCCCGGCGGGCACGCTGCACTGAGTTCAGTAGAGGTTGTGCCGGTAGTCCACAGCGGTTCCGGCGCGCAGTAGCC
The DNA here is from genome assembly GCF_055575355.1 of Amycolatopsis sp. NPDC034160. Taxonomy (NCBI): domain Bacteria; kingdom Bacillati; phylum Actinomycetota; class Actinomycetes; order Pseudonocardiales; family Pseudonocardiaceae; genus Amycolatopsis; species Amycolatopsis sp. NPDC034160. Next base: position 947,050 of record NZ_JBVISU010000001.1, on the reverse strand, counting down.
GTTCGCCCGCCATTTTCCGCACGGCACTCGCGGCGATCCCGGTGGTCTCGTTGAGCTTGACGTGGTCGGACCAGATCTCGGACGGCTTCGGCAGATCCTCGGGACCGACGTGGTTCTCCGCGTCCCAAAGCCGGGCGTCGCGCAGTGCGGTGCTGTGCGTGAGCCACGCATGCTCCACCTCGACGACCAGCGCCGCCTTGGGCGTGCGTCCGCGTTCGGACATCGACTCGCGCAGTGCGGTGTCGGTGCTGATGCTCGCGACACCGGTCAGTTCGAGCGTGCGTTCGTCACCGGGCGCGATGGCCACGATCGCCACTTCCGGGCGATCGAGAACGTTGTGGAACGTGTCGGTGCGGCGATTGCCGGGCCGGTCCGCGATCGCGATCGTCGTCGGCCCGATCCGCCGGATGACACCGGGCGGGTCGCCCTTGGGACTGGCGTCGGCGTGACCGTCGCCGTCCCGCGAGGTGATCACCGCCAGTGGCGCGGTGGCGAGGAAGGCGGCCGAAGCAGGGCCGAGGCCTTCTTCTTCGGCGTCTTCAGCCGAGCCGGTGGCGGGTCCCCAGACGTTCGAGCGGATCACCGCCTTGCCGCAATGCAGGAACACCTCCTCGACAGCGAGGCCGCCGTCATCGACAGTTCCGTTGATCCGCAACGTCTCCCGCCAGCCGGGGAGCAGAACCAGCAAGGCGGCGCCGGTGCCCTGGACGGCGTCCGGCGGCATCGGCAAGCGCAACCGGGCAGGCGTCTCCGGTACCGCGAAACCCGGTGTGCCGCCGACCACCGCCGCCCTCGGCCCGCCGCCGTCGTAACCGAGCACGGCCACGGGAGAACGCCCGAGCAGTGTGACGCTGTGGGGATCGAGCCTGTCAATCGACTTCAGCATCGCCGGCAGCTGTCTGCTCCCCACGACCCGTTCGAGTTCGGCCAGGTCACAGATGGGTTCCATGAGGCCAGGTTAGCGTTGCTCAAGGCTTGAGCTGTGCGGTGAAGAAGTCGACCATCTCCTGCGTGGTCCGCGCGGTCCCGTCATGGCGGGTCGAGACGAGCATGGCGCTCAACGGCGCGTCATCGGTCCCGAAGAGCACAATGCCGCTTCGCTTGCCGACACCGGCCAAGTAGCGGCCACGCAGTCCGTCGGCGGCCCAAGTGCCCTCCACGGGCTTGCCCTTGGTCATCTGCCGTCGCGCGTCGGCCTCCAGACCGGTCATCGCGACACCTTGGTAGTAGTTGATCGCGTTCGACGCCTCGTCGTTCTTGAACACGCAGGTGACCGCGGACGCGGCCCCCATCGCGGCGGCCGCGTCCGGCGCGTCCCGGCAGTCGTCCCGCTGCGGGATGACGGCGGCGATCCGGCGGAGACAGTCCGTGAACCCCTGAGCGTCCTTCTGGCCCGGTTGAGCGCAGTTCGGCTTCTGTGCCGGGACGGCGGGGTTCGGCGCCGCGACGGGTTCTTCCTCGCCGCCGGTGAGCAGGACGATGGTCGTCACGATCGCCGCGAGGGCGAGCGCGATGACGCCGTAGGCCGTGGGCTTCCGCCAGTTCGGGCCGGGCGGCGGCGGGGGCGGCGTCCACCGCGGCGGTTGGGGGCGCCGAGGCGGCTGAGGTGGCTGGTGGACGGGCCGTTGCTGGACCGGCGCGAACGCGGGCACGGTCAGCTGGGAGTCCTCACCGCCCACCGGCACGTGGTGCAGCCCGAACGCGACCGCCGTCTCCGGCTGGTCCTGTGTCGTCGGCGCGATCCGGAGCTGGTTCGCCAGCAGACTCGCCAGCAACGGCATCCGGCTCGGCCCGCCGACGAGGTAGACGCCGCCGAGCTGCGCGGGGGTGAGCCCGGCGCGGTGGATCGTGGTGGCCAGAAGCTCGGCACTGCGCAGGAAACTCGGCCGGACGAGCGCCTCGAGCTCCGTCCGCGTCACCCGCACGTCCCCGAACGGCTCCGGCATCGGGATCTCGGTCTGCTGATGCCGCGACAGGCTTTCCTTGGCATCACGGACGTCCTGGAGCAACGACCGGCGCGTCCGGCGGTCCACGACCGACTGCGGGCGCAGCACCCGCTGCCACACCGCGGGATCGGAATGCGAAACCTCGCGGCCGATGTGGACCAGTATCGCCTGGTCGATGTCGAGGCTGCCGAGGTCGGGCAGGCCGTCCTCGGCGAGCACGGCGAAGCCCTGAGCGCTGACCCCGACGACGGCGCAGTCGAAGGTGCCCGCCCCGAGGTCGTACACCGCGATCGGACCGGGCGGCCGGACCTGGCCGTGGTTGAGCGAGGCGTAATGCGCGGCGGCGGCGACCGGCTCGGGGATCAGCAGCGTGGTCCCGAACCCGGCCTTGAGCGCGGCGTCGCGGAGGATCTGCTTGCGATCCGGGCCCCAGCCCGCCGGATGGGAGATGCGCACCTGCGCGGGCGGACGCTGGAGAAGCAGCTCGGCCTCCTCGCCGACTCGGCGCAGGACAGCGGCGAAGGCGTCGGTGATGGGGAGCGTGACGTCGCCGAGCTGGAGAGCGCCCTCGTCGATACGGCGCTTCGGATTCGCTTCGAACCGGCTCGGATCCAGCCGGGCGCGGCGTTCGGCGTCGCGGCCGACGAAGACGGTGTCGTCCTTGTCGACGTAGATCGCCGACGACATCGTCACCGACCCGTCGATTTCGACGACCTGAGTCCCCCTGCCGTGGATCGAGAGCACCCCGACCGTGCTGGAGGTACCGAAATCGATCGCCAGAACGTCCACCTGACCCCCTCCCGGACCCGGTGGCATCGTCTCACGCGGCGATCAGACCTCCTGGAGCGGTCAGACGGCGGTGGAGATGGTGACGTCGTGATCGTCGAAATCGGCGACCACCCGCATTCGGCCACCCAAGGCGACGATGTATCTGCGGAGGGTGTCCAGCTCCATCTGGCTCGGATCCCCCTGTTCAAGCTGGCTGATTCGCGGCTGGCTCACGCCCATGCGCTTGGCGACCTCGGTCTGGCTCAGCCCGACGTCCTCGCGAAGTTGCGACAGGCGAAACCCGAAAATGTAAGCCTGCGTGGCTTCTCGCGCCTCGGCCCGGGCGGCTTCGACGTCGCGGCCCGCCTCGCGATCTGCAGCCAGCTTTTCGGCCTTGACCTCTTTCCAGGACCGACCCATTTCAGCTTTCCTCCGTCGCGTCCAGATGCCGCCGGTATCGCTCCTCCGCGATCGGGATGTTGATGTCGTACCACCGTTTCCAGTTTCCGGCTTTGTCCCCGGCGACCAGAAGCACGGCTCTCCGCGCCGGATCGAAGACGAACAAGATCCTGATCTCGCTGCGCCCGGCCGATGCCGGACGCAGCTCTTTCAAGTTGTGCCTGCGCGACCCGCTGATCCGATCGACCAGCGGCCGTCCGAGCCGCGGGCCCTCACAAGCCAGCATGTCGATCGCTTCCTCGACTCGATCCGCTGTACCAGGATCCTCTCTGCACAGCGACCCGAACCAACGATCCACTTCGTCGTGAAGCTCGATCTCCCACCTCATCAGACGACCATAATGCAGACCTTATATCTATTGACGCTCGAAGGCCAGAGTTCCCACGAAAGCGCGCACCGGCCTCGTGAGTGGTAATGACGGTTAGAACCGTCATTACCACTCACAAGACAGGGAAAGCCCGCCGCGGCGAACCTGCGACGGGCTTTCCCTGAACCACCGAAACTTACTCGCTCTCGGCTTCGCCGTTCTCTTCGCCCGTGCCGGCGCCGATGCTGACCGGCGGGGCGTCCGGGACCGACGAAGGCCGGGCCTCACCGCGGAAGACGAAGTGCGCCTTGTCGTCCTTCTCGCCCTCTTCGTCGTTCCAGCCTTCGACGTCGACCAGGATGATCTGACCGGCCTGGATCTCGCCGAACAGGATCTTCTCCGACAGCTGGTCCTCGATCTCGCGCTGGATCGTGCGGCGCAGCGGCCGCGCGCCCAGCACCGGGTCGAAGCCGCGCTTGGCGAGCAGCGCCTTGGCCTTGGGCGTGAGCTCGAGCTCCATGTCCTTGGCCTTGAGCTGCTTCTCGACCCGGGCGGCCATCAGATCGACCATCTGGATGATCTGGTCCTTGGTCAGCTGGTGGAAGACGATGATGTCGTCGATCCGGTTCAGGAACTCCGGCCGGAAATGCTTCTTCATCTCCTCGTTGACCTTTTGCTTCATCTTCTCGTACCGGTTGGCGGTGTCGCCTCCCTGCGAGAAGCCGAGCGACACGGACTTGGAGATGTCCGAGGTACCCAGGTTCGAGGTGAAGATGAGCACGGTGTTCTTGAAGTCGACCGTACGACCCTGACCGTCGGTGAGCCGACCGTCTTCGAGGACCTGCAGGAGCGTGTTGTAGATCTCCTGGTGGGCCTTCTCGATCTCGTCGAACAGCACCACCGAGAACGGCTTGCGCCGCACCTTCTCGGTCAGCTGGCCACCCTCTTCGTAGCCCACGTAGCCCGGAGGGGCACCGAAGAGCCGCGAAGCGGTGTAGCGGTCGTGGAACTCGCCCATGTCGATCTGGATGAGCGCGTCGTCCTCGCCGAACAGGAACGCCGCCAGCGCCTTGGACAGCTCGGTCTTACCGACGCCGGACGGGCCGGCGAAGATGAACGAGCCGGAGGGGCGCTTCGGGTCCTTCAGACCGGCGCGGGTACGGCGGATCGCCTGGGAGACGGCCTTGACCGCGTCCTCCTGGCCGATGATCCGCTTGTGCAGCTCGTCCTCCATGCGGAGCAGACGCGTGGTCTCCTCCTCGGTGAGCTTGAACACCGGGATACCGGTCCAGTTGGCGAGGACTTCGGCGATCTGCTCCTCGTCGACCTCGGCGACGACGTCGAGGTCGCCGTCCTTCCACTGCTTCTCCCGCTCACCCTTCTGCCCGAGGAGGGTCTTCTCCTCGTCACGGAGGCGGGCGGCGCGCTCGAAGTCCTGCGCGTCTATCGCGGACTCCTTGTCCCGGCGCACGTCGGCGATCTTCTCGTCGAACTCGCGCAGGTCCGGCGGCGCGGTCATCCGGCGGATGCGCATCCGGGCACCGGCCTCGTCGATCAGGTCGATCGCCTTGTCCGGCAGGAACCGGTCGTTGATGTACCGGTCCGCCAGCGTCGCGGCGGCCACGAGCGCCGAGTCGGTGATCGAGACGCGGTGGTGCGCCTCGTACCGGTCACGGAGACCCTTCAGGATCTCGATCGTGTGCTCGAGCGACGGCTCGCCGACCTGGATCGGCTGGAAGCGGCGCTCCAGCGCGGCGTCCTTCTCGATGTACTTGCGGTACTCCTCGAGTGTGGTCGCGCCGATCGTCTGCAGCTCGCCACGGGCCAGCATCGGCTTCAGGATCGACGCGGCGTCGATCGCGCCCTCGGCGGCACCCGCGCCGACGAGCGTGTGCAGCTCGTCGATGAACAGGATGATGTCGCCACGGGTCTTGATCTCCTTGAGCACCTTCTTCAGGCGCTCTTCGAAGTCACCGCGGTACCGGGAACCGGCGACCAGCGAGCCGAGGTCGAGGGTGTAGAGCTGCTTGTCCTTCAGCGTCTCCGGGACTTCGCCCTTGACGATGTTCTGCGCGAGCCCCTCGACGACGGCGGTCTTGCCGACGCCGGGCTCACCGATCAGGACCGGGTTGTTCTTGGTGCGCCGCGACAGCACCTGCATGACTCGCTCGATCTCCTTGCCACGGCCGATGACCGGGTCGAGCTTGCCTTCGCGGGCCTGCACGGTCAGGTTGCGGCCGAACTGGTCGAGCACCAGCGACGACGACGGGGTGCCTTCACCGCGTCCGGAGCCGGTCTCGGTCGACTCCTTGCCACCCTGGTAGCCCGACAGCAGCTGCAGAACCTGCTGACGCACCCGGTTGAGGTCCGCGCCGAGCTTGACGAGCACCTGCGCGGCGACGCCTTCACCCTCGCGGATAAGCCCGAGCAGGATGTGCTCGGTGCCGATGTAGTTGTGGCCGAGCTGCAGCGCTTCGCGCAGCGACAGCTCAAGCACCTTCTTGGCCCGCGGGGTGAAGGGGATGTGCCCGCTCGGGGCCTGCTGCCCCTGGCCGATGATCTCCTCGACCTGCTGGCGGACGCCCTCCAGCGCGATGCCCAGCGATTCCAGCGCCTTGGCGGCGACACCTTCACCCTCGTGGATCAGACCCAGGAGGATGTGCTCGGTGCCGATGTAGTTGTGGTTGAGCATCCTGGCTTCTTCTTGGGCCAGGACGACCACCCGCCTCGCGCGGTCGGTGAACCTCTCAAACATGTGCACTCCCTCGACTGCTGCGACGGCGGCCCGTTTCCATCGTGCTTTCACCGCGATGGATTCAGCACCGTGAGACCACTCTAGTAGCCAAGCGGTCGCGCTGGCGTACCACTACGGCTGATTGCGGCCCGTTCGCGCCCCGGCCGTTCTCCGGCCGTGCGCGCTTTCATCTTCCGGTTGCCCTGCACCTTTACGTCAAGCCCAACGTGCGAAGCCGCACTTGGATTCCGCTGAATACCCCTTGTCCGCTGAGCGCGAACATGACCGATCGAGGAGAGGGACACCCGACCGGAGTAGTCACGGACCGTGTATAAGGTTAGGCGTACCTAATGAAGGGAGGATCGTATGGGGCATCTGCGGTCCTCTCTAGCGCTCGCGCCGTCCGAAGACGGCCTCCGTGCCTCGATCTCGAGGATGCCCGAAGAGGCCGGGCTCCGCAGCGCGGTGCCGGAGGACGAGCCGGGCTGGGTCCACTGTGCCGACCTGCTGGGTGAACCGGCTCGTCTCGTTCGCTGGCGGGAGCGCCTCGGCGGCTGGCTGGCCGAGCGGTACCCGGAGGCGGCCGGGATACCCGAACGGATCCCGGCGAGCTGGATCCTTTCCTGGTACCTGCACGTCCCGGCGCTCGCCGGCGCGATGCTGCTGCACCACGAACGCCGTGTCCCGTCGCTGGCGCCGTCGGCGCTCGCCTTCCGGATCGGCGGCGACCGGCCGCATCCCGATTCGGTCGCCGTCCTCGGTGACCGGTTCCACTGCCTGCCGACCGATCCGGGTTCGGCGCGGCCGGGAGCCGTCGCCGTACCGGACGAGCGAACACTGGCGACCGTGCTGCGCGGCCGGTTCGTCGCACACGCGAACCGCTTCATCGACGTCTACGGGCCGCTGACGAGACTCGGACGGCGGCAGTTGTGGGCGGCCGCCACGGACGCCCTCGACAACGCGCTGTGGTCGGCGGGACGGCTGGGCGGGACCGCGGAGGCCGAGGGCGCCGGGGTCGCGGATGCCGCGCTGGTCCTCGAATCGCGGTTCCCGCCACTCACGTCGGCGTCGAAACTGCGGCTGGCCGAGGGTGCCGACGGGCGCCGCGAGTGGACGAGAAACCGCGAAAGCTGCTGTTACAACCATCTGTTGCCCGCGGAATCGGAATGCGGCGGTTGTCCGCGAATCCGGGAAAAGGGTTAACGCTTCCATCCCGGGTCACGGCCCGAAGCGCCCAAAGCGCGTTCGAAGGTCGACGCGTCTTCCGCCACGGCCACCTCTTCGCCGTAGACCTTCATCGCCCGCGCCTGCTCTCCGATCTCCAGCGCGATGGCGTGGACGGCTTCAGCGACTTCAGGGCGGACGGTGAACTCCGCGCCGGTCGCCTTGGCGAGATCCCAGCCGTGGAAGACGAACTCGTCCAGCACCATGTACCCGGCCATCGACGCGGGCATCGGGCTGTCACCGAAGGTGGTCTGCCCTTGCCACGCCTCGGGCGCCCCGAAGACGTCGACGAGCCGCGCGGTCTGTTTCTCGATGTCGCCGAGCCATCCGTCGCCGACGAGCGCCGCCTCCGCCTCACCGGAGGACACCGCGGGCGGCACCGTCTTGCGCCCGGCGGCTTCGAGCCAGGGACCCCAGTAGAGAAGGTGGTTCAGCAACGCGCGGACGTCGTATTCGGCGCACGGGGTGCGCGCGGCGAGATCGGTCTCGCCGATCCTCCGCAGGACGGCGGTGAACTCGGCGGCGGCGGGGGCGATCAGGGCAGCGTGTTCGGACATACGGGCATGAGTACCCGGAGACGGGCCGAGCCGTCTTGTAAAAACGCGACACGGTTACGTTGAGCGGATGAGCGGGCATCGGATCCCGGCAGGGATCGTCAACGCGCGGGAGGCGAGCGCGAAGTTCAGCCTCGTCCGGCATCCGCCCGCGCCGGAACTGCGCCCGTTCGTCGATCACCACTGGGTGCTGCGCTGGGAGCTGACCGGCCATGACCCCCATGAACAGCCGGTACTGCCGAATCTCGCGGTCAACGTGACGTTCTTCCGCGACGCGGCAGGCGCTTACGGGCCGGGAAAACGGCCTTTCCGCTACGTCGTCGACGGCGTAGACCAAGGTATCGGCGTGCGATTCCGGCCAGGGGCTTTCCGGGCATTCCTCACCGGGCCGGTCACGATGATCTCCGGCGGTTCCGTTCCACTCACCGATCTCTTCCCTGGCGCCGCCGGAGTGACGGAATCGGTACGCAATGCGACGAACGACTTCGAAATGGTTCGCGTCGCGGAGGAACTGCTCCTCGCGAAACGCCCCGTCCTCACCCCCTCGGCACGGACGGCCATCGAAGCGGTGGAAACAATCGCGGGCGATCCGGCCATTACCAGGGTCGGCGAGTTGTCAAGCCGAACAGGTCTGTCTCAGCGAAGCCTGCAACGACTGTTCGCCGAACACGTCGGCGCCGCCCCCAAATGGGCGATTCAGGTATACCGGTTGAACGAAGCGGCGGCACGGATCGCTGCCGAGGAACGGCCGGACTACGCGAAACTGGCGCTCACGCTGGGCTATAGCGACCAAGCGCACTTCACCCGGGATTTTCGCTCCGTGACCGGATGGGCGCCCACCGAGTACGCCCTCTTGAACCGTGTACAAGAACAAGAAAACCGCCGGGAATAGGTTCCCGGCGGCTTGAGGGTCAAGCAGACCTTCAGTTCTTCTTGTGGTACGCCTCCACGACCTCGGACGGGATACGTCCACGGTCGGAAACCTGGAAGCCGTTCTTGCGGGCCCAGGCGCGAATGGCCTGGTTCTGCTCACGGTCCACGGTCGCGGGGCGGGCGGCGGCCTTCACGCCGGCGACCGGACGAATGGCGGTGCGCTTACGGCCACCCGCGCGGCGGGCGTGCTCCACATACTGGGCCAGCGCGTCACGAAGCTCTTCCGCGTTTTCCGCGGAAAGGTCGATCTGGTAGCTCACACCGTCCAAACCGAACTCGACGGTCTCTTCCGCCTCGCTGCCGTCGAGGTCGTCAACGAGCGAGACGAGCACCTTCTGTGCCATCTGTTTCCTCCTGCTGGGGGCTTACACGAATGATCTGGTACGGGGCATGCCCCGGACAGAAGACTTTGTCTAGCGACATTAATACCCGCTACCGACACATAATGCAAATCTTGTTTACGAGAACGATCGAGGTATCTGTCACGCGGACGGGTTATTCAGGTCGGACGAGCGGGAACAGGATGGTCTCCCGGATACCAAGACCCGTCAGCGCCATCAGCAACCGGTCGATCCCCATTCCGACACCACCGCTCGGCGGCATTCCGTACTCCAGCGCACGGAGGAAATCCTCATCCAGGTTCATGGCCTCACTATCGCCCTGCGCACCCAGCCGAGCCTGTTCCACCAGACGCTGACGCTCTACCACGGGATCGACCAGCTCGGAGTATCCGGTTGCCAGTTCGAAACCGCGTACGTACAGGTCCCACTTCTCCGCAACACCCGGCTTGCTGCGGTGTTGCCTGGTCAGCGGGGATGTCTCGACCGGAAAATCACGGACAAAAGTAGGTTCGTGAAGATGATCGCCGACGAGGTGTTCCCACAGTTCCTCGATGAGTTTGCCGTGCCCTAACTTCGGGTCGAACTCCAGCTCTCGCGCTTCGGCATAGGAACGGAGCTTGTCCACCGATGTCTCGGGAGTGACCTCTTCCGACAACGCCTCGGACAACGACTCGTACATTCCGAGTGTGGTCCACTCGCCGGACAGGTCGTACTCCGAACCGTCGGCGAGAGTGACCACCTGGGTACCGAGAACGTTCTGCGCCGCCTCCTGGATGAGCTGCCGCGTCATCACCGCATTGGAGTCATAGGTCGCATACGCTTCGTAGTACTCCAGCATGGCGAACTCGGGCGAGTGGGACGAGTCGCTGCCCTCGTTCCGGAAGTTCCGGTTGATCTCGAAGACCTTCTCGATACCGCCGACCACGCAACGCTTGAGGTACAGCTCCGGCGCGATCCTCAAGTACAGATCGAGGTCGAAGGCATTCGAATGCGTCACGAATGGCCGAGCCGCGGCACCCCCGTGCAGCGTCTGCAGCATCGGGGTCTCGACCTCGAGGAATCCTCGACCGTGAAACGAGTCACGCAGGGAACGCAGCACACCGGCGCGGGTACGGACCACGTCCCTGGCCTTGGGACGCACGATCAGATCGACATAACGCTGCCGGATCCGCGTTTCCTCGGCCAGCTCTTTGTGTGCCACCGGCAGCGGGCGCAATGCTTTCGAAGTGATCCGCCACGAGTCGGCCATCACGGAAAGCTCGCCGCGCTTGGAGGTGATGACCTCGCCGGAGACGAATACGTGATCACCGAGATCGACATCGGACTTCCACGCGGCGAGCGCGTCCGCGCCCACCTTCGCGAGGCTGATCATCGCCTGCAACTCCGTGCCATCGCCTTCACGAAGACTCGCGAAACACAGTTTGCCGGTATTGCGCATGAACATGACCCGGCCGGTGACACCGACGATCTCGCCGGTGGCGGTGTCGACAGGAAGGTCCGAATGCTTCGCGCGTACTTCGGCAAGCGAGTGCGTCCTGGGCACCTCGACCGGATACGGATCGATACCCTCCGCGATTATCCGGTCGCGCTTGTCCCGGCGCACCCGCATCTGTTCCGGCAGGTCTTCGTCGGGGCTCACGCCCTCGGATGCGGGGATTTCAGTCATGGCGCACAGCGTACGAACCCGCCGCTTCCCTACGCCAACCGGATTACCTTTTCCGGCTCCGGCGCGGCCGGTTTTTCTCTCCATTAACCTCAGATCACGTGAACTCATCCACTCCCGGCATCGAAGCCGAACTGCACGCTCGCCGCGCCGCCTCGTTCGGCGCGAAGGCGGCCGCCTATGCCGCGCACCGGCCGGACTATCCGGAAAAGGCACTGGCCTGGGGGCTGGCGGGCGCGAGGAGAACGCCGGAACGGGTCCTCGACCTCGGCGCGGGGACCGGCAAGCTCAGCCAAGGGCTGCTCGCGCTGGGCGTCGCGGTCACCGCGGTCGAACCGGACGCGCAGATGCTCGAAGAGCTCACCAAGGCGTGCCCGGCCGTGACGCCGCTCATCGGGACCGCCGAGCGGATTCCACTGCCGGACGCGGCCGTGGACGCCGTGTTCGCCGGGCAGGCGTTCCACTGGTTCGACCTCGACCGGGCCTATCCGGAGATCGCCAGGGTGCTCAAGCCGGGCGGGGTCTTCGCCGCGTTGTGGAATCACGACGACGTGTCGGTGGGCTGGCTGGCGGAGTTCAACAAGCTGATCAAGACCTCGGTGAGCAGGCGCTGGCTGAGCGACTACGAATCGCTGCCGGAACACGAGGCCTTCGAGCCGTTCGAGAAGGAGACTTTCGGCCACAAACAGCCCAGGACGGCGGAAAGCCTGGTGGAAACACTCGCCACCCATTCGCACATGCTGGTGGCCCCGGCGGAGGAACGCGAAGCCAAACTCGGCCTGGCACGGGAATTCCTCGACCGGAACCCGGAAACCGCCTCGGGGGAATTCGACCTTCCGCTCACCACCAAGGTCTTCCGGACGCGGCTTCGATGAACACCGACTGGAAGGCCACGTTCACCGCGACGTTCGGCGCCCCCGCCTCCGCGGTGTCGGCGGAGATCTGGGCCGAGGTGTACGGCGACGACTACCCCGCCGAACTGGACACCTACAGCTTCGTGACCCGGACCGACCTGCACCGCATCGCGGCCGAAGCGCGGTTGGAGCCCGGAGGACGCCTGGCGGACATCGGCTGCGGGCGCGGCGGGCCCGGGCTGTGGGTCGCCGCGCGCACCTACGCGACGCTCACCGGCGTCGACATCGCGGAGACCGCACTGGCTTCGGCGCGACGTCGTGCCGAAGCGATGGACGTCGAAGCGGCCGAGTTCCAGGTCGGCAGCTTCTCGGACACCGGTCTGGACGACGCGTCGTTCGACGCGGTGATGAGCGTCGACGCGTTGTTGTTCGCGCCCGACAAGGAGCGCGCCTTCACGGAGTTCGCCCGGATCCTCGTGCCGGGCGGGCGGTTGCTCGTCACGACGTGGGACTTCGACGGCCGGCCCGAGAACCGGCCGCCGCAGGTGCCCGACCACCGGCCGCTGCTGGAGTCGGCCGGGTTCGAGGTCCTCTCTTACGAGGAGACGCCGGACTGGCGGGCACGGCAGCAACGGACCGCGGAACTGTCGCTGGAGCGCGCGGCGGAGTTGGCGGCGGAATCCGGCTCGGATCCGGCGAAACTGCGGGCGAGCATCGAACTGATGCTGCGGAACCAGGACCTGATGACGCGGCGGGTGCTCATGATCGCCTCGCGCCGCTGACCCCGACCACCCGCGTTTAGTCCTCTGAATGCGGTAGTTGCGCACGCAAGGACCGCATTCAGAGGACTAAACGCGGTGGTTGCGGTCGTAGACCAGGCGCAGGCCCAGTAGCGTCAGATCCGGCACGTGCTCGGTGATCGTCTCCGACTCCTCCAGCACCAGGGGCGCCAGGCCCCCGGTCGCGATCACCGCGACCGGGTCCGACCCGTCCGGCGAAAGCTCGCGCTTGATCCGCTTCACCAGGCCGTCGACCTGGCCGGCGAAGCCGTAGAGGATGCCGGATTGCAGGCATTCCACGGTGTTCTTCCCGATCACCGACCGCGGCGGCACCAGTTCCACCTTGCGCAGCGCCGCGGCCCGCGCGGCCAGGGCGTCGACGGAGATCTCGATCCCGGGGGCGAACGCGCCACCGAGGAACTCGCCCTTGGCGGAGATGGCGTCCACATTGGTCGAAGTCCCGAAATCCACCACCACACAGGCGGTGGTCGGGTGCAGATGGTGCGCGGCGAGGGTGTTCACCAGCCTGTCCGCGCCCACCTCCTTCGGATTGTCGACCAGGAGCGGCACCCCCGTGCGCACCCCCGGCTCGATGACGATCTTCGGCAACCTCCCGTAATACCGCGAAAGCATGACGCGCAGCTCTCGCAATACGGCGGGAACGGTGGACAGCGCGCTGATCCCGGTGACCGTGTCCGCGTGCGTGCCGAGGAGCCCGCGCATGGTCAGCGCGAGCTCGTCGGCGGTGATGCGCGCGTCGGTGCGCATGCGCCAGTCACCGATCAGCGTGGGCCCGTCGTAGAGCCCGAGCACGATATTGGTGTTGCCGACGTCGACCGTGAGCAGCAACGATTCAGCTTTCGGCGTGCAGCAGCGCGTCGAGACGGCGGGCGTCGGCGGTTTCGGCGACCGGGAAGGTCATCGTGTCGTCGTCGGCCAGCGTCACGGTGCCGCTCAGCAGTCCGGAACCCTCCGGCGCGTGCCCGGGGTTGGCGCCCTTCTCGACGATCCGGTTGTCCGCGTCGACGAAGATGACCCGGGGGCGGAACGCGGCCGCCTCGGCGTTCTCCATCTGCGCGTACGAAATCAGGATCACCAGATCACCGGGGTGCACCAGATGCGCCGCGGCACCGTTGATGCCGAGCACCCCGCTGCCGCGTTCGCCCGCGATCACGTAGGTTTCGAGCCGGGCGCCGTTGGTGACGTCCACAATGGACACCTGTTCACCCGGAAGCAGATCCGCCGCGTCCATCAGGTCTTCGTCGACCGTCACCGATCCGACGTAGTGTAGATCGGCCTGGGTGACCGTCGCCCGGTGGATCTTCGATTTCAGCATTGTGCGGTACATCGTGGACTCTCCCTTATTCCCCTGCGTCCAGCGCGTGTTCCGGATGGTCCGCGGCGGCACCGAGCACCACACCGACGTTGTCGATCAGCCGGGTACTCCCCACCCTGGCCGCGATCAGCAACCGCGCTTCACCGTCGACGGGCGCGGGCCCGAGGTCGGTTCCCCTCAATTCCAGATAATCGACCTCGACCGCCGGTCGCGCGGCGAGGGTCTTCCTGGCGGTCGCCAGCACGGCTTCCGCGCCGTCGCGTCCGACGAAGGCACCCGCGGTGAGTGCCGCCGACAACACGATCGCGTCCTCGCGCTGTTCGGGAGTCAGGTAGACGTTGCGCGAGGACAACGCCAGCCCGTCGCGTTCCCTGACCGTCGGCACCCCGATGACCCGGGTGTCGAAGTTCAGGTCACGCACCATTTTCTTGATCAGCACCAGCTGCTGGTAATCCTTCTCCCCGAAGAAGGCGTAATCCGGCCGCACGATGTTGAACAGTTTCGCCACCACGGTGAGCACGCCGGCGAAATGACCCGGCCGCACCGCCCCTTCGAGCTCGTCACCGAGCGGACCGGGATGCACCGTGACGGTGGCGCCGTCCGGGTACAGATCCGACGCCTTGGGCAGGAAGCCCAGTTCGACGCCGTCCTCCTTCAGCACCTCGAGGTCCTTGTCCAGCGGACGCGGGTACGCCTCGAAGTCCTCGCCTTCCCCGAACTGCAGGGGGTTCACGAAGATCGACGTCGCGACCACCGTGTTCGGCAGCCGCTTCGCGCGGCGGATCAGTTCGCGGTGTCCCGCGTGCAGGGCGCCCATGGTGGGCACCAGCGCGACCTTGCGGCCGACCCCGTGCAGGGCACGCGTCACCTGGCTCACCTGTTCCGGCGGCTGGAAGGTGTGCAGCGTGCCTCGGGCGAATTTCGGTGTGGTCACTGGTTTTGCTGCCCTTCGGCGGGATCTGCGGGGTCATTGAGGAGTTCGGTGAGCTCGGCGGCGGCCGAGGCGTCCAAGAGCCCGGCGGCGTCGCCGCGCGCCAGCGTGCGCTTGGCCAGCGCGCGATAACTCGGAGCGACGTCGGGACCACGTTCGGCCAGCACCGCGAGATGCTTACGCACGGTGCCGAGATCACCACGGGCCACCGGCCCGGTCAGCGCCCGGTCCCCGTGCCGCAGAACATTATCCAACGCCGCCGACAGCAACGGAGCCACCAGGCGTTCGGGCTGGGCGATTCCCGCTTCCCGCAACAATTCCGCGCAGTCGGCAACCAAGGTCATCAGGTGATTCGCGCCGTGCGCCAACGCCGCGTGATAGAGGGCTCGCGCTTCGTCAGGAACTCGGACGGGCTCCGCACCCATCTCCACGGTGAGCGCCTCACCGACATTCCAAGCGGCTTCGTCACCCTCTGTGGCGGTGACACCGACACTGCAGGTCGCCAGCCTGTCCAGGTCCTCCGTGCGGCCGGTGAAGGTCATCACGGGGTGCAGGGCCAGCGGCAGCGCCCCGGCCTCGGCGGCGGGCGCGAGGACGTCGATGCCGTGCGCTCCGGACGTGTGCACGACGATCTGCCCCGCACGCAGGGAACCTGTCGCGACGAAGCCACGCACCATCCCGGCGAGGGCGTCGTCGGGCAGCGCGAGCAGGACGAGATCGGCGCGGCGGGCGACCTCGTCGGGTGGCAGGAGTGGCACGCCGGGGAGCAATTGCTCCGCTCGGCGTAGCGAAGCGTTGGAAAGGCCCGAAGCGGCGACGACCGTGTGCCCGGCCCTCGTGAGGGCGGCGCCGACGACGCTGCCGACCCGGCCCGCGGAAACGACACCCACGGCCAGGCGAGCGGGCCTTGTCATGGCGTGCGCCAGTGGACGCTCATGGTCGAAAACTCCTCAACTCGTTCCAGTCCCGCTCGGTGGTCGCGGGTACCAGACGACGGCGCGAGAGTAACCCTCGAGCCCGTGTCTGAAACGACCGTCGTGACCAGCTTCACCTGACCGAGGTCACCTGCGGGGAGCGGCGTCCGCCAGCCGTACGGCCTCGGCGCGCGAGGTCTTGAGCATCCGCAGCAGCTCACGCTGCCGCTGTTTCCCCTCGTCGGTGAGTTTCCGGCCGCGGCGCAGGAAGGCGAGTTCGGTCACGCTGGCCTGATAGCGGCCGACGGCCTTCGCCGCGTCCCGTCCCGACTGCTTCCGCGCCTGCTTCCGCCACGACCGCCGTCCGGACAGGCTGGCCAGCAGCGGCACTTCCGACGGCGCGATCCAGCGCGCGTCGACCATCATCGGCAGCGCGGCCGCGACGATCCGCTGCTCGCGGCGCCGCTGCATGACCACCACCGAGAAGACCCCGATGAACAGCGGCACCATGATCAGGAAGTAGACGTTCAGGAAGGTCTTGGCACCACCGAGGAGCGCGGCGCCGTTCCAGAGCGCGTGCAGCAGGACTGCGACGACGTAGCCGCCGATCGGCGCCAGTATCCGCAGGGAGCGCACCTTGCTGCTCGCGGCGATGCCGAGCCCGATCCCGGTCATCACGGCGAACAGCGGATGTGTGAACGGCGAAAGCACCCCACGGAGGAAGAACGCCGCGAGCACGCCGGCGCTCGTGCCGTCACCGAAGCCGTGCTCGGCGAAGGCGCGGCCGAAGTAATAGATGTTCTCGGTGAAGGCGAATCCGGCCGCGGTGAAGCCGGCGTAGACGATGCCGTCCACGACGCCGTCGAACTCGATCGGACGGCGCCACCACAGCAGGAGGATGAACGCGGCCTTCGCGGCTTCCTCGACCAGCGGCGCGGAGACCAGACCGCTGATCTTGCCGCCCGCACCGGTGCCGAGCAGCAGGTCACCGACGGCCTCGGCACCACTGTTGAGCAGCAGCGCGATGATCGTCGCGACGCAAGCGCCCCAGACGAAGGACAACAACAGGAGCTTCGGCGGTTCCGGTTCCCAGCGGTCCACCCACAGGAACGCCGTCACCACCACGCCGACCGGGACGAGTGCCGCGAGCACACCGATCGTCACCGCGGGCAGACCGACCTTCGCGGTCACCGTGCCGAAGACGAACAGCCCGCACAGCGCGACGGCGATCAGCCCGAGCACCGGCAGCAGCACGGTGATCGACCGAGACCGGCGAGGCCGGTCGAGACCGGGTGCCGGGGAGGAAGGCTCGCTCACAGCGGGTCACCCTACCGTCGGTACGGGACACGAGCGGGACGTGGAGTTGAAGTCCGCGGCAGTACCCGACCACACGCGTGAACCCGCTGTCTCGATTGCGGTCGCGGGTTCACCATCTGGCGGGGTCAGTCCTCTGCGCGCCGCCTGCGCCGCGGTGTGGACTCGTTCGCGCCGTTGGCGGCGAGCAGGTCCATCACCGATCGGCCGGAGGCGTGCGAACCGGCGGCGGACGTTTCAGGCTCGGGACGGCTGTGCGACGACCCGTTGCGGGACGGCGCCTCGTCGTCGGGCTTCGCTCGCTTGCCACCGTGACGGCCGCCTGTCTCGGCCGCGGCGCTCTGCCACGCCGGAGGCTCGCCATCCGGACGGCGGCGACGGCCACCACCGGTGGGCTCCGCCACGTTGGGGGCGGGCGTGAGGGAGGTCGAGGAGTCCTCAGCTGCCCGGCGACGACGTCCGCCGGGACGGCTCTGCATCGCGCGGACCTCTTCGGGCAGCGTCGGGTTGACCGCGGGCGGCTCCTCGCCGCCGCCACCGTGCCGCGAAGGCGTCTCGGCGGCCGGAGGGCGCACGGGTTCGGGCTCCGGCGGGCGCACCGGCTCGGCGCGACGCGGCGGCGGCTCGGACACGATCGGGATCGGCAGAGGAATCGACAGGGGGGTCGGGGGCTCCGGCTCGCGGCGAGGCTCAGGGCGCGACTCGGGACGCGGCGGAGGGTTGGTGGCCTGAGGCCTCGGCAGGGAGGCCGACGACTGGGGCTTCGACGGCGGGGGCTTCGACGGCGGGGTGGGGCGCAGCCGGTCCTGGAAGTCGTCCTTCCTGGGGAACGCGGCGCTCAGATCGGAGACCGGGCGCTCCTGCGTCCACGACGGCTTCCACTCGCCGGTGGCCTCCATCGGCTCCGGCTCGGCGGCGGGCTTGTTCACCGGCGGCGGCGTGCCACCGGCCGGACGCGGCCGTTCGACCGGCTTCATGCCGGGCCTGGTCAGGCCGAGCTCACGATTCGGCCGGGGACGGTCCGGCTCGACCTTCTTGACCGGCTTCGCCTGCGCAGGGGGCTTCACCGGTGGAGTCTGCTTGCGCGTCTGCTCCTCCGGCCGCGGGGCGGGCGGACGCTGGACGGTGCCGGCGTCGAGACGCTGCTGCAACGAAGGCTGCTGCGGACGTCGCTGCGGCTCCGGGCGCTGGGCCTCTTGACGCTGGGCTTCCGGTCGCTGCGGCTCCGGGCGCTGGGCCTCTTGACGCTGGGCTTCCGGTCGCTGCGGCTCCGGACGTTGGGGCTGCCTGCCGATGGCAGGCATCGACGGCTGCGAGACCTCGGCGCGTGAAACGCCCGGCATCGACGGGCGGGACACCTCGGCCGGGGTCACCGGTGGCGGGGTCTTGCGCTTGGCGTCGACCCTCGGCATCGGCCGGGAGACCTCGGCGGGCGACATACCGGGGTTGGACAACTCGAGCCGCTCGCGACGGGCGGCTTCGGCTGCGAGCGCCTCGGCGGCCTTCGAGGCGCGGGCGTCCGCCTTGCGCATGCTGCGGCGAGTCGATTCGTCGACCGGCTTCGGCCGCGGGACCTGGTTGCTCTGGCCGTAACCGCCGCCGCCGTTGTTCGAACCGTTAGTTGCGCCGTTGTGGCCGTTGAGCTGACCGTTCGACGGCTTGCGGCGCGCGGCGGGCGGCGTACCGACACGGGCGGACGCGGGTTCGAGGACGCGGTCGATCAGCTCGGTCGGGCGGTCTCGCCCGCGGTCACGGTCGTCCACGTCGATCGTGGTGCCGTTGGCGGCCATGAGCTGGGGTTTGCCGTTGCCGTTGTCGGAGCCCGCGCTCATCAGCTGCTTGTTGTCGAGGGACCGCATCCGGGTGGCCTGCGCGGTGAGCGCGACGCGTTCGAGGAGGACCTCGCCGCCGAAGAGCGACTGGAGGCTTTCACGCAGGGCGCTCACCTCGGCTCTGAGCGCTTCGAGCTCGTCATGGGAGCGGCTCTCGGCGGCCTGCCGGGTCTCCGCTTCCATCTCCAGCTCGAACTCGCGGCGGGCGGCGATCTCGCGTTCCAGCTCCAGCTCGTAGACGGCCTGCGCCTCGGCGACGGCTTCTTCGCTCTGTGACACGTGCTTGCGGTAGCGGACCGCCAGGAAGGCGCCGATCAAGGCGGCCCACAGCGCCGCGACGATACCCAGCCGCAAGTAGCGGAGGTCGTCGGAAAGCACCAATGCGAGAGTCGCGCCGACGGCGAGAACCAAGCCGACGACAAGCCACGGCCTACCCGCAAGGCGGCCGCGCGAGTCGTCACCCACCCCGGTCATGCCCAACACCGTACCTTCTAGTAATCCGAACGAGACCTAGTCGGTACTTCGAGCGGCGCTTCTCGAGCGTTAACCGGTCGGCTCGGGATCGGGGCCCCGATCACCGCCCTCGGGGGTCCGGCAGCAGTGTTCGAGCCACAAAGCCGCAGCTACCAGGGCCACCGAGCTGACGATCCCGACCGTCGCCGAACGGAGGTCACCGCTCGCCGCGAGGAGTTCGTCACGTCGCGGAAAAAGATACGCGAAAGCCGCCAGCCAGACACCCGTCATGGTGGATCCGGCGAGCGAAGACGCCTTCGCGAGTGCCACCGATCGGGCGACGGAGATCGCGGCCAGCACCCGGCCCTCTTTGATCCGCGAACGGATGATGAAGGCGAGCACGACCTCACAGAGCGCGAGGACGAGCAGCGTCATTCCCGCGAAGAGCGGAAGCGCGGGGATGGAGCCGTAGGCGACCTGGAAGAGCAAATAGGCCAGGACCAAACCCAGTAGGCCGGCCACCGCCAGCTCGCGTGGCCGGGTGAAGTGCATGAGACAACGCTACCTGGCAGGCTTGACTCTCCACCAACTGGAGAGTCGAACATGAAGCACATGGGCACCGCAGCGGTTTTCACCATCGGGGAGCTGGCCAGACGGACCGGCCTGCCGGTGAAGACCATCCGCTTCTACTCCGACGAAGGACTCCTGCCACCGACCGACCGCACCGATTCCGGCTACCGCCTCTACGACGCCACCGCGATGGCGCGTCTGGAGCTGGTCCGGACACTGCGGGAACTCGGGCTGGGTCTCGCCGACGTGGAGCGGGCGCTGACCAGGGAAGCGACCATCGGCGACCTCGCCGTGCAGCATGTCGCCGCCCTGGACGAGCAGATCCGACGGCTGGAATTACGCCGGGCGGTCCTGCGAGCGGTGGCCAAACGGGACTCACCACTGGAGGAGGTCGAACTGATGAACAAGCTCGCGTCGATGTCGGACGAAGACCGCAAACGTCTGCTGGACGAGTTCTGGGCGGACATGGTCGAAGGGCTCGAACTGGATCCGGAGTTCTACGAGCGGATGCGCTCGGCGAAACCGGAATTGCCCGACGACCCGACCCCGGAGCAGCTGGAGGCCTGGATCGAGTTCGCCGAACTCGTCCAGGACGAGGAGTTCCGCGCGTCCATCCGCCGGATGAGCGAGTGGCACTCCCACCTCCGCGAGGAGGACGGGGCCGACTTCGGCCAGAAGCAGCAGCAGCTGTGGATGGCGTGGAGCGAGAAGGCGTCCGAAGCGCTCGAAGCCGGCATCGCGCCCGACTCGGCGGAAGGCCGGGAACTCGCCGAGACGATCTTCGCGGAGTCTTCGCGGAACGGGCGGGACTCGAACGACCCCGCCTGGCGGAAGCGACTGACCGACGGGATGGCGATCAGCATGGACCCGCGCGCCGAGCGCTACTGGTTCCTGCTGGGGAAGATGAACGGCTGGCCGTCGTTCCCCTCCCAGATGCCGCAGGCCGAATGGATCATCGCCGCCCTGCGCGCCACCCTCGCCTGAGCCGCATTTCGTCCTCTGAATGCGGTAGTTCGTGGCACCAACCACCGCATTTAGAGGACTAAACGCAGGGAGGTCGGGCGGACGGAGTCGCGGTCCGAGGCGGGGCGGGCGGCGAGGAGGTCGGCGACGGGACCGTGGCCGGAGAGTTCTGCGTCGGGCTGGATCTCCAACCACGGGATCAGCACGCTCGCACGTTCCGGCGTGCCGGGATGCGGGAGCAGCAACCGCGGATCGTCGGAACGCACCCCGTCCACGGTCACTATGTCGACATCCAGCGTGCGCGGACCCCAGCGGAGTTCGCGCACGCGCTCCGCCGCCTGCTCGGCGGCCTGTCCGGTGCGCAGCCAGTCCCAGTGATCACGCGCCGGGTCGTCGACCAGCACGACGGCGTTGAGGAAGTCCGGCTGGTCCTCCACACCCCACGCCTTCGTCTCGTAGACCGACGACACCGCGACGACCGCGGGCCGGACGGCGTCGACGGCCGACTGGAGGAACGCGAGCCGATCCCCCAGGTTGGAACCGAGCGAGAGGAGCGCGCGGCTCATCGCTCCCGCCGTCTCGGCTCGCGCCCCGTGGGCGCGTTTTCGGCAGCGCGCGCAGAAAACACCGTTACGGCGACGTCGTCGAAGTTCAGCGGGATCGGCGCGGACGGCTTGTGCACCGTCACCTCGACGGCGGTCAGCCGCTCGTCCCGCAGGACCTCTTCGGCGATCTTCCCGGCGACACTCTCGATGAGGTCGTACGGTTCACCGGCCACGATCCCGGCCGCGAGTTCGGCGAGTTCGCCGTAATGCAAGGTCTTGGTCAGGTCGTCGGACGCGGCGGCCGGGCCGAGGTCCAGCCACACGACGATGTCGACGACGAACTCCTGCCCGTCTCGCTTCTCGTGATCGAAGACCCCGTGCCTGCCGAAGACCCGCAGACCGGTCAGCGTGATGCGATCAGACATCGGGACTCCCCTTCCGCCAAGCGGCCGCGACGGTCACGGCGTCCAGACTGGCGCCGACCTCGTGCACCCGGACACCCCACGCGCCCGCCGACGCGGCCAGCGCGGAGACGGCGGCGGTGGCATCCTCCCGGCCGTCCGGCGGAGCGGGCTTTCCGTCCTTTCCGGACAAAAGGCGACCGAGGAACCGTTTGCGCGAAGCACCGACGAGCACCGGAAAACCCAACGACAAAAAGGAACTCAGGCCGTTCAACAGCGCCCAGTCATGTTCGGCGTTTTTCGCGAACCCGAGTCCCGGATCGAGCACGACGGCACCCGGGTCGACCCCGGCAGCGATCGCTTCGTCCACTCGGGACAGCAGTTCGGCGCGAACATCCCCGACGACGTCCTCATAGGACGCCAGCGCGTTCATGTCCTTGCTGTGCCCGCGCCAGTGCATCAGCACCCACGGGACACCGGCCTCCGCGGCGACCTTCGCCATGTTCGGATCGGCCAACCCGCCCGAAACATCGTTGATCACCGACGCGCCCGCCTCGATCGCGGCGGCCGCGACCTCGGCACGGGTGGTGTCCACGGACATCGCGAGACCGTCCACCGCCAGCGAACGGATCACCGGCAGGATCCGGGAAATCTCGGTCTCGGCGTCCACTCGGGACGCACCCGGCCGCGTCGATTCCCCGCCGACGTCGATCAGATCCGCCCCGCGCGCCCACATCTCGTGCGCGTGCTCCAACGCCTGCTCGACCCCGAGATAACGGCCACCGTCCGAAAAGGAATCCGGGGTGACGTTCAGAATGCCCATCACCGCGCACCGACCCGGCCGGGGCAGGGCGTTCATCGACGGCCCTTGATCAGGTCCAGCGCCTCCGCCCGCGAGGACGCCGAAGACTGCAGCAGCCCGCGCACGGCCGACGTCGTCGTCCTGGCACCGGGTTTGCGGATGCCGCGCATGGCCATGCAGAGATGCTCGGCCTCGACCACGACGATCGCGCCGCGGGGGTTGAGCTTGCGCATGAGCGCGTCGGCGACCTGGGAGGTGAGGCGCTCCTGGACCTGGGGGCGCTTGGCGTAGAGGTCGACCAGCCGGGCCAGTTTGGACAGTCCGGTGACCTTGCCGTGCTCGTTGGGGATGTAGCCGACGTGGGCGACGCCGTGGAAGGACAGCAAATGATGTTCACAGACCGAAAACATCGGGATGTCCGTCACGAGCACGAGTTCTTCGTGCGCCTCGTCGAACGTGCGGTCCAGGACGTGGTCCGGTTCGGTGTAGAGCCCGGCGAACATTTCCCGGTAGGCGCGAGCGACCCGGGCCGGGGTCTCAAGGAGACCGTCCCGGTCCGGGTCCTCACCACAGGCGAGCAGGAGTTCGCGTACGGCTTTCTCCGCCCGGTCCTGGTCGAAGACCGGGCTCGCGCCGTTACCGCTTGGTGTCGTCCTGTCCGTCGGATTCACGCCGTTGTCGTCCTTCGTCCTGCTGCTGACCGCCGGGCTGGCCGGGCTGGTCCGCGAACCAGCCGTCACGCGGGCGGTCTTCGGCGGGACGCCAGGGCTGGCTCGGCTGGCCGCCCGGCTGGGTCGCCGGGGTCCATCCGGGAGGAGCCCCGTAGTTCGGCGGGCCGCCGACGGGCCCACCCTGGTAACCACCTGCCGGACCGCCCGGCTGCTGACCACCATATGCCTGCGGCCAGTGGGCGGTGCCGTTCGGCCCACCGTTCGGGCGGCCACCGTTGGGGTGCGCGCCCGGCTGCGGCGGAGCGTAGGGGTTGGCGTTCGGATCCGGCGGCGGAACCGGGGCGCCGTACGGCGGACCACCGGGGAGGTCGCCGCCACCCTGCGCGGTGCCGACCGGGGTCGGCGCCGGCTGCAGCACCGGCTGCTCCTTCTTCTCCTCCGGCGGCGGCCACGGCTCGCCGCGCTCCATCGCCAGCTCGCCGGGGGTCTTGATCGGCGGCTTGTCCGACGGCTTCCGCTCGCCGAACTCGTTGAAGATGGTGATGTGCGGGCGTTTCTCGACGGTCGCGAAGATCCGCTCGAGGTCCTTGCGGGTCAGCGTCTCCTTCTCGAGGAGCTCGATGACCAGCTCGTCCAGCACGTCGCGGTAGGTGCTCAGCACGTGCCACGCCTCGGTGTGCGCGGTCTCGATGAGCTTGCGCACCTCCTCGTCGATCTCGTGCGCGACCTCGAGCGAGTAGTCCGCCTGGCGGCCCGCCGAGCGGCCGAGGAACGGGTCGCCCTGCTCCTGGCCGTACTTGACCGCGCCGAGGCGGGCGCTCATGCCGTATTCGGTGACCATCGCGCGGGCGATCTTGGTCGCCTGCTCGATGTCGGAGGAGGCACCGGTGGTGGGCTCGTGGAAGACGAGCTCCTCCGCGGTCCGGCCGCCCATCGCGAAGACCAGGCGCCCGATCATCTCCGAACGGGTCATCAGCTCCTTGTCGTCCTCCGGGACGAGCAGGGCGTGACCGCCGGTGCGTCCGCGCGGCAGGATCGTCAGCTTGTAGACCGGTTCGATGTCCGGCATCGCCCACGCGGCGAGCGCGTGCCCGCCCTCGTGGTAGGCCGTGATCTTCTTCTCCTTCTCGGAGATGATCCGGCTCTTGCGGGCGGGGCCGCCGACGACGCGGTCGACGGATTCCTCCAGCGCGGCATCGGTGATCACGTGCCCGTTCTCGCGGGCGGTGAGCAGCGCGGCCTCGTTGAGCACGTTCGCGAGGTCGGCGCCGGACATGCCGACGGTCCGCTTCGCGAGACCGCTCAGGTCGGTGCCCTGCGCGATCGGCTTGCCCTTGGCGTGCACCTCGAGGATCGCCTTGCGGCCGCGCATGTCCGGTGCGGACACCGGGATCTGGCGGTCGAACCGGCCGGGACGCAGGAGCGCCGGGTCGAGGATGTCGGGGCGGTTGGTCGCGGCGATCAGGATGATGCCGCCGCGCGCGTCGAAGCCGTCCATCTCGACGAGGAGCTGGTTCAGCGTCTGCTCGCGCTCATCGTGGCCGCCGCCGAGGCCGGCGCCGCGCTGGCGGCCGACCGCGTCGATCTCGTCGACGAAGATGATGCAGGGCGCGTTCTGCTTGGCCTGCTCGAACAGGTCGCGGACCCGCGAGGCGCCGACACCGACGAACATCTCGACGAAGTCGGAACCGGAGATCGTGTAGAACGGCACGCCCGCCTCGCCGGCGACGGCTCGGGCGAGCAGCGTCTTACCGGTACCGGGCGGCCCGTAGAGCAGGACGCCCTTGGGGATCTTCGCGCCGAGTGCCTGGTAGCGCGCCGGGTTCTGCAGGAAGTCCTTGATCTCGTACAGCTCTTCGACGGCCTCGTCCGCGCCCGCGACGTCCCCGAAGGTCGTCTTGGGCATGTCCTTGTTGAGCTGTTTGGCCTTCGATTTGCCGAAGTTGAGGACGCGGTTCCCGCCGCCCTGGGCGTTGTTCATCATCCACATCAGCAGGCCCAGCACCAGCGCCAACGGGATGGCGAAGATCAGGATCTGGGTGAGGACGTTCTGCTGGGTGACCTTGGTGGTGAACTTGACCGGGTTGTCACCGTTCTTGAGGCCGATGAGCTGCCCGTAGACGGTGCCCGCGACGTTCGCCGGGTATTGGGCGATGATCTGGTCGACCTGCTGGCCCTCGACCTCGATCTTCTTGTTCAGGAGCAGCTTGATCTGCTGCTCCTTGTCCTCTTGCGAGGCTTCCTTGACGTTGTTCGCGGTGATCTGCTGGTTCGCGACCGAGATCGGCACCTGGGTATAGCCACGATCACTGTCGAAGATCGTGTTGTACGCGAGAAACGCCAGTACCGCCGCGAGAATCCAGAGCACTGGGTTCTTGAGCACGCTCTTCCGGTTCATACGACTCGGCCCTGGTGGCCTCGACCCTTCCTGGTTGGGCGGCTGCTGTGATACCCGCCATCATGATCTTGACGACCCATGGTGCTCCGACACCCACCCCTCAGGATACCGCCCGCCTGGACGGACGAGGGCGGTGAGCCTCTCGGACGTCAACGGCGGACACCTCGCGAGGGTTCCCGGACGGGGGATGCGCCGGTCACCCTAACGTGTGTCGACCGCCACACCGGCGACCATTTCGCCCAACCGCGTGCGCAGTGCTTTGACGTCGGCGGGTGAGACGGTGACCCATTCGCGGCCGTCCGGTCCGGCCTGTGACGTGCTGAGGTAGCGCCCGCTGGCGGTGTCGAACCAGCCGAGGACGCGGGACCGCTGCTTCGCGCCCACGTGGGACCGGCTGTTCGCCGCCAGCTGACCGCCGCGCAGCCGCGGCTGGCCGGTGAGCTTGCCGAACGCCTCGCGTGGGTCCGCGGTGATGCGTTCACTGAGTGAGACGCGGGACTTCTCCTTGCGACGGGCCTTCGCCGCTTCAGGCTCTTCGGTCTGCTTCGTCGGATTGACGGCGGCGCGGATCGGCGGGGTACGGCGAGCGTCGTCTATCGGCAGGGTGACGGACGCCTCCGAGCCCCGCTGTCCCGGCGGCAGCAGGTCGACGACCGCGGTCGGCAGTCCGTCGGCCGGGGCCTCGCGCAGCCAGATCCCGGTCTGGTCCTGGATCGCGAGAACGCCGTCGCGGCCGTCGGTGGCGCCGAGCACGGCGACCGTCGGGGCCTGGAACTCGGGGATGTGCAGCGCGTCGATGGTCAGCGAGCCGCGGGCGAGGAGATAAAGCCAGTCCTCGATCCTCGGATCCAACCGCCCCCGGCTGTCACGGATGCCGCGGGCCTTGAGTTCGACGTCGGTGCGATTGCGCAGTGCCCGGCGCTCGGCCTCGGTCGCGCCGTGCGAGCGGTTCCGCAGCGGATACGGCAGGTCGCCGAGTTCGGCGGACTCCCAGAGGAAGTCGAACGCCATCGGCGTGAAGTGTTCCTGATGCATTGCTCCGTGCCCTCCCGGCACCTTGGCTCTTGCTGCGGGGCCTTGTACGCGGCTGGTCGCTGTGCGTCAGGGCGGCCCCGAAGGTTCACGATAGCGAAGGGGTACGACAAGCGGCGGGCGGATGGGCGAAAGGGCACGGGTCTTGCCCACCGAACGCCATGAAAGGTCCTTTCCTTGCGAAATTTGCAAGGAAAGGACCTTTCATGGCACGCGAGAGGTACTTATCGAGGGTAAGGCGAACGTGTCGTGGCTCGGACGAGAGCGGCAGGCTGGGTGACGCGACACCGCACTCGCGTGCTCAGACCCGGATCTCGCGTGTTCAGACTCCCCGCCCCGAGTGCCGAAGTACGTGAAGGGGACCTTCATGTACTTCCCGACCGGGCGCCAAGGTCACAGCCGCCCCACCGACACCAGCGATCACATCCGAAAGTAGCGAAAGCCTCCTTCACTACCCTCAGAGTAGGCAAGGAGGCCTTCACTACCAGGAGAACGCGTACGCAGAAGCGGCACCGGTCCCACGCCACGACACCTTTGACTTACCCCTACTTAAAGCGCGACAGAAGCTTCGGAAGCGATCTTCCCCAGCATCTCGGTGAGCCGGTGCCGCAGGGTGGCCGGGTCCGCGGGCGCGACGGTGATCCAGTCCCGGCCGTCGGAGCCGCGGGTGGCCTGGGTGAAGTACCGGCCCGACTGCGTGTCGAACCAGCTCAGCACGGCGGACCGGCTCCGCGTGCCGTGGCGGCTGCGCGCGTTGGCGCCGAACTGGCCGCCGCGCAGCCGCGGCTGGGCCTGGAGCCGAGAGAGGGCTTTGCGGTCCTCGTCGGAGGTGGCCCGGCCGTCGACCTGCGGCTGGCGCCGCTGGAGGAAGTCCGCTCCCGAAGCGCCGACGAGTCCGTCCAGCGGAAGGGTGATCGACTTCTCCGTGCCGCGCGAACCCGGCGGCAGGAGGGAGACGATCGCGCTCGCGAGGCCGTCCGGGGCGATGGGGTGGAAGTGGAAACCGCGCGGGTCCTGGACCGTCAGCAGGCCCTGGCCGCCGAGCATCGACGCGACCGCGAGCAGCGGTTCGGTGTTGGGGTTGTTGAGCTGGACGCAGTCCAGGCTCAGGTCCGGCCTCGCGAGGACGCCGAAGAAGTCTTCGATATGGGGTTCCGGTCGCCCGCGCTCGTCGGCGAGACGGCGCTGGTTCAGCGACTGGAGAACCTGCTGTCGCAAAGCACCGCGCTCGTCCACGGTCGCCCCGTGCGAACGGAGCCGCAGCGGGTACGGCAGCTCACCGGCGTTCGCGCCCTCCCACAGGAAGTCCATTTCGACTCCCGTGAGCAATTCACCGTTCGCCATAAAACGCCCCCATACAGGTCAGCGGGCGCGCGGCCGGTTCGGCCGCGCGCCCGGTGAAAACCGTCTCTAGCGATCGTCGTCTTCGGTCCAGGCGCCGATGACCGGCGGCGGGGTCGCCTCGTTGGCGCCGAAGGCGTCGTCCGGGTCCGGCTCGATGAGGAACGACGCGTGCGTGTGCTCCTCTTCCTGGTCGGCCTGCGCGCCGTGGGCGCCCATGCCCATGCCGCCGCCCATGCCCTGCATCGGCGGGGTGGCGCCGCCACCGATGGTGCCGCTGGAGGACACGATGCCCTGCTGCGGCACGGCCTGGGACGCGGCGCTCTGCGCGGGAGCGTTGTCGGTCGCCGCGGCACCGGTGCCCTCGGTTTCCTTGGCGCCGGACTTGTTGCCCTGTCCGAGCGCCTTCGCGCCGGCGTAGCCGAGACCGCCGCCGAGCGCGGCCGCGGTGAGTGCCTGGCCGAGCCCGTTGCCGCCCGTGGCGGGGGCGGGCGAGGCCATCGGGGCACCGGCGCCGGAAGCGACACCGGCGCCAGGTCCGGTCGCGACACCCGAAGCCGGCGCGGCCGGGGTGTAACCGGCCTGCGAGAACACGCCCGAGTCCGGTCCGCCGTGGACGGCCGCGGCGTGCGGGCCGCCCTGCGCGCCGCCGTAGCCGTGCGTGCCGGCGAGAACGGGGGTGCCGGAGACGGCGCCGGAGTTGATGCCGCCGCCGACGTTGCCGACCCCGCTGAACGAGGCGCTGTTGTGCGTGGCCGTCGGCTTCATGCCGAGGGATTCGGGGCCGAAGCTCGGGGTCGAGCTGTCGACCTCGCTCATCTCCTTGGTGTAGGCCTCGAGGAACCTGGCCTGCTCCGCCCGCACTTCCTTGTCCTGGTCGGCGAGGGGCTTCTGGTCGGTGACCATGCCGAGCGGGCCCGCGGCGAGGGCCTGGCCCATCGCCTTTTCCGGGCTGTAGTCGGTGGGCTTCGGCATCAGCTTGACCTTGGTCGCGGCGTCGGCCTGCTTCTGCAGCCTGTGCGACATCGTGACCGCGGCTTCGGAGGCCTGCGAGCCCGAGTTCGCGATGGCGACCAGCGCGCCCTGCGCACTCGCCGCGCCCTGGCCGATCCAGGCGGCGCCCAGTTCGGAGATCGCGTTGTAGAGATCGTTCGAGGCCTGGTTCAGCTGGCCGCCGTGCGCGTTCCACGTCTGGCTGAGCGCGGTCGCCGTGCTGGGGTCGTTGCCCAGGTTGGCCTGGTTCCACAGGTCCTGGCTGGTCGGGGCGTTCTCCCAGTTCGGCGGGTTCGTGATGGCGCGGTCGGCGCCGATCTCGAAGCCGTCCGAACGGCCGCGCGCGGACGAGACGATGCCCTCGGACTGCCCGTTGTCGCCCAGCTGGACCGGGGTGCTGCTGCTCTCGCCGTAAGAGTCGGCGCTGTGCTTCGGTGGCATGGCTTTCTGACTCCCCCTCAGACGTTACGGAACGGCCGGGCCGCGTCCTGGTCGATCTCGTGATAGCGCGCCATGGCGGTCACGATGCCGGACTCGGCGGCCTCGTACTGCTGGTACAGGTTCTGGAGGGCGGCGGCGTACGAGTCGCCTCCGCCGTCGGCGCGGTTCGCGACCTTCGCGGCGATGGCGTGCCCGACCGGGTTGTCACCCAGCTTCGGCGCCTGCCCCAGGTCCCCCGACCGGTTCAGCAGCGCCTCGATGGCGTCCTTGCCGGTACGGATCTTGTTCAGGACGGTCTGGGCCGCGTCCGGGTCGATCCCGACCTGACCCTGGGCCGCGGCGTTCTTGAACGCGTTCGCGTCCGCCAAGCTGCTGTTCCCCATCTGAGCTCTCTCCGTTTCCCCCGGGCCAGGCCACACGGCTGCGTCGGCATTGGTCTTCGCATAGGTTAACGCACTCGAACGCTGCCTATGACGCGTTCCCGGTGCTCAGGGTTCCGCATTTCCGCGGCCGCGGGCAAGCCGTTCTCACGAGGTGTAGACGTGCGGATCCAGGGTGCCGATGTAGGGCAGGTCCCGGTAACGCTCCGCGTAGTCGAGGCCGTATCCGACGACGAATTCGTTGGGGATGTCGAACCCGATGTACTTGACCGGTACGTCGACCTTGACCGCCTCCGGCTTGCGCAGGAGCGAGACGACCTCGAGCGAGGCCGGGTTGCGGCTGGCGAGGTTCTTCAGGAGCCAGGACAGCGTGAGCCCGGAGTCGACGATGTCCTCGACGATGAGCACGTCGCGGCCGGCGATGTCGCGGTCGAGGTCCTTGAGGATCCGCACCACACCCGACGACGAGGTCGCCGAGCCGTAGGAGGAGACCGCCATGAATTCGAGCTGGGAGGGAAGAGGGAGTGCCCTGGCGAAGTCGGTCATGAACATCACGGCGCCCTTGAGCACCCCGACGAGCAGGAGGTCTCCCTGCCCGGCGCCGGGTCCGTCGGCCGGGTAATCCGCGGCGACCTGCTCGGCCAGCTCGGCGATCTTGTCGTTGATCTGCTGCTCGGTGACGAGCACGGAGGCGATCTCGCCTTCGTACACGGGAGTTCCCCTCTAGGTGGTGGAATGGGGTGCTGACACCGAGAGCCTGCCATGCGCCCGCCCGGCCACCAAGTCGCCGGGTAGCCAGACCCCGCCCTGACCCCGCCAGTTCCCGACCAGCGCGTCGACCGAACGCAGGTGAGCGTCGGTGAGTTCGCGGACGCCGGAGTCCAGCAGCCACCTGCGGAGGACACGCCGTCGCAGCGCGGGCGGCTCGGTGGCGAGCACCGCGACGTCGAGCCCGTCCTCGGTGAAGGCATGCAGGTAAACGTCTCCGGCGAGTGTGTCCAACGCCTCGGTGTCCTCGCGTAGTTGCGCCGCCGTGCGGGCCAGCGAGGCCGCGACTCCGCCCGACAGCACATCCTCCAGAAGGGGCAGTACTTCCGTTCGCAATCGGACACGGGTGAACCGCGGGTCCTCGTTGTGCGGGTCCTGCCAGGGGTCGACGCCGAGCGCGCGGCACGCCTGCCGGGTGGTGGCGCGGGTGACGCCGAGCAGCGGTCGTCCCCAGGGCGGGTCGTGCGGCCGCATCCCGGCGAGCGATCGCGGTCCCGAACCCCGCCCGAGGCCGAGAAGCACGGTTTCGGCCTGGTCGTCGAGGGTGTGGCCGAGGAGGACGAGACCGTGTCCCTCCGGCAGCGCCGAACGCAGCGCGCCATACCGGGCCCGGCGTGCCGCCGCTTCCGGACCGCCCGCGCCCACGACCTTCACCGTGAGGACCTCGGCGGTGTCGACGCCCAGTTCACTCGCGGTACTCGCCGCCTTCGCCGCTGTTTCGGCGGAGCCGTCCTGGAGGCCGTGATCGACGACGAGCGCCCGCACCTTCAGCCCCGCGCGGGAGCCCGTGAACGCGGCCGCTTCGGCGAGCGCGAGCGAGTCCGCCCCACCGGAAACGGCGACGCACACCTCGGCACCGACGTCGGCCGACGCGAGGAAGTCCCGCACGGCCGTCCGCACGGCCGCGACCGCGGGATCCGGCCCGCTCACCCGTGCAGGCGCCGTACCCAGGCCGCCGGATCGGTGATCTCGGCCCTGGTCGGCAGTGTGTTCGGCGACGTCCACACCGCGTTGAAGCCGTCCATGCCGACGGCATCGACGACGTGCTTGGTGAACTTCGCGCCCTGTTCGTACTGACGCATCTTCGCGTCGACCCCGAGCAGGCTGCGCAGTACGCGATCGATCAGCCCGCCGCCCTTGCGCCGCGCGGTGAACCGCGACCGGATCAGCTCGACACTCGGCACGACCTGTGGCCCGACGGCGTCCATCACGAAGTCGGCGTGCCCCTCCAGCAACGTGGAGAGGGCGAGGAGCCGATCGAACACCGCGCGTTCGCCCGGGGACTGCAGCAGTTCGGCGAGACCGGCGCCGCCCGTCTTGCCCTTGCCGATCTGCTTGATGGTGTCCGGCAGCCGTCCGACCAGGTCGCTCAGCCCGTCCGCGTCGCGGCCGGCGAGCCCGCCGATCAGCCGCTCGACCTCGTCGGCGAAGTAGTCGCGCAGCCAGGTGACCGCGGTGAACTGCAGCCGATGGGTGCACTCGTGCAGGCAGACCCACAGCCGGAAGTCGTGCCCCGGCACGTCCATCGCGCGCTGGGCGGCGACCACGTTCGGCGCGACGAGCACCAGCCTGCCACGGCGGTCCGGCCCGCCGAACGGGTCGTACTGGCCGAGTACGCGGGAAGCGAGGAACGCGAGCACCAGCCCGGTCTGGACGCCGGCGCCGGAGGCCAGCACGGGTCCGAGCGGCCCACCCTGCGCCTGCGGCAGCGCGCGGCCGGTGAGCGCGTCGAGCCCGGAGGCGGCCGAGCGGACCCAGCCGGGCCTGTCGACGACCTCGGCGGGCAGCAGCGGCAGGTCGAGGCCGAGACCGGTCAGCTCGCGGACGTGTACCTCCGCCTCACTGGTCAGCTCGCGTAGATCGGCGACGGCTTCTTCGGCCTCTTCGCGATCGACCACCGGGCCGCCGCGCACCAGGAGGGCACCCGTCGAGGCGGCCAGGGACCAGTCGACCATCGAACGTGTCTTGGTCGGCGCTTCCTCAGTCACTCTTATGACGCTACCCGCTGAAAGGCCGAATTCAGCCGCGACTTCCTCACGCTCCGATTCCGGTCGTGCGCTCAGCGGCAGCCGCACTTGTGCAGCGTCGCCGCGACGACGTCGAGCGCGGCCCTGCCCTTGTTCTGATCGGAACCGGACGACATCAGCGCGAACACCAGCATCCGGCCGTCGGTGTCGAGCACCACGCCGGCCAGGGTGTTCACCCCGGACAGCGTCCCGGTCTTGCCGCGCACCCAGCCGCGGCCCGCCGCCGACGCCGGATCGCCGTAGCGCTTCTCCAGCGTTCCGCTGCCACCCGCGACGGGGAGACCGGCGAGCATCGGCCGCAGTTTGGCCGTCCTCGGGTCCTGCCCGTCCGGCGCCGCGGCGACGGTGAGGATCTCGCTGAGCACCTTCGCCGGGATCTTGTTCTGGTCGGACAGCCCGCTGCCGTCGTTGATCTGGACACCGGTGAGGTCGAAACCGGCCTGCTTCAACACGTCCATCGTCGCGCTCGCGCCCCCGGCGAACGAAGCCTCTTTGCCCTTCGCCAGCGCGATGTGGCGGGCGAGGACGTCACCGAGCAAGTTGTCCGAAAGCTGCAGCAGCGAGTTGGCGAACTCCGTCAACGGCTGCGACTTGACCTCGCCGAGCACCTTCGCGTCCTTCGGCGCCGTCGCCGTGCCGCCCGCTTGGGCTTCGAGCTTTCCGGCGATCTTCTGGGTCAGCGCCATCGCCGGATTCGCGACGCGGGGCGAGTGGTCGTTCTTCGGATCGGTGCGGCCGCCGTCGGCCATCACCGGGACGACCGGCGCCATGTAGGTGTTCCCGGCGGCGGTGTCCTCGGGATCCCAGCCCACCGCGGCCGTCGGCCCCTTGAACAGGCTCGCGTCGAGCTGGACCTTGGAGATCTTGCCGCCGGAGGCCTTCTTGACCTGGGCGACGAGGTCGTCGACGTGGGCCGCGCCCGGGTACAGCGGCGAGTCGGTGCCCAACGGGAGCGAGGTCAGGGTCGGGTCGCCGCCCGCGACGAGGATGGCCGTGCCCGGATCCGCGCCCTGGACGATCTTCGTCGAAATCTGCGTCCCGTGGTCGAGTGACAGCAGCGCGGCCGCCACGACCAGGATCTTCGTGGTCGACGCCGGGGTCAGCGGGGTGGCGGAGTTCTTGTCCCAGAGGACGTCGCCGGTCGCCGCGTCCACGACGGTGCCGGTGAGCGTGCCGAGGTCGGGGGAACCGGCGGGGCCCTTGAGCGCGGCGGCGAGCCCTTCCTTCGTGGGCCCGGAGCCGTTGACGTCCGGACCGTGCAGGACGCGGGTGACGCCGGCGGGCTTCGGGATGTCGCCCTTCGGCGCGTTCGGCGCCCACGGCAGGCCGAGCCGGTTCGACACCTTCGGCATCGCGGCGGCGCCGCCCAGCCCGGCGAGCAGCAGGACGACGACCACGGTCGTGATCACGAAGACCTTGCGCTTGCGCTTCTTCGGCGCGGGCGCGGCCTCGGTCTCGGCGGCCGGGGGAGTCTCCGACGGCGGTTCGGGCTGCCGCATGCCGACGGTGGCTTCGGAGTCGAGGCGCTCCTCGGTCGGCTCGATGCGGACCGGCCGCGCGTGCATGCTCGCCGACGGGACCGGCGCCGGACGCGGCGGCTCGACCCGGTTCTGCTCAGGACGGCGCTGCGGCTCTTGCCGCGGAGGCTCTTGATTCGGCGGTGCCGGGGGTTCCTCCAGACGCGGCTCCTGGCGCTGGGGTTCCTGCTGCTGAGGTTCCCGAGGGTCCTCGGGCGTCGGCTCGGGGTCCCGCGACGGGGTGCGGGCGTTGCGGTCGAACTGGTCCCAGTCCGGTTCGTCCGCGTGCTGCTGGACGGGTTTGACGAAGAGCGTCTTCGGCTCCTCGGGCTCCTTTGGCTCGACCGGCGTCACCGGGGCGAAAGCGGACCACTGCGGGGTCGGGGTCTCGGGGACGTCCGGTTCGTCCTCGACCTCGACCACGGGCTGGAACCAGGAGCCACTTTCAGGTGTGACCTTCGGCACGGACAGCTCTTCGGTCTTACCGCTCGCCAGGCCCGACATCGGCAACCAGACGGTGGACTCGCCGTTCCCTTCGGCGCCCTTGGGCTCGGTGGATGAGGTGTCCTTGTCGTCCGACGGCCACCTCGGGTCATCGTTTTCCGGCACTCCACACTCCTTCATCCACCGCCCGGGGAAGGGGCCAAGCTCACATACGGCCACATCGATGCGACCGTCCGGGGCCCCGTGGTCCACACTAGTGAAGACAAGACCATGATTTCGGTGAGCCGTCGCGACGGCGGGGCGTACCAAAGACGAGAGCAGCGAGGCCGGCGTGGAATTCGACGTCACTATCGAAATCCCCAAGGGGGAGCGCAACAAGTACGAGGTGGACCACAAGACCGGTCGGATCAAACTCGACCGGACGCTGTTCACCGCCACCCAGTACCCCGCCGACTACGGCTTCATCGACGACACCCTCGGTCAGGACGGCGACCCGCTCGACGTGCTGGTGCTCGTCCAGGAGCCGACCTTCCCGGGTTGCCTGATCCGCTGCCGCGCGATCGGCATGTTCCGGATGACCGACGAGAAGGGCCCGGACGACAAGGTCCTGGCGGTCCCGACGAACGACCCGCGCCTGGAGCACCTGCGCGACATCCACCACCTGAACGAGTTCCACAAGCTCGAGATCCAGCACTTCTTCGAGGTGTACAAGGACCTGGAGCCGGGCAAGAGCGTCGAAGGTTCGTCCTGGGTCGGGCGTGCCGACGCCGAGGCCGAGATCAAGCGTTCCTTCGAGCGTGAGACCGACCGGCTGGCCAAGGAAGCCATCGACGGTCCCGCGGCCCACTAATGCCGTGCGTCTGAAGTTCGTGTCGTAAGTACGTGCACCCTGTTCTCCGAACTCGCGTGCTCAGAGACGTGACTCGCGTGCTTGGAGGCGGATTTCGCGTGTGCGGTCTCCAAGCACGCGAGATCCGCCTTTGAGCACGTGGGATACGGCTCAGAGCACGTGAGTGCGGGGTTTGATCCAGGTTCCCGCTGGACGCACGAACCTCCGGCGCGGCCCACTAAGTCGCTGAGCCGAAAGGGCCCTCCACCGCGTCTGACGTGGTGAAGGGCCCTTTCGCGTTCGGTACAGGTGGTCGTGAGTGATTTGGTCCTGACGACCCAAATCACTCACGAGCCCACTAGGCCGAGTAACCCGGGATCGGGAACGGCGCGAGGAATTCGCGGATCTCGGCGGCGATGGTGTCCAAAGCGGACTGTTCCTCGGCCGCCGCCGCGGTGATCGTGCGGTCGATCCAGTCCGCGACCTGTACTTGGTGCTCCGGCTTGAGCCCCCGCGTCGTGATCGCGGAGGTGCCGAGCCGGATGCCCGACGGGTCGAACGGCTTGCGCGGGTCGAACGGCACCGTGTTGTAGTTCAGTTCGATCCCGGCGCGGTCCAGCGCCTGCGCGGCGGGTTTGCCCGGCACGTTCTTGTTCGTCAGGTCGATCAGCAGCAGGTGGTTGTCGGTACCGCCGGACACGAGGTCGTAGCCGCGTTCGGTCAACGCCTCCGCCAGCGCCTTCGCGTTGGCCACGATCGCGTGGGCGTACTCGGCGAACTCAGGCTTCTGCGCCTCACCCAGCGCCACCGCGATCGCCGCGGTCGTGTGGTTGTGCGGGCCGCCTTGCAGGCCGGGGAACACGGCCTTGTCGACGGCCTTCGCGTGGTCGGCGTCGGAGAGGATCATCGCGCCGCGCGGGCCGCGGAGTGTTTTGTGCGTGGTCGTGGTGATGACCTGCGCGTGCCCGACCGGCGACGGGTGCGCGCCGCCGGCGACGAGCCCGGCGATATGCGCGATGTCGGCGACCAGGACCGCGTCGACCTCGCGGGCGATCTCCGCGAACGCCGGGAAGTCGATGGTGCGCGGGATCGCGGTGCCGCCCGCGAAGATCAGCTTCGGCCGGTGCTGGAGCGCCAGTTCACGCACCTGGTCGAGGTCGACGCGGCCGGTCTCCTTGCGGACGCCGTAGCGGACCGGGGTGAACCACTTGCCGGTCGCGGACACGCTCCAGCCGTGCGTGAGGTGGCCGCCGTCCGGCAGCGCCATGCCGAGGACGGTGTCGCCCGGCTGCGCGAAAGCGAGGTACACCGCGAGGTTCGCCGGGGAGCCGGAGTACGGCTGGACGTTGGCGTGGTCGACGCCGAAGACGGCCTTCGCGCGCTCGATGGCGAGGTTTTCGACCTGGTCGATGAGCTGCTGGCCCTCGTAGTACCGCTTGCCGGCGTAGCCCTCGGAGTACTTGTTGGTGAGGACGGTGCCGGTCGCCTCCAGCACCGCCTGCGAGACGTAGTTCTCGGACGCGATCAGGCGGATCTTGTCGTGCTGGCGTTTCGCCTCGTCCTCGACCAGTCCCGCGATCTGCGGGTCGGCGGCGGCGAGCGCGGAGAGTTCGGGCTGGTGTGTCATCGGACGTACTCCTGCCAGAGACGGCCGGACCCAGGCGCGCGGTACCGGCCTTGTCGTCGCTTCCCGGTGGTGCTCCACCTCAAATGGCGCCAGTCGCTGGTGCGGACCAGCCTAGAGCACGGGCCGGGGCTCGGTGTGCGGACGATGTCCGGCGCACCACCGGCGGCTGCAGCCCGCCGTGCGATCGCAGAACGCCTGTGCGCAGACGGCGCAGCGTTTGAGCCGCCGCCAGCCGCCGAACGCGACCAGTTCGGCCAGCCCGGAGGCGGCCGTGACCAGGTCGCCGCAGCCCGGCCACGATGTCACATGCACCACGCGCCAAGCGTTTCCGGCGTGGGAGAGCCGTGGCGCCGCACCGGTGGCCGCCAGGATCCGGTTGAGCCGGTCCGCGGCCGCGTGTTCGTCCGGCAGTGCCGCCACTACCCCGGCGAGCCATGGATTTCCCTGTGCCAGCAGCCTTTCCGCGACCTCCAGTTCCGGGTCGAGGTCGCGGAAAGGCGGGACGATCACGTGCTTGCGCCTCACGGTTCTTCGATCGCGACGCCCATCGAGCGGGCGGTGCCCGCGATCGTGCGCATGGCCGCTTCGAGATCGCCGGTGTTGAGGTCCGGCAGTTTCCGTTCGGCTATCTCGCGCAGCTGATCCTGGGTGAGCTTCCCGGCGACCTCATGCCCCGGACGGCCGGATCCCTTGCCGCCCAAGGCTTTCTTGATGAGGAACGACGCGGGCGGCGTCTTCAGCCGCAGCTCGAAGGAGCGGTCCTCGAACACCGACACGACCACCGGGACGATGTCGCCGCGCTGCGAGGCGGTCGCCGCGTCGTAGGCCTTCTTGACCTCGACGAGGTTTACGCCGGTCTGACCGAGCGTCTTGCCGAGGTCGACCACCGGCGCGTTGCCCGCGGTCAGTTCGAGAGTCGCCTGGTGGGTTTTCTTCTTCGCCTTCGGTGCCATGCGACCGAAGCTAAGGTCTCCAGTTACTGGAGAGTCAATCGATCTGCTTGACGCTCTCCGCGTGCCTGCGCGCCAGCTCCTGGTAGATCGCCGCGTTGTGCTCGACCCAGCCGCGGGCGGCGCCATCGAGCGGGACGTGCTTCTTCGCCGGGCTGCCCATGGCGACGGTCTCGGGCGGGATGATCATGCCGGGCGTCACCGTGGCACCGGCCGCGACGAGGGCCTTCGCCCCGATCTGCGCCTTGTCGAGCACGGTCGAGCCGTTGCCGATCAGGGCCTGCTCGCCGATCGTGCAGTCGTGCACGAGGCACTGGTGCCCGACGGTGACGTTCTTGCCGACCTCGGTCACCCCGCCGTTGACGTGGATGACCGAGTTGTCCTGGATGTTGGCGCCCTCGCGGATGAGGATCCGCCCGAAGTCGGCGCGCAGGACGGCGCCGTACCAGACGGAAGCGCCCTTTTCGACGACGACGTCGCCGATCAGGGTGGCGGTGGGGGCGATCCACGCTTCGGGATCCACCTGGGGACGGTGCCCCTCGAATTCGAACATCGGCATGCCCCGCACCCTATGCGGAAAGTCCGTGAAGGCCTCCTTCCCTACGCTGAAGGTAGGGAAGGAGGCCTTCACGGACTGTCGCTGTCAGCCGATGGCGGTGTTCAGCAGGAGGTCCACGGCCTTGTCGTTACGCGTGGTCTCCCGGACGATCACCTCGTCGGGCGGGTAGAAACCGGGGTTGGAACCCCGCGGGTACATCTCGAAGGTGAAGCTCAG
Organism: Amycolatopsis sp. NPDC034160; assembly: GCF_055575355.1. NCBI lineage: Bacteria > Bacillati > Actinomycetota > Actinomycetes > Pseudonocardiales > Pseudonocardiaceae > Amycolatopsis > Amycolatopsis sp. NPDC034160. The sequence continues at coordinate 908,234 of NZ_JBVISU010000001.1, read as the reverse complement.
GATCTTGTGCGTGCCCCACATCCAGTCGTCGATCGTCCCGTCCGTGATGTACAGGTCGCTCGACTGCTGCGGCGTGTAGCCGTTGGTCGCGGCCAGCTGCCTGCCCACCGTCTGGAAACGCTGCGCCTCGGCCGCGGTCATCCCGGGCGCGGTGTCGTTGTAGGTGAAGCCGAACGGCCACAGGACGAGCTCCGAATAGGTGTGGAAGTCGATGCTCGCCTTGATCTGCTGGACGCCGCCGATCTTGCGCGAGTTCACGAAGTTCGACACCGCCCTGGTCTCCGGTGCGGAGAAGGCCGAGGGACCGCGGTAGGTCTCACTGGTCGTCGAGCCCGACGAACCGCCGCAGCAGCCCCAGTTGTAACCCCAGTTGCGGTTGGGGTCGGTGCCGTTGCCCTGCCGGTTCTTGCGCCAGTACTTGTAGCTGCCGCCGGAGATGTCGTACTCCGAGCCGTCCGGGTTGACGTTCGGGATCACGTAGATCTCGGTGCTGTCGACGAAGCGCTTGATCGCCGGGTCGGACGCGTAGCCCTGGGTGAACCGGTTCACGATCCGCAGGCACATCTCGGTGGTGAGGTGCTCGCGCGCGTGCTGACCGCAGGTGAAGAGGACTTCGGGCTCGTTCTCGTCGGTCGCGACGTTGTCGCTGATCTTGAACATGTTGAGCGCGCGGCCCTGGTACGAATTCCCGACACTGCTCAGGCGCCCGATCGACGAGTAGGTCGAAGCGGCGTTGCGCAGGACCGTCGTGACCTCGGCGTAGTTGTGGAAACCGGAGTCCGACGGCGGGAAGTCGTTGATCGCGTTCGTGCTGACCTCTGGCGAACGGTCGACGACGCCGCGCTGCTCGACGCGGAAGCCGAGCGAGCGGACCTTCGCCGCGTCGGACGCTTCGCCGATGAACGTCGTGGTGCCGCCCGCGGAGCCGAGGACGTCGACGCCCAGCCGGGAGATCTGCGTGCGCTGCTGTGCGGTGCCGGTCCCGAAGACCTCGTAGATCTGGACCTGCGCGTCTTCGGCCTGCTGGTCGGCGGTCGCCGGGCTCGCGGCGACCGGGATGGTGAACGCCGCGACGGCCGCGATCGCCGCGGCCATGCACCGTCTGATGCGCATCGTCGTCTCCTAGCTGTGGGGCAAGGGAAGGGAACCCCACCATGGCCGGAGCCGGCCGGACCGAACAATCCGTAACGGTACGGATCTAATGCGTATTTCTAGCCGTAGTTCGCGAAACAGAGCGCTTCGATGTCGCCGCGCAGTGCGGCGAACGGCCGCCGCCGGACGCGCTGCTGGACGATCGCGCCGAGCAGATAGGACAGCAGTGCCCTCGCCCGGGCCCGCGGGTCCTCGACGTCCAACGGCGCGAGCAACTCAGCGAGCAGTTCGGTGATCGAGGTCAGCATGACGTCGATGGCCTGCGGATGCTGCGCGCGGCCCGCGGCGATCCAGTACTCGAACCAGAGGAAGGCCGCGTTCGGGCGGCCGGAGAACTCGGCGAGGAACGCCTCCAGCACGGCGAAGAGCCGCTCGTCCGGGTGATCGTGCTTCGCCGATATTTTGCGCAAATCGGCCGTGAACGTTGTGATGTGCGCCGCCATCGCGCGGTCGATCAGAACGTCGATGTCCGCGAAGTAGTAATGAATCGCACTCTTCGTGAGCGGCCCGGCCTCCGCGATCGCACGGACGGTGCAACCGGCGAGCCCGTCCCTGGCCAGCACGATGCGCGCCGCTTCGACGATCTGTTCCTGTTTCTGCAGCTGATTGGGGGAGAGCCGCGCGCTGCGGCCGGGAACGGCGGTCACGAAGTTCCTTACACCAAGTAGTCAGGACACGGGCCCTGAAGCTTAGGGCAACCGTCCTGGACGATCACAGCGGGTGAAAAATCTAGGTGGCTCGCGGCCGATCTGTAGCGGACAATGCCCGGCATGGTGACCACAGGGGACAACGGGTTCAGCCCGGCGGCACGCCGGCAGCTGGAAAAGGAACTCGCCGATCTGCGTGCGCAGCGCGACGCGATGGCGCCGCTCGTCGGCGAGCAGGAACGGACCGGCGACGCGGCCGATCAGGCGGAGGTGCTGGACCGCGCGGAGGCCGCCGCCTACCTCGACCGGCGCATCGCCGACGTCGCCGCGAAACTCGAGCACGGCGGGCGCAACAGCAAGGGTCTGCTTCCCGACGGCACCACCGTCACCCTCAGGTTCGCCGACGGCGACGAGGACGAGCTACACATCGTCACGATCCCGGGCGAGGACGCCGACGCCTCCACGGTCACCTCGGACAGCCCGCTCGGCCTCGCGCTCGTGGGCGCCAAGGAGGGTGACGAGATCAAGTACCGGACGCCGCGCGGCGAGACCAGCGCGACCGTCGTCACGCTGAAGCCGCCTGCCTGACCTCGGTCCAGGTGGTCGTGAGTGGCGATTCGGGTTCTCACCCGAATCGCCACTCACGACCGGCCGTCCGCGAAGGAGTGGTCGTCTAGGGTGAAAAA
>NZ_JBVISU010000001.1:834601-905739 GCF_055575355.1 Amycolatopsis sp. NPDC034160 | reverse complement strand
CAGAGGCGAACACCGCGGAACCCGCAGCAGGCTGAACCCCCTTTCCCGCCTTTGGGCCCGGGTGTTGGGGGGTGGCTCTTTGCTCCCAACCACCCCCCCCCCCCCACGACCGGCCGTCCGCGAAGGCGTAGTCGTCGAGGTCGAAGAACCGGCTCGTCACCATCGTTTCCAGCGTGGGCGAGGCGCGGAAGGGCACGTCCCCGTTCGCGTCGAAGTAGTAGCTGTTGGCCAGCGAGCAGCTGTCCTGGAAGAACACCTGATACTTGCGGCGGTCCAGCATGGTCTGGAAGTACCGGTCGTTGGCCTCGTTCGTGACCTCCACCCGAGTCGCGCCGGTCTTACGCGCGTTGCGCAGGCACCGGACGATGTGCGCGGTCTGCGTCTCGATCAGGTTGAAGTACGAGGAACCGTTGTAGCCGTAGGGCCCGAGAATGGTGAAGAAGTTCGGGAAGCCGGGGACGCTGACGCCCTGATAGGCCTGGAACCGGTTCTCCTCCCAGAACTTCTCCAGGTCGGCGCCGGCCGAGCCGCGCACGGTGAACGCCGGCATGTTGCCCTTCTCGAACACCTTGAACCCGGTCGCCAGCACCAGGACGTCGACGGCGTGTTCGGTGCCGTCGACGGTGCGCACACCGGTCTCGGTGATCGCGTCGATGCCCGTGGTCTCCAGCGTGACGTCGTCGCGGTCGAACGTCTGCAGGTAGTCGTTGGAGAAGCTCGGCCGCTTGCAGCCCAGGGCATACCGCGGCGTGAGCTTTTCCCTGGTCACCGGGTCTTTCACCGCGCGGCGCAGATGCGCGCGCCCGATCCGCTCCCCCACGCCCGCGGTCGGCAGGAGGTGGTGGAAGTGCGCGGCCAGCGGGAAAGTGACTTCCACCAGCGCCTGACTGGCCAGGCGGGACACCAGTTTCGCGCCGGGCAACCGCCGCAGCGCGAGCCGCGCGGGCCCGGGCAGGACGGCGTCGGGTTTGGGCAGGCACCAGATCGGCGTCCGCTGGAACACCGTCAGATGGCAGGCCTCCGGCGCGATGGACGGGATGACCTGCACGGCCGACGCCCCCGTGCCGACGACGGCGACGCGTTTGCCGCGCAGGTCGACGCCGTGGTCCCAGCGGGCGGTGTGCATGACCGTGCCGCGGAAGTCGGCGAGGCCGTCGATGTCCGGCGGCTTCGGCTGGGTGAGCACGCCGGTGGCGCCGACGACGAACCGCGCCGTCATCGACCAGCCGTCAGCGGTTTCCAGGCGCCACAAGTGCGTTTCGTCGTCGAAGGTGGCGGCGGCGACCTTCGACCCGAGGCGGGTGCGGCGGCGGATGTCGTACTTGTCGACGCAGTAGTCGGCGTAGGCCTTCAGTTCACGGCCCGGCGCGTAGACCCGCGACCAGCCGGAGATCTGCTCGAACGAGAACTGGTAGCTGAACGACGGAATGTCGACGGCGACACCGGGATAGGTGTTCCAGTGCCACGCGCCGCCGACGCCGTCACCCTCCTCCAGCATCAGGAAATCGTCGAATCCCGCCTTGTCGAGCAGGATCGCGGCACCGATACCGGAGAAACCGCCGCCGATGATCGCGATCTCGTGGTCGGGCGTGGTCATGCCGGAAGTCCTTCCTTGGCGAACAGCGAACTCGCGCCCACTACGACGACGTCCGCCTGGTGCTCGATGCCCTCGGCGGTGCGGATCCCGTTGGCGGCGAAGGCGTAGACCGGCCAGGTGATGAGCTTGCAGCCGGGTCGCCGCAGCGCGCCGTAGTAGCCGAGGCCCGGTGCCGTCCGTCGCGAACCGAAGCGGCGGTCCGGCGTCAGCAGCCTTCGGATCCAGGGGTCTTTCACCTGCCAGCGCAGGAAAACCCGGGCGACGGCGATGCCGACGACGCTCGGGCCGGGCACCGGCATCGGCACCACCCAGTCCGGTTCCTCCTGAAACACCTTCACCGAAAGCGCGGTGGCCGCCACCTCGGGCACGATCTGCGCGGCCTCACGGCCGGGCGCGACGACGGCGACCCGCTGCCCGGCGAAGTCGTGCCCGAACCATTCGGTGCCGCGCAGCACCTCGCCGCGGAAGTCACCCAAGGTCATGACGCGACCGGTTCGTGGGTGATCTCCTCGGTCCACGACTGCGGTTTGCCCAGCAGCCGCGCGGGGATCAGGCGGGTCACCTTCACCATCGGATCGGCGAGCAGCCGGTGGTAGACGTGCGAGCGGTCGACGATCATCGCCGCCTGCGCCTTGAGCACGTGATACGCCGGGATGCGTTGGGTGAACTCGCCGCGGCCGCCGATGGTGGAGAACCGCTTCACGGCGTTGTACAGCTTCTTCTCCGGCAGGCCCATCGCGACGATGTTGTCCCGCATCTTGTTGATCAGCGGCACGAACACCACGATCAGGCCCAGTACGATCTGCGGTTTGAGCGAGCCGATCGATTCGGTGAGCAGTTTCGTCGTCGAGCCGGCGCCGATCAGTTCCAGGACTTCGAAGTCGGCCGTGATGTGCCGCGACTCGTCCGAGTTGATATGCCGGAAAACCTGATGGCACACCGGATCGGAGACCTCTTCGAGCAGGAACTTCACCAACGCGCCGTCCAGCGCGCATTCCAGCAGCGGGATGAGCGTGGCCAACGCCGTCAGCGGCAACGTGTCGCCGTAGTCGTCGAGGACCTTGATGGCGAGCTTGACGTTGATGTTCGGCTCGGGCATCGACCCGTGCTCGTCGAGCATGCCCCAGCGCTTCATCAACGCGAGTTCGGCGTTGGCGTGTTTCTGTTCCTCGGCGTGGAAATACCGGTAGATCTCCTGGATCACCGGCGTCGGCGCCTTCTTGGCCAGCGAGGCGAACCCGCGGGCGCCGACGTGCTCGATCCACACCAGATCGGCCATGAACGGCCGCATCTTGGCGCGCAGTTCGTCGGTCATCGTCTCCGCGCCCGGAGCGTCCCAGTCGATGTCGGCCAGCGACCACTGCTTGTCCTTGATGGTCTGGAGCAACGCGTCGAAGTCGTAGGCCATCAGTTCTCCTTTTCGGCGGGCAGGAACCGGCCGAGGAGACCGGCGATCCGCGTGTAGGGGACGGGCACGAACCGCTTGGCGTGCCAGAGAAGCTGAGCGTCGGGCTGCGGCACCACGTACAGACGCCCGCGATCGTGGGCGTCGAGCGTCGTCTTCGCGACCCGTTCGGGGGAGAACCCGACCAGGTCGGAGACCCGCTGCGCGAGGCCGCGTGCTTCGGCGTCGATGAGTTCACCGCCGAAGATGTTGGTACGTACGAAAGTCGGGCACAGCACGGTGACCCCGACGCCCGTGCCGGACAGCTCCGCGGCCAGTGTCTCCGAAAGACTGACGACCCCGGCCTTGCTCACGTTGTAGGCGGCCATCCTCGGCGCGGCGGTGAAACCGGCGGCCGAGGCCACGTTGATGACACCACCGGCTTTCGCCGTCCGCATGGCGGGGACGAAGGTGTGGCAACCGTGGATGACACCCCAGAGGTTCACGCCGAGCGTGCGCTGCCAATCGGACAGCGGACTCTCGCCGACGAGTTTGCCACCGGCGCCGATCCCGGCGTTGTTGACGACGAGGTCCGGGTCGCGGCCGAGCCACGAACGGGCCTGGTTCGCCAGCTCACCGACTTCTTCCACACTGGACACATCGCAGGCGACGGCGACCGCTTCGCCGCCTTGGGATTTCAGCTCCGTCACGGTTTCCTCGGCGGAAGCGAGGTCGATGTCGGCACAGACGACGCGACTTTTTCGCCGGACGAGTTCGGCCGCGATCGCCTTCCCGATGCCGCTGCCCGCTCCGGTGACGACGGCGTGCGCTCCATGGGTCCGCTTCGGCACTATGCCGCCCTCTCGATCGCAGGGAGATTCTCGGTCAGGAATCGGCAAGCCCGGTCCATCGCGGGCCGCGCTTCCGGAACGAACCGGGTCAGCGCCTGGAAGACGTGCATCTGGCCGGGGACCACGTCCAGTTCGCAGTCCGCCCCCGCGCGGCGCAGTGCCCTGGCCAGTTCGATGGCGTCCGCGGCGAGCATTTCGAGGCCGCCCGCTTGGATAAGCGTCGGCGGGAAGCCCTTGATGTCGTCGAAGGCGAACCGCAGCCGCGTCGACGCGAGATCGGCGTCCACTGTGTACAGACCGACCAACCGGGCGGCCGCGGCGGCGGAGATCATCGGGTCGCGCCGCATGCGTTCCCGTTCGGCGGCCAAGGAGAACGTCACGTCGAACAGCGGCGAGAACAACGCGAGCGCGGCGGGTGGCGCCTTGTGCTCGCGAATGAGCTGCGCGGCGAGGTCGACCGCGAGATGCCCGCCCGCGGAGTCACCCGCGACGAGAATCCGTTCGTGGCCTTGCTCGACGAGCCGGTCATAGGCCGCGCGGACGTCGTCGGCGGCGTGCGGGAACCGGTGCCGCGGCGCGAGGCGGTACTCGCAGGCGAACACCGGCAACCCGGTGCCGGCTGAGACCCGCGTGGTCAGCCCGCGATGCGTGCGGGGCGAGCAGAGCGCGTAACCGCTGCCGTGGAGGTAGAGGATCACGGCGTCGCCGTCGGCCACTTCGGGACCGCGAACCCACTCGCCGCGCACACCGGGCTCGACGCGGCTCCCCTTCAACGGTGGCGAAGCGAGCCACAAACTGCCCGAGATGAAGCCGCGGGAGAACACGATCCCAGCGCGGTTGGCCGGGATCGCCGAGGCGATCGGCCGCACGATAGCGGACGTCAGCGCGGCGGCCACCCCGCTTCGGGTGAGGCGCGGGCCATTCTGCGGTCGCATGCCCTCAGAATGAATCTGAGGGCACCTGCTGTCAAGATGGAACGGTGACCACGTCCCGCCGTTACAGCGGCAAAACCGCCGACGAGCGCCGCGCCGAACGACGGCTCGCCCTGCTCGGCGCCGCACTGGACATCTGGCAGGAACAGGGCTGGGCGGCGGTCACCATGCGTGGCGTGTGCGCGCGGGCGAACCTGACGGACCGGTACTTCTACGAGAGCTTCGCCAACCGCGACGAACTCCTCGCCACCGCGTGGGAAGAGGTCCGCGACGAGACCTTGCGGATGGTCCTCGACGCCGTCGCCGCGCGGATCGACAAGCCCGCGCTGGAACAGCTCCGGGCCGCTCTCGACGTCGTCGTGCATCACGTCCAGGAAGAGCCGGCACGGGCGCAGATCCTGTTCGGCGACCACGCGGGCAGCGCGGTGCTGGAGCAACTGCGGCGGCAAACCGTCCAGGAGACCACCGGCCTGCTGATCGAACTGGCGCGGCCGCATCTGAAGCCGGACGTGGACGGCCTGGAATTCCGGGTGAACGTCCTGCTGGGCATCGGCGGGTTCGTCGAGATCATGCTCGCGTGGCGCTCCGGCCTGCTCGACGCGGACGCGGACACGCTCGTCGAGCACCTCACCGGCGTCGGCACCTCGCTGTCGCGGATGTTCCTCAAGGGCGACACCAACGGGTGAACTTTCGTTCCCGGTGCGGAGCAGGCCCGGAAACGGGTCAGGGCCCCATCCGGTTGAACCGAATGGGGCCCTGACCTGCGGAGCCGCCTAGGGGAATCGAACCCCTGACCTATTCATTACGAGTGAATCGCTCTGGCCGACTGAGCTAAGGCGGCGTACATCGGGCTCGCACCCGATGACGGAGACAAGTGTAGCGGAGGCTTGAACGTCACCTTCCGGGGCCACCGTCGTTAGGGTCCTATGACGCCGGTCTCAGTCCCCCAAGATCGGCCCATCCCCCACTGGAGGACCTGTTCATGCGGCAACGACTGCCCCGTGTGCTGGCGCTTCCGGCCGCCGCGGCCCTGCTTCTGCTGACCGCGGCTCCGGCGACCGCCCAGACGATCCCCACCACGCCGATCCCCGATCCGGCGAACCCGGGACAGCCGCCGATGTCGGCGCCGATCGGGCCGCAGCCGCTGGGCAAGGCGGTCGGTGACGCGGGAGCGGCGCTCGGCGTGCTGCGGCTGCTGCCCAACGCCGTCCCGACGAGCGCGATCTTGCCCGGCGCGGGTGAGATGCTGCCGAAGCAGTCCGCGCTCGAAGCCGGGATGGGGCTTTCCAGCGCCCAGGCCAACTCCGAGGCTTACCTGAACTACGAGAAGTCGATCGCGCAGTCGTCGCCGTTCGGCCTGTCGGCCGCGGGCAACGCGCCGCAGACGCCGGGCAGCCTCGTGCAGACGGCGATGCCGGACAACCCGAAGCCGATCAGCGGCGGCCTCAACGCGCCGAAGAACCCACTGTTCAACCTCGGCCTGCTGAACGGCGAGGCGCACGCGCGCTGGAGCCCGACGCTCGGGCCGTGCGTCGGCACGATCGCCGATTCGAGCACGTCGATCGCGAACCTCTCGCTGCTGCCGACCATTCCGAACCTGCCGGGGGCCGAGCAGCTGACCCAGGCGAGCGACCAGCTCAAGGCCGGGCTCGCCGGACTGCCCGGCCCGCTGGCGAACCTGGGCGACCTGCTTTCGGGAAACAGCGCCAGCGGTGACGGCAAGGGTGCGGTGCTGAGCCTGCCGAACACGCTGTCGTCGCGGTCGGTCGTGCGGCTGGTCGACATCCCCGGCTCGAAGAACAAGGCCGTCGAATCGACGTCGACCCTGCAGGCGGCCAACATCGAACTGCTGAAAGGCACGCCGCTCGGCCTGACCATCAAGGTCGCCAGCCAGCCGACGCTGCGGGTCACCTCGACCGGTGACAAGAAGACGTCGAAGGTCGAGTACACCGCTCCGGTGCTGCAGATCCTGCGTGGCGACAAGGTGCTGTTCACCCTCGACGCGCACAACCCGACAAAGGATGTCCCCATCGGCATCCCGCTGCCGACGCTCAAGCAGGTCCCCGGCTTCGAGCAGCTGAAGAACGTGCCGGTCGTCGGCGGGCTCGCCGAACTGGTGAACGGTGCCACGAAGCAGCTTCCGGGCGGCGAGGCCGGTAATGGGCTCACCCTCGACATCGGGGTGCTGAAGCTGTCGATCGCCGGGCTGAACCAGAAGTCGAGCGATATGACCTCGCCGTTCAAGGGCTTCCAGACGGGCGCCTCCGCGCGACTGCTGGACCTGCAGATCCTGCCGACCACCGCGTTGCAGAAGGCGCTCCCGCCGGAGGCCGCGAAGAAGCTGCCTTCGTCGCTGGCCCAGGTTTCGCTCGGTGAGCAGATCGCCCGGGCGTACGCGCCGGCAGGCGGCGTCGAGTGCGGCACGGCGACACCGCCGCCCGCGGGCAACAACGGTGGCGCGGCGCCGAAGGGCCCGGTCAAGAACCTGGCCTACACCAACGCCGCGTACGACACGGTGCCGATGTTCTGGACGGGTACCGCGATGCTGCTGCTCGGCGTGGTGCTGGTGGCCGCGATGCCGGGACGCCGTCGGCTTGTGCCGGTTCGCATCTCGCCGTCGCCGAAGGACGATCCGGACTTCAAGCCTTCGCCGCGACCGCGAACCTAGACGGGGCGAGGAGGGTGATGAACGGTCCTTTCACGCCTTGCCGCGTGGGAGGCCCGTTCGTGGCTCGCCTTCGCTGACGCTCGTGTCATGAGGGGTCCCCATAGGACATTTTTCGTCCTATGGGGACCCCTCATGACGTTCCCGGGTACGACGCGACCCCGAATCCTCTTCACTTACCCACAGCACTTGTCCACAACCACCCCAACCTGTGGACAACTCCCGCTACCAGCCCTTTCCGCCCCGCACCCCCGGTAAACTGGACTCGGGGTCGCCCCCCTGGGACGGGCGGGGGGCTGGGGTAGGCGCGAAACGCGGAAGTGAGCCGGGGTCAGCCTTGGCGCAGGGTGGTGACCATGGCTTCGACGGCGATGCGCGGTTTCACGTTCAGGTCGATGGCCTCGCGGCACTCCAGGACGGCTTCGAGCCGGCGCAGGATCGAGTCCGGCGCCCAGGCGGAGGCGGCCTGCGCGATTTCCGAGGCGTGGTCGGGGTGGTTCAACGTCGCGTTCGCGCCGCTCGCGGTCACGAGCACGTCCCGGTAGAACGCGGCGAGGTCCACCAGCGCGAGGTCGAGGGTGTCTCGCTGGGTCCGGGTCGCCCGCGACTTCTGGCGCTTCTCGAGTTGCTTCACCGCGGCCTCGGCGGCTCGTTTCGCTCCGGCGACGCCCTTTCCGATGCCGTCGCCGCCCATCGCGGTGCGGATTTCGGAGCGCTCGGCCTCGTCGCGGACCTTGCTTTCCTCGCCCGCGTCGGCCTCGGCCGCGCTGATCAGCTGATCGGCGCAGGTGAACACATCGGCCGGACGGCGCAGGCCCAGCGGGATCCGCAGCACCGTCGCCCGCCGCTGCCGGGCAGCTTCGTCGGTGGCGAGCCGCCGCGCGCGGCCGACATGTCCACTTGAGACGGACGCGGCCCACTGCGCGCGTTCGGGATCGATGCCGTCCCGTTCCACCAGCACCTGCGCGATCGCTTCGGGCGGCGGCGTCCGCAGGGTGACCAGGCGGCACCGCGAGCGGATCGTCACCGAGACGTCTTCCGGGTGATCGGACGGCGCGCACAGCAGGAACACCGTGCGCTCCGGCGGCTCCTCCACAGCCTTCAGCAACGCGTTCGACGCGCCTTCGGTCAGCCTGTCGGCGTCCTCGATGATCACCACCTGCCACCGCCCGGTGGTCGGGCGGCGGGCGGCTGCCTGGACCAGCGCCCGCATTTCGGCGACGGAAATCGAGAGGCCTTCAGGCGCGACGAGCTTGACGTCGGCGTGGGTGCCGGCGAGCACGGTGCGGCAGCCGGGGCATTCCCCGCATCCCGTGCCGGTACTGCACTGCAGCGCCGCCGCGAAAACCCTGGCGGCGGTCGAACGTCCCGATCCGGGCGGCCCGGTGACCAGCCACGCGTGGGTCATCGCGCCGGGCGCGACAGGCTGGTTCTCGATGATCCGCGCGGCCGCCGTCGACGCCGTGGAAAGGACGCGCGCGGCGGGATCCTGGCCGACGAGCTGCTTCCAGACACCGATCAGCACCGGGGATTCCGTCATCTCACCTCGACCTTTTCCTCCGCCGGGGCGAGCCCGGCGAGTTTGCCGATGAGCACCGCGCGGACGGCGGCGCGTACCCGCTCGCACACTTCGTCCTCGGTGCCGTCCGCGTCGACCACCACGTACCGGTCCGGGTCGGCGGCGGCCATCTCCGTGAGCAGATGCTGCACCCGCCACTGCGCGTCCAGCGCCTCCGACTTCCGCATCACCGTGCCGGGATCGGCGTCGAGCAGAACGGTGATGTCGGGCCGCAGCCTGCCGGTCGCCCAGTCGGCGAGCCCTTCGAGCTCCTGGCTGTCGAGCCCGGCGACCGCGGACAGATGAGCCAGCGGCGAATCCACGAAGCGTTCCATGACGACGACGGAACCGGCGTCGAGCGCGGGCTGGATGTCCCGTTCGACGATGTCCGCGCGCACCGCGGCGGCCGCGAGCGCCTGCGCCCGCGCTCCGGACAGCGAAGCGCCGGAGACGAGCTTCGCGAGCCGCTGGTCGTCCAACGCCGGGTCGGCGGCCAGCACGACGGGACGCGTACCCGCGCGCAGCCATTCGGCCAGCCGCGCGGCCTGGGTCTCGGTGTTGATGGCCCTGGTGCCTTCGAGTGCGATCAGCAGCCCGTTGACGCGGCGCGGGCTGCGGCGCAGCGCGTTGCGGAGATCGGCGAGGATCGGCTCGGCACGCCTGTCGTCCATCTGCCGGTAGGCGATGATGCCGGCGAGCAGGGCGAGGACACCGCCGCCGATCATCACCGGTCGCGTGCCGTCGATCGTGATCGTGCCGCCCCACAGGGTGATCTCGGTCTGCTGGACCGCGCTGATCAGCACCGGGACCAGAATCGTCGCGCCGAACAGCACGATCTTCATCAGCGACTGGTAGATCGCGTTGATCCGGCCGCGGATGGAATCCTCGATCCGCGAACCGATGATCGTGACACCGGTCAGGAACGCCGTCCCGGCCCAGACGCCGACGGCGGCGACGGCGATCAGCGAAACGGCGAGGTGCGGCGACAGCGCGACGACGATGAGACACAGACCGGCGGCGACGATCGAGATGCCGAACAGCCGGTCGTGCGCTAGACGGCGGGCGAGCTTCGGCGCCACGGCCATCCCGGTGGCGAGCCCGAGGAAAACGGCGAGCACGAGGAGGTTGAACGCCGCGTCACCGGCGAGCAGGCTGGACGAGTACGGCTTGGCCGAACCGATCACCGCGCCACCGGCGGCGAACGCGCCGAAAGCGCCGATCATCAGCCCGCGCACCAGCGGCGTCGTCCGCACGAACCGGGCGCCATCGGAGATCATCTGGCGGAAGCCGAACTTCTCCTCGTCGGCGGGCTTGACCTTGGGCTTCTCGACCGCGTGGACATTGCGCAGCGAAAGTTCGGGGATCCGGGTGGCGATCACGATCGCGCTGGTGAGGTACAGCAGCCCGGTGATGACGACGGCCACCTTCGCGATACCTAGCTGGGCGTCGCCGTCGAAGAAGTGAAAAGTGGTGTTACTACCGGTGAGCAGGGCGTTCGCCCCGGCCGCCGTGATCACCGCGAGGCCGTAGGTCATCACCATGCCGAGCTGGTTGGCGGTCTCGACCTGGTCCGGACGGCGCAGCAGGTTCGGCACCGCCGCGTCCTTCGACGGGATCCACATCATCGAGCAGCAGCCGACCAGGAAGTTGCCGACGAACACCCACCACGACGCGCCGACGAACGCGATCGACAGCAGGAATCCGCACCGGCCGAGGTCGCAGAGCACCATCACCTTGCGGCGGTCGAACCGGTCGGCCAGCAACCCGCCGAGCGGGGCGAACAGCAGACCGGGTAGCAGCGACGTCAGCACGACACCGACGAATGCGAAGTTCTGCGCCGCATAGTTGTCGGTCAGCTTGGTGACCAGGCCGGTCAGCGTCAGCAGGTTCAGCCAGTCCGCGACACTGCACAGATAGGTGACACCCCAGAGGCGGCGGAACGGCTTGATCGCCAGTACCCGCCGCACTCGGTGCATGGTGGAAGCATCACGGCCCGCCGAACCATTCGTGCCCGCTTCGGGCACCGATTGCACGCCCTCGCTGATACGCCCACCCCACTAGTCACGCGACGCCGAGGCGTGACCCGGGTGTACGCCGAGTCCCCCGACCGTATTGGCCAGGGTATCCCGATGGACGAGGTGAGGACGGACGGCCCCGTCCGGCGCTACCGCCGGACGGGTTACCCGAAGATCCCCGCGATGCTGTTGAACAGGCTGGCCAGCAGCTGAATGGCGAGGATCGCGAAGACGATCATGAGCGCGATCGCGATCATCACGCCGGTGGTGTTCGACGACGGCTTGCCGAGCCTCGGAAGCTTCATCGAACGCTTGGCACGCCTTACTTCCACCTCGGCCTCTTCGTCGACCTCGACCGGGTCTTGCTGCTTCACCCGGCGAGGCTGACGAAGCAGCTGCGGCGGCCTCGTTGGCCACGTGCGCTGCTGGGGCAGGATCCCGATCGGCGTAGCACCTTGTTCACCGACCGTGCTGATGATCCTGGGAGACGGAAGAAAGGCGGACTGCTCCGCGCCCGGCGTCCGGGCCGGCTGATCTTCCTCCAGCATGGCCGCGTTGACCATCCGACTCACGTATTCGGGGTCGGGCTGGACCGGCCCGGGGACCGGCAAGCGAACTTCGTCGGCGACGCCCGAAGAGTCCAGCTGCCCCGCCGTACCGGTCGTGACCAGCCCGGACACCGGGTCGGCGAACGTGTCGCCCGGAGGATGTGCCTGAGTGCCGTCGCCTTTCACGAAGTCGGGGGCATCGAAGAAGGGTGTATCGCCCTTCCCGCTCATGGTGACCACCTCACTACGGAATGTCCTCTGCTTCCAGGGTAACCACCTCGGCCCGGCGCACATCCGCCCAATGGGCCAGATAAATGTCACGCGCGGCAAGGCTGATCTTCACATCCTCCAGCAAAGGTTCGAAGAAAGAACGCCGGTACCGAGCATCTGTCGCGGTTGACGCGGCGAAGTACAAACCGGAGAAGACGGCGAGGAAAAGCGAGACGTTGATGAGCGCGGAACTCACCGGAAGGGGGACACCCAGCAGTGTTCCCGGCGCCGATTCGCGGCCGACGAACGCCGTCACCACTTCCGGCCGGAGGATCAGCACCCCGAACACGACGAAGAAGGCGAACACCAGCACCCCGAACGCCACGATCTGCACCGCCTGGGCGAGGAACAGCACCAGGGCGATGTTCAGCCGCTCCACCTTCGACAGGGCACGCCGTCCCGGCGTCGGGGTGTCATCGTCGTCGAAGGGCGTTCCGCGCAGGACGGTCGCCCCGGGCTCCACGGTCCAGGACTTCAGCTCCTTGATCTCGTCGGACAGCATCGACGCCAGGAACACCGCCCCGATCAGGACGAGGAAGCCGACCACCAGCCACAGCCGCCCCGGGGGCAGCCGTTCCACGGCCTGCCACAGCTCGGCGGTGAAGAAGCTGAACATCACCACCAGCAGGAGCAGCGGCAACGCCCGCGACGCCAGCGTGCCGATCGCCCGGACCTGGGCGACCGCGCTCTCCGCCGCCCAGCTCAGTATCGAGCCGATCCCGGTCCGTACCAGCAGCATCAGCACGACCAGGGCGACGATGTTGGTGAGCACGGCCATCCACAGCGGGTCGTCCCACGACACCAATCCGGTGAGCCGCTCCCCGAGCGGCAGCAGAACCACCCAGAACACGTAGGTCGCCGCCATCACCGCCAAGCGCACCCGAGTGCGGCTCAGCACCCGGAGCAACTTCGCCATCAGACGGCCGCCGACCAGTGGCACGACGAGCACGGCGAGCGCCAGCGTCAGCGCGCCGAGGACGTACGCGAGCCCGCTGCCACGCATGCGGGCTTCGAGCACTTCCGCGGGGACGTCGAGCAGTTTCAGCAACCCGGCCAGCAACAGGTCGAGCAGGCCCAGGAACACCAGCCCAGGCGTCGAACGGCGCACCATGCCCGAGCCGCGCCTTCGCCGGTGGATGACCATCGGCAGCCCTCGCCGCCGGAACCACGCGTCGGCAGCCCGCCGGTCCAGGTCCATCGCCGTCCCCCTCGTCCGTCAACGCCCAAGGCGGCTACGTCCGGCTCAAATCCACCGCCTCGTGCAGCCAGCCCGCCAGTGCCCGGCGGTCCATTCCACCGAACATGAGCCACCCTTCGGAAGGGGCCACGTACAAAACGAACCTCCCCAGATCGTTGTCGATGATCACGAACCCGTAGTCCGGGTATTCGGCGTTCAGCCCGCCGAAGGCGACCAGGTCGAGGATCGCCGTCCCGGTCCTCGGACGGCTCACCATCTCGGCGACCAGGCCGACCTCTTCTTCCTGGCCCGGCAACGGCACGCCGTGCTCGTCGATGCGGACGCGCAGCGGGGTGCTGTCACCGGCGGGAACGTGCGGGAGCCCACCGAAGACCCGGGCGCCCAGTTCGCCGAAGTCGCTGAGGCTGAACGTGGTCCGCCGCCCGGACCGCATCCGCCACACGACCGCCTGGTGCCCGTCGCCGTAGCAATCGACCCGCACCGCGCGAGGAGCGGACGCGAAGACGCCGGTGAGGACGCCTCGCACCGAACCCCGCAGCATCACGCCGTGCATCTGGACCGCGGCGGGATGGAGCTCGCCGTTCTCCATCAGCCCGGCCTCTTCGAGCATCGCCGCCTTGGCCGCGTAGCGCTCCGCCTGCGTGACCAGATCCGCCGGCTCGTCGTAGGACGGGCACAGGCGGCGGATCTCGTCGTCGGTGATCTCCGGGTCGTAGCCCAGGTACACGCTCCGGCGCTCCGGCACCGCGCGCAGCACCGGCTCGGCGGCGCGCTTCATCAGTTCCCGCACCGTCGTCGGCTCACGCATGGTTCTGCACCGCCTTCACGATCCACTGTTCGGCCATCGACCGGGTGGCCGGACCCCAGGTGAGCGTCCACCCACCGGCGCCGTTCATCGCCGCGCTGAACTGATAGCGGCCGAGGTCGTTGTCGACCAGGCCGAAGGCGCCGTGCGGGTATTCGGCGAGGATGGCGTTCCGCACCGCGAGGTCGACCAGGACCGTGCCTTGACGCGGCCGCGAAGCACCTTCACGGATCGCCTCGAGCGCCTCACGGGCCTGTGTCGGGATCAGTCCGCCGGCGTCCGTCTCGATGCGCACCGTCTCGCCCGCGCCCGGCGGATGGTCGGGCAGCCCGTCGAACACCCAGCCCGGCAGCGCGCTGAGGAAACCGGACCGCAGCCGCGCTCGCCTGCCGAGCTTGTTCAGCACCGTGGTGAAGTCCTCGTCGCCGAAGAACCGGACCTCCCACGGCTCGCGGCGCGACGGGAAGACGCCGGTCACCACACCGCGGATGAACCCGCCGCGCAGCGCGCGATACAGCCCGACGGCCTCGGGAGTGACCTCGCCGCCGGGGGCCAGCCCGATCGCCGTCATCCCGCTGACGAACCGGGTGTACTGCTCCACCTCCTCGGCGAGAGTGAGCCCCGGAGTCGGCTCCTCGCCGGCCAGCACCGGTGGCACGGAAAGGTCCGGATCGTAGAACTCCATCACCGAGGGACGCTCCGGAACCTCGGCGGCCAGCGGGGCGACGACCTCGTCGATGACGTCGAAGACGGAAGTCGTTGAAGAACCGGTCGTTGAAGTGCTCACCTGACCATTGAACACCCTGGTACCGACAATTTTTAGAACTTTTGTTCGAACGGGTGAGGTCGGTCGGCGAGCGGTCGGTGAGCGGTATCAAGGGACCTTTGCTATCGCTCCCCGGCTCCGCGCTCTCCGCCTCCGCCGAACGTCATGAGGGGTCCCCATCGGACGAAATTCGTCCGATGGGGACCCCTCATGACACTTGGGCCGAGCTTGAGCGCGCTACTTCGTCTTCGTGGCCGTAGAGCGCGAAGCGGGCTTCTTCGCAGCCGCCGTCTTGGTCGTCCCAGTCTTGGTCGCCGCCGTCTTGGTCGCGGTGGTCTTCTTCGCCGCGGCCGTCTTGGTGGCCGTCGTCTTCGACGCCGCGGGCTTGCGCGCCGGAGCCTTGCGCTTCGGCGCCGGACCCTTCGCGCGCTTCTCCGCCAGCAGCTCGGCACCGCGCTCGGCGGTCAGCTCCTCGATGCTGTCCGACTTCCGCAGCGTCGCGTTGTACTCGCCATCGGTCACGTACGGACCGAAGCGGCCGTCCTTGACCACCATCGGCTTACCGGACACCGGGTCGTCGCCCAGCTCCTTCAGCGGCGGCTTCGCGGTCGCTGAGCGGCCACGCTGCTTCGGCTCCGAGTAAATCTTCAGCGCCTCTTCGAGCGTGATCGAGAACAGCTGGTCCTCGGTCGTGAGCGAACGCGAGTCCGTACCCTTCTTCAGGTACGGCCCGTAGCGCCCGTTCTGCGCGGTGATCTCGTCGCCGGACTCCGGGTCCTTGCCGACCACGCGCGGCAGCGAGAGCAGCTTCAGCGCGTCTTCGAGGGTCATCGCCTCGATCGACATCGACTTGAACAGCGAACCCGTACGCGGCTTCGGCTGCTTCGCCTTCGCGGCCTTCTTCTGCGCGGCCGTCGCGTTCTCGGGCAGCGGCTCCGGCTCCGGCAGGAGCTCGGTGACGTACGGGCCGAAGCGGCCTTCCTTCGCCACGATCTCGTGCCCGCTGACCGGGTCGGTGCCGAGCACGCGCCCTTCCTGCGGCGTCGCGAACAGCTTCTCCGCGACCTCCGGGGTCAGCTCGTCCGGCGGCAGCTCCTCGGGCAGGTTCGCCCGCTGCGACGTCCCGTCGACCTCACGCTCGAGGTACGGGCCGTAGCGGCCGACACGCACGACGACGGTGTGGCCGTCGGCGTCGCTGAACAGCGGGATCGAGTTGATCTCGCGGGCGTCGATGTCCTCGACACCGGAGCCGACGAGCTTCTTCAGCCCGCCGAGCCGGCCCACGGAGCCGTCGACCCCCATGTCGCCGCCGAAGTAGAACTTCGACAGCCACTGCGTCCGATGCTCGTCACCGGCGGCGATGCGGTCGAGTTCGTCCTCCATGCCGGCGGTGAAGTCGTAGTCGACCAGCCGCTCGAAATGCCGCTCCATCAGCCCGATCACGGCGAACGCGACCCAGGAGGGCACCAGCGCGGAACCCTTCTTCCACACGTAGCCGCGGTCCTGGATGGTCTTGATGATCGACGCGTACGTCGACGGGCGGCCGATGCCCAGCTCTTCGAGCTTGCTGACCAGGCTCGGCTCCGAGTAGCGCGCCGGGGGCGAGGTGGTGTGCCCGTCCGGGCTCAGGTCGGTGGCGGTCAGCGCCTGATCCTTGACCAGCCGCGGGAGGCGGCTCTGCTTGTCGTCCGCTTCGCCACCGCTTTCGGTGTCGACGGCCTCGACGTACGCCTTGAGGAACCCGGCGAAAGTGATCGTGCGACCCGAGGAGGCGAACGTGACCTCTTCACCGCTGGTGGCGGTGCCGACGATGCGCACCGACATCGTGGTGCCCTTCGCGTCCGCCATCTGCGACGCGATCGTGCGCTGCCAGATCATCTCGTAAAGGCGGTACTCATCGGTGTCCAGATCCTTCGCGACCTGGCCCGGCGTGCGGAAGACCTCCCCCGAGGGACGGATCGCCTCGTGGGCTTCCTGCGCGTTCTTCACCTTGCGGGTGTACTGGCGCGGCGACGGCGAGACATATTCTTTGCCGTACAACTGCGTCGCCTGGCTGCGCGCCGCCGAGATCGCCGACTCCGACAGCGTCGTGGAGTCGGTACGCATATAAGTGATGTACCCGTTCTCGTACAGCTTCTGCGCGATCCGCATGGTGCGCTCGGAGGTGAACCGCAGCTTGCGGCCCGCCTCCTGCTGCAGGGTCGAGGTCATGAAGGGCGCGTACGGCTTCCGCGTGTACGGCTTCTCTTCGACGCTCGCGACCTTGAAGTCGCGGTTCTTCAGCGCCTCGGCCAGCCGGACGGCGTCGGCCTCGGCCAGCACGCGGATCTCGTTGTTCGAGGCCTTCAGCTGGCCGTCGGAGCCGAAGTCACGGCCCGTGGCCAGACGCGCGCCGTCGACGGCGATCATCCTGGCCGGGAAGTTCCGGGGCGCCGCCTCGGCACCGGCGTCCATCGTCGCGGAGATGTCCCAGTACGACGCCGAGGTGAAGCGCATGCGCTCGCGCTCCCGCTCGACCACGATGCGGGTCGCCACGGACTGCACGCGGCCCGCCGAAAGCTTCGGCATGACCTTCTTCCACAGCACGGGCGAGACCTCGTAGCCGTAGAGGCGGTCCAGGATGCGGCGGGTCTCCTGCGCGTCGACCAGGTCGGCGTCGAGTTCACGGGTGCTGTCGGCCGCGGCGCGGATCGCCTGCTCGGTGACCTCGTGGAAGACCATCCGGCGGACCGGGACCTTCGGCTTGAGGGTCTCCAGCAGATGCCACGCGATGGCCTCGCCCTCGCGGTCGGGGTCCGTGGCGAGGTAGAGCTCGTCGACGTCCTTCAACAGGCTCTTCAGCTCGGTGACCTTGGACTTCTTGTCCGGTGTGACGACGTAGAGCGCCTTGAAGTCGTTGTCGACGTCGACACCCAGCCGCGCCCACGACTCGCCCTTGTACTGGGCGGGCACGTCGGCCGCGCCGCGGGGAAGGTCACGGATGTGCCCGACGGAGGACTCCACGACGTAGTTCGCGCCGAGGTACGGGGCGATCTTGCGGGCCTTGGTCGGCGACTCGACGATCACCAGCCGGCGACGCCCCGCGCCGTCGTCCGACGACGCGGTCTTCTTCGTCCGTGCTCCTGCCACGCTGTCCTGCTCTCCGCTCATCTTCGGCGCCTTCGCGCCGCCTCTCGACCCGTCAGTGTGCACGCTCGCACCACCCGGACCACGTCTAGGTGGGGCAACACGCCGCCGATCGTGTGTCCAGCGCATCGCCGCTGACCTCGCCGATGTTTCCTTTCAACACCTAGCACGTGATGTCGGACACGTCCGCCGGGGGTACCGCGTGACGGGGTGAACACCCTCCGTTCGACGGTGGTGACACCGTGGCCGCCAACGCTTCACTTGATATCCACGCCGACCCGAAAGGACTCCACGTGACCCGACGACTCCTCGGCACGCTGTTCGCCATGCTGACCGCATCCGCCCTGGTCGGCGCCGTTCCCGCGGAAGCGGCGACGACCACCTTCGCCGGAACGGTGGCGTTGTCGAACTGCTCCGGGTCGGTGGTCAAGCCGCCCGAGGCGAGCCTCGACGACCCCGCCCTCGTCCTCTCCAACGGGCATTGCCTCCAAGAAGGTTTCCCCGACCCTGGAGAAGTAATCGTCA
Source organism: Amycolatopsis sp. NPDC034160 (assembly GCF_055575355.1). NCBI lineage: Bacteria > Bacillati > Actinomycetota > Actinomycetes > Pseudonocardiales > Pseudonocardiaceae > Amycolatopsis > Amycolatopsis sp. NPDC034160. The sequence goes on along the minus strand of NZ_JBVISU010000001.1, from coordinate 887,499 downwards.
ACCAGCCCTCGTCACGGACCTTCAGCCTGCTGTCCAAGGACGGCCGTTCGTCACTGGGCACCCTCAAAGCGAAGAAGCTGCTCTACGCGACGATGACCGACACCGACGTCTCGCTGTACCAGCTCGACACCAGCTATTCCAAGATCCGAGCGACCTACGGTATCGCCCCGCTGACGCTCTCGCCGACCCGTCCTTCGGCCGGTGTCGCGATGGACGTGGTCTCGGGATACTGGAAGAAGATCTACTCCTGCCACATCGACGGCTTCGTCCACGAGCTGCACGAGGCGGACTGGGTCTGGAAGGACTCGATCAGGTACACCTCGGCGTGCAAGACGATCGGCGGGACCTCGGGGTCGCCGATCATCGAGACCTCGACCGGGAAGGTCGTCGGCGTCAACAACACCGGCAACGAAAGCGGTCAGCGCTGCACGATGAACAACCCGTGCGAGGTCGACGCCGCCGGGAAGGTGACCGTGCGGAAGGGCATCAACTACGGGGAGCAGACCTATCAGCTAACCTCCTGTCTTTCGCGTAGTGAGCTGGACCTGGCGAACCCGGACTGCAAGGCGCCGAAGCCCTGACTTCCCTCGCCGCGAGTGCTATGAAAGGTCCTTTCCTTGCAAAATTTGCAAGGAAAGGACCTTTCATAGCGTTTGGCGAGGTTCACCCGGCGCGGACCACGGGCACCAAACTCGGCCAAGCGGGCTCCGCACCCACGGGCGCGTCCCCGATCAGCTCCAGTAGGTGTGCCAAGCGCCGACGACCCGTGATCCGCAGCAACGCCTCTTCCCCCCTGAAGCTCTTCGCCGGGACGCCCAGCTGGGCAAGCGTCTTGATCAGCCGTTCATGCGTCTCCGGCGCTTCCGGATCGAGCGCGAGCAGGTAGCCGTTGCCCTGCGGACTGCCCGCTGCCAGCGCCCACATCCTCAGCATCGCGCCGTCGAGCCGGAACCCGTCCGGCAGCACCTTTTCTTCACCCCGCGTCCAGTGCCGTTCCAGCGGCAGCAGATCGACCCGGAACGGCGTCCTCACCAGCGGCCGTCCGCATTCGGCGGCCGAGACCTGCGCGTCCGCGCCACGACGACGGCACTCCCTGGCCAGTGCGCGCGCTCTCCACGGCTCGTCGACCACGGCGGACAGCCGCGCGGCCGTCCGGCCGAAGCCCGCCATCCGCCCCGGCCCGCACAGCACACCGGCGAGGTCGGCGAGCCCAGGCCCGCTCGCCTCCGCCGAGAAGAGCGAGATCGTCCCGTCCACCCGCACACAATAGAACACAAGTTCGACTCATGGCCAGTAACAGCTCGATGACTCAGCGCGGTTGCTTGACCAAATCCTGGCAAGCGGGGATCCGGCTGGCCGCCGCGGCGAGCTGAGGCACGTCGTTAAGGCCCCTGAGAAGGTCGAGGCGATCGAGTTCGTCGAGGGACGTCCTCGCATCGTGAAGCGCCGTCTTCGTCGCCTCGGGATCACTTGAGGAGTCGAGGCGTTGACGTACGTCGTCGGCGCGAACGCGAATGCCGTTGAGCTGGGCTACGGCGGCGTTTCGCGAATCGTCGCCACCGGCGACCGGGGACGGCCCGAGTTTCCCGAGGGCGGCGGACGTCCGGTTCAGCCCTTCGGCCACCGAGGCCATCAGCTCACCGGAGGTCCGGGTCGCCTGCTGTGGTGTGCTCGGATCGACGCTGGGCAACGTCGCCAACGTCCGCACGAGACCGCCGGATGCGGCGCAGTATCCCTCCGCCCAAGCGGAGGCGGGGTCGGCCTGCGACGCGCTGACCGTCGCGAGACCTTCTTGTCTGGCGTGGGAAGTCACCGCGGGCTGCTGCCCGCACCCGGCGAGGCCGAGTCCGATACCTGTTGCTAGCGCGGCAAAGACGGTGAACCGCGGCCGCACGAAAACACCTCCCGACCTGACGACTTCCCAGTTGGCCCCCGACGGTACCGATACCGGGGGGCATTGCAAATCAACGTGACGTCAAGAACGTTCAGGAGGGCAGCTTCTTGCAGTTCGGGGCCTGTTCTGCCAGCGCTTTCAGCACGGTGTTCGTTTCCAGCCGCTGGAACGGGTCGGGCATGTCGTTGATGTCCTTGCCTATCCGCTGGAACGCGAGCCCCGCCTCGGCTGTGGCCCGCCGGTCGTCCTTCGGCGCGGCGTCCAGTTTGGTCTTCGCGGCGACGATCTGATCCCGGATCGGCGTCAGCGTGGCGACGATGTCCTTGCGCGCGGTCTCGGCTTCCGAGTTCGGCGCCTGCCCGAGTGCGCTCATGCCTTTCACGGCGTTGTCGAAACCGGGCGCGAAGACGGCGAAGGCTTCGTCCATCGCGTTCCGGGCCTTCGCGACGTCGCCCTGTTCGACGTCGGGCATCTTGAAGTCGCCGATCTTGGCGAAGTCGATCAGGGAACCGCAGAAGCCGTCCATCCACTCGGTTCCCGCCACGGGAGTGGAAGAAGGAGGCGCGACGGCCGGCGTCTCGGCTGCGGCGCAACCCGCCAACAGGAGAGCGGCGACGAACAGGGTGATCGAACGCCTCATGACAGGGACTCCCCGGTTCGGGATCGGTATACGCGCAGACCTTAACGTGCCCAGGACAGCCGCCGGGCCCGCCACGGAAAACGTGACGGGCCCGGCGGTGGAACTTTTCGGCGCTACGCCTTCGCTTCCGCGGGCGTGTCGGAAAGGACCGACTCGCGACGCTTGGAGACGACGATCGCGGCGACGATGATCGCGACGGCGACCAGCGAGATTCCGATCCGGATGCCGACGTTGGCGTCCGGGCCGATCGAGAACTGCACGACCGCCGGGGCGATGAGCACCGACACCAGGTTCATCACCTTGATCAGCGGGTTGATCGCCGGACCGGCGGTGTCCTTGAACGGGTCACCCACGGTGTCACCGATGATGGTGGCCTCGTGCGCGTCCGAACCCTTGCCGCCGTGGCTTCCGTCCTCCACGAGCTTCTTCGCGTTGTCCCAGGCACCACCGGAGTTGGCGAGGAAGATCGCCATCAGGGTGCCGGTCGCGATCGCACCGCCCAGGTAACCGGCGAGCGCGCCGGTGCCGAGACCGAAACCGACCGCGATCGGGGCGAACACCGCGAGCAGACCGGGAGTGGTCAGCTCGCGCAGGGAGTCACGCGTGACGATGTCGACGACACGGCCGTACTCGGGCCGTGTCGTGCCCTCCATGATCCCCGGGATGTCGCGGAACTGGCGGCGCACTTCGTAGACGACCGCGCCGGCGGCACGGGACACCGCGTTGACCGCGAGACCGGAGAACAGGAACACGACCGCCGCGCCGATGATCACACCGACGAGCGTCTCCGGGCCGACGATGTTCGCGACGAATTCCTTGCCATCGCCGATCGCCTTGGTGATCGCGTCCTGATAGGACCCGAACAGCGCCGTCGCCGCGAGGACCGCCGTGGCGATCGCGATGCCCTTGGTGATGGCCTTGGTGGTGTTGCCGACCGCGTCGAGCTCGGTGAGGATCTGCGCGGCGTCCTCGTCGACGTCACCCGACATTTCGGCGATGCCCTGCGCGTTGTCCGAAATCGGGCCGAAGGTGTCCATCGCGACGATGACACCGACGGTGGTGAGCAGACCGGTACCGGCCAGCGCCACGGCGAACAGCGCGACGCCGCCGCCGACCAGGAAGGCTCCGAAAACGGCCGCGCCGATGACCAGCGCGGTGTACACGGCGGATTCGAAACCGACCGAGATACCGGCCAGGATCACCGTCGCCGCACCGGTTTCCGACGACTTGCCGACCTCCTTGACCGGCTTGTACTCGGTGCCGGTGTAGTAGCCGGTGAGCTTGAGGATGATCGCGGCGAGCACGATGCCGATGATCACCGAGAGGGTCGCGATCAGCGCCGGGTTGCCGGACTTGCCGGCGAAGGCCTGGCCGAACTCGGAGAACGAACCGGGCAGGTAGACGAACGCCGCGATCGTCGAGAGCACCGCGGAAATCCCCGCGGAGATGTAGAACGAGCGGTTGATCGTGACCAGACCGCCTTCGCCCGCCTTGGCTTTGGTGATGTAGACACCGATGACCGCGGTGATCACGCCGATGGCGGGAACGATGAGCGGGAAGATCAAGCCGTGCACGCCGAAGGCGGTGCTACCCAGGATCAGCGCCGCCACGAGCATGACCGCGTACGACTCGAAGAGGTCCGCCGCCATCCCGGCGCAGTCGCCCACGTTGTCACCGACGTTGTCGGCGATGGTGGCCGCGTTGCGCGGGTCGTCCTCGGGGATGCCCTGCTCGACCTTGCCGACCAGGTCCGCGCCGACATCGGCGGCCTTGGTGAAGATACCGCCGCCGACACGCATGAACATCGCGATCAACGCGGCACCGAAACCGAAGCCCTCCAACACCTTCGGGGCCTGTCCGGTGTAGACCAGGACGACCACCGCGGCGCCGAAAAGGCCGAGACCGACGGTGATCATGCCGACGACGCCACCGGTGCGGAAGGCCAGGCGCATCGCCTTCTCGCGACCGCCGGCCTCACGCGAAGCGGCCGCGACACGCAGGTTCGCCTGCGTCGCGAGCCACATGCCGAGATAGCCGATCGCGAAGGAGAATCCAGCACCGACCAGGAAGAAGATCGACCTGCCGATCTTCTCGTTCCAGTCTTCGGCCGGCAAAGCGAAGAGCAGCAAGAACACGATCACGCCGAAAATCGCGAGGGTGTTGCGCTGCCGTTTCAGATAGGCAGCCGCACCTTCCTGCACTGCCTTCGCGATGTCCTGCATCTTGGAGGTCCCCTGGCCCGCGGCCAGTACCTCCTTGAGCAGAACGTAGCCGATGACCAGTGCGGCAAGGGCGACCACGGCGATTACACCGACGATGGTGTAACCACCTCCGGAGAGCGTGAGTTCGCCCTCCGCGAGGAACTGCCGGGACATTCGTCCTCCTGGAGACGTCGCCGTTGGCCAACGACGATCCGCCGGTGGCACCGGCGGCTCGGGCGTTGGCATGGGGATCTGAGCCGAACGTCACGCTAGTCGTACTGCAAGGCACGTCTCACATGACGCTCGCCACAGACGGTGTGGATTGCGGGAGTGTATTGGTAGTGGGATGGCGGGCGGCAAGGCGTCCCCGCCACCGTACGTTCCGTTACCTTGTGAGGCTGATCACTGTATCGATCATCCGCGTCCCGGTCCGCCGCTCGATCCGTTCGGCGGCGGCCGTTTTCTGTCGGTGCGCTGTGCGAAGCTCTGAAGGTGGACGGCAAGGCGGAATCCGGTAAGGGCCGGCGGCTTCTCGACCGCGCGACGGCGGGAATCCCGGCTTCGCTGTACCCGGTCACCCATGTGGCCGAGCTCCCCGCTCGCCCGGCGGATCCGGTGGACTGGCCGGAGTGGGCGGCGGCTCCGGTCGTCGAAGCGCTTGCGGCGAGCGGGGTCAAGGCGCCGTGGCGGCATCAGGCCGAAGCCGCGTCACTGGTCCGCGATGGCAGGCACGTCGTGATCTCCACCGGCACGGCATCGGGGAAGTCGCTCGCGTACCAGTTGCCCGTGCTCTCGGCACTCGTCGAGGACGAGCGGGCCACGGCGCTGTACCTGTCCCCGACCAAGGCGCTCGGCGCCGATCAGCTGCGCGCCGTTTCCTCGTTGGAAATCAAGAAGGTGCGCGCGGCGTCGTTCGACGGCGACACTCCGCTGGAGGAGCGGGACTGGGTACGCGCGCACGCGAACTGGGTGTTCACCAACCCGGACATGCTGCATCGCGGGATCCTCTCGTCGCACGCGCGCTGGTCCCGCTTCTTCCGGCGGCTCTCGTTCGTCGTCATCGACGAATGCCACAGCTATCGCGGCGTCTTCGGTTCCCATGTGGCGCTGCTGATGCGCAGGCTGCGACGGGTCGCCGCGCATTACGGCGCTTCACCGGTCTTCGTGCTCGCATCGGCGACGACGGCGGACCCGGCCGCGTTCGCCTCGAAGCTGTCCGGGCACGAGTGTGTCCCGGTCACCGAGGACGGCTCGCCGCGTGGTTCCCGCACGGTCGCGTTGTGGGAACCCCCACTGTTGTCGGAACTTTCCGGTGAGAACGGGGCGCCGGTGCGGCGTTCGGCCGGTGCCGAGGCTTCGCGGATCCTCGCCGAACTGGTCATCGAGGGCGCCCGCTCCCTGGCGTTCGTCCGGTCGCGGCGAGGCGCGGAGCTGACCGCGCTCGGCGCCCGCCGGATTCTGTCCGAAGTGGACGGTTCCTTGGCGGAATCCGTCGCCGCGTATCGATCCGGATATCTGCCTGAGGAGCGCCGGGCCCTCGAAGCGGCGTTGTTGTCCGGCCGGTTGCTCGGTGTGGCGACGACGAACGCGCTCGAACTCGGCGTCGACATCGCGGGCCTCGACGCGGTGGTGCTGGCCGGTTATCCCGGCACACTCGCGTCGTTCTGGCAGCAGGCCGGGCGAGCCGGGCGCGCGGGTGACGCGGCACTGGTGGTGTTCGTGGCCCGCGACGATCCGCTGGACACCTATCTCGTGCACCATCCGGCGGCGATCCTGGACCGGCCGGTGGAAGCAGCCGTCCTCGACCCGTCGAATCCGTATGTGCTGGCACCGCAACTGGCCTGCGCCATCGCCGAACTCCCGCTGACCGAACCGGAGGTCGCGGCCTTCGGCGGTGACGCGGCGCGGGCCGTGCTCGCCGATCTGGTCAAGGAGAAGATCATCCGGCGCCGGCCGAGCGGCTGGTACTGGACTTCACGCGACCGGCCGCACGCCGAGGTCGGCATCCGCGGTACCGGCGGCGAGCAGATCGCCGTGGTGGAGACCGATTCCGGGCGGATGCTCGGCACGGTCGATCCGGGTTCCGCCTGCTACGCGGTACATCCCGGCGCGGTGTACCTGCACCAGGGTTCGTCCTACGTGGTCGACGAGCTGGATCTGGATACCGGCCTGGCCATGGTGCACGCGGAGGATCCGGACTGGACCACGTCACCGCGCGAGATCGTCGACATCAGTGTGCTGCGCACCGAAGAGACCCGGGTGTACGGCGGGGTCACGGTGAATCTCGGTGAGGTGTCGGTGAGTTCGCAAGTGGTCGGCTACCTGCGGAGGCGACCTTCGGGTGAGGTGCTGGACCAGACGCCGCTGGACCTGCCGGAGCAGAGCCTGCACACCCGCGCCGTCTGGTACACGATCTCGGCGGACCTGCTCGGCCCTTCCGATGGCATGGCGGGGACCGGGGGCCATCGGTCGGGGACCGAAGTTCTGGAGCCGGTGGGGACCGGAGGCTCCAGGGTGGGGACCAAGGAACTTGGCGGGACACCGGGGACGGGCGCCCAGTTGGATCCGGCGCGCGTCCCCGGTGCCCTGCATGCCGCCGAGCACGCGGCGATCGGCCTGCTACCGCTGTTCGCTACGTGCGACCGCTGGGACATCGGCGGGGTGTCGACCGCGTGGCACGAGAACACCGGGGAGGCGACGGTGTTCGTGCACGATGGCCATCCCGGGGGTGCGGGATTCGCCGATCGCGGGTTTGCCGCAATTGTCCCTTGGCTGGCCGCAACGCGGGAGGCGATCGTTTCCTGCGAGTGCCCGGCCGGCTGCCCGTCCTGCGTCCAGTCGCCGAAGTGCGGGAACGGCAACGATCCGCTGGACAAGGCGGGGGCAGTGGCCGTTCTGGACACCGTGCTCGGGGCTTTGCGTCAGCACGGGCCGCAGTCAGGCCACTTGGTGGTTCAGCAGTGAGTGGCTTGAAATTGTGGGTTGATCAGGCGGCGGTGGTCAGGGTCGCCACGGGGGTGGCGGCCTTGTCACCGGCCAGCGCACGGACGAGCACGTCGTGCACGTCGGCGGCCGCGGGCAGCTGCCAGCCCCACACCTCGGGCTTGACCCGCCAGTGCACGACACCGTGCTGGAACGGCGACGGGGGCAGCGGGATGTAGTCGTTCGCGCCGTGCCACTGGATCGAGGCCTGCGCGGCCAGTTCCTGTGGGATGCTCGCGGCGACGGTGGTGAGGAACAGCCAGCGGCCGTTCGGCATCGCGACGATCGGGGCCGGGTGACCGGTGGCGCGCAGCAGGCGGGCGGCCCGCTTGCCGAGCTGGTCGTCGACCTCGATGGCGTCCAGCACGGTGCCGGTGGCCACGAGCAGGCTGTGCGTGTCGTCACCGAACCAGGTGGCGACCTCGTGCGGGTGGGTATCGATCAGTTCACGCCAGTTGTCCTGTGCCGGGACGGGACGCCGCCAGGTGAGGTCGTCACCTTCCGGGGTGAGCGCGGCGGGCTCCGCACCCGGGAGCACCGGCCAGCCACGCCACGCGAGGCCGATCGCCTCCGCCCGCATCTCGATGCGGAAGGCGCCCCGCCAGCTGTCCGGCCAATTCGCGTCCAACATTACTGCCCCTGCCTCAGGTCAACTCTGTCCTGTGTCCGTGCCACCCGGCGACCTTCTCGAAGTGGCGCACATCTCAATAAACGGCAAGTTGCACATCGGGAGAAGCCCTCACGCGACAACCGGCGGTTACTTAGCGATGAACGCGCGGTAGTGCGACAGGACGGACCGAACGTCGCACGTCCGATGAACGGGCGTGCACGACCGATGCCGCACCGTTCGTCGCAGTCGAGCAGGGCATCTCGCCCAGGTGGCCGCGGTCGCGACGAGCGGCGCTCGACCGTTCGGCGGGGCGCTGATCATGGCTTCGACCGCTCGCCGCGCACCAACGACCGCTGCTCGCGCCCGGCGGTTACTCGCCCGTACTACCGGCCGGGCACCACCGGGACGACCGTTCATCGTGCGACGTACGTCACGGTGGCCGGTCGACCGGACCCGCCCTGGCCCTCGCCTCCGCCTGCCCCAGGGTCGCCAGGTGTCCCCGCACCGCCGACCGCACCTCGACCAGCGCGTCGCCTCGCTCCCAGCGGCAGGTCAGCAGGGTGACCGACATCCGGACTGCGACCTGCCGCGCCCGGTCACAGGCCGCGCCGGGACCTTCCGTCGCATGCGAGGCCGCGGCGAGCGCCGCCAGGTCGGCGGCGGCCTCGGTGTGATGCCGGGCGGTGACGGCGGCGCCGATCCAGAAGGTGAACACGGCGACGGAGGTCAGGACGGCGACGATCGAGGCCGTCCAGACGGTCGCGACTCCGCGGTCGTCCCCGTTCACGGCCCGCTACCCGGCTCGGCGACCGGCTCGGCGATCGCGAAGGCGTGAGAGCGCACCCGGATACCCGGCAGCAGTCCGGCCGCCGGTTCGGCCTCGACGCCGGCGGTGATGGCGTCACCGTCGCGGACGACGTCCAGGCGGGCACCGGACGGCGCTATCTCCCGCACCGCCTGTTCGGCTCGGGCGGGGTCACCGCGGGCGAGGAGCCGGGCCGCCTCGCGAGCCGCGTCGGTGCAGCGCACTTGATCGGCGGCGACCCCGATCCCGGCCAGTAGCAGGGCCGAGACGAACGTCAGCGCGCCGATACCGAGCGCGGCCTCCACCTTGACGGACCCGCGGTCACCGCCGGACATCAGGACTTCACCGACAAGGCACGCTCGATGAGCGCGGTGAGCCCGGCGACGACGGCGTCGCTGTTGACGATCAGGTAGAGCACACCGGCCAGCGCGGCGGCGGCCAAGGTGGCGATGGCGTATTCGACCGTCGCCATGCCGTCGTCCTCGCGGAAGGTGGGGAACTTGTTCATGGGGGATCGCCTTTCGGTCAGAAGATGCCGTCGAGACGCCCGGCAAGGCCGAGCACGACGGGCAGGACACCGAGACAGAGGAACGCGGGAAGGAAGCACAGGCCGATTGGCGCGGCCAGCAGAACCCCGGCCCGTTCGGCGCGTTCCTCGACTTCGGCGGCAAGTGACTCGCGCAGTCGTCGCGCGAGGTCCTTCGCGTGAGTCGCCAGCGCGGTGCCCGCCCTCGCCGTGCGCACCGCGGCGACGGACAGTTCGGCCAGCCCGGGCCGGTCACGGACAGGCGCCCAGGCCTCGGCGGGTCCGACACCCACGGCGAGGTGGGCCGCCACCGAACGCAGAGCCGCGGCGGTCGCCGGTGAGGCGGCCGGTCCGACGGCCTCCAGCGCGACGGGCACCGGCAACCCACCTGCCAGACAGGCGGCAAGCAGATCGAGGGTGGCCGCCGACCTGAGAAGTTCGGAGACGCCTTTGTCCCTGGACGCCCGTTCCCGCAACCACGTGAGGAGCCGTCCCGGGCGCGCGGCGACGCCGGGACCGACACGCGGCCAGCAGCAGACGGCTCCGCCCAACAGGATCAGCGCCACTGGAGTCAGCACGGCGCCACCCGCCCGGTGAGGGCCCGGCACCAGGCCGTGCCCGCCCAGATCAGGCCGCACCCCACGACGAGCAACAGCTGACCGGCGCCCGTCCCGGTGAGGACGCTGACCGGGCTCGCCCCCATCGCCTCGCCGAGCGGTAGGCACACCAGCGGCAGGACGGCGAGCACGGCGGCACTCGCCCGGGGACCGGCCATCTTGGCCTTGAGACGACGGCGGAAGCCGACCTCCGCCTCAGCGTCTCGCCGCGCGGCATCGAGGACGTCGGCCATCGGCAGCCCGTACCGGCCGGCGAGGGCCCACGCGTGCACCAGTGCCGGTGGCGCGTCCGGATCGGCCGTTCCGCCGCCGAGCCGGGCGGCCGCGATCAGCCCGCGCAATCGTCCGGACGCCGCGGGCAGCGCCTCCGCCGTGGCTTCGGCCGCCGCCACCGGATGGGCGCCCGCCCGGAGTTCCCCGACCATCGTCCGCAGCACGGAAGCGGTGAGTTCGGCTTCGGCCAGCGCCGCCTTCGCGTGTGCCCGATGTCGATGCTCCTGGCGAACGGCCAAGGTGAGCACCAGCGTCGCCGATGCCCAGCCGATCCCGAGAACCGGCAGAACGAGCAACGCGGGCAGCGGCCACCATCTGGCGCGAACGGCCGCGGGAAGGCGCCAAGCGAACGGAGTGCGAGCCACCGGCCTCGGCCAACAAGCCAGCCCCGCGCCGCAGGCGAGGAAGAGCCAAGGGTTCATGCCGCCATCTCCTCGAACGGTGTCGCGTCGCCGATCCAGTGGCCTTGGCTCCACACCGGGACGACTTTGGCCTCGCCTCGCAGTGACCGCAGTACGCCGACCTCGTCCAGCCGCCGGATGCCGCTCGGCAGGCGGCGCATGTGCAGGACGACCCGCACCGCCGCGGTCAGCTGGCTGTGCAGCGCGTCCCGTTTCAGGCCGCCGAGTGCGGCCAGCGCCTCCATCCGGGCCGGGACCTCCGACGGCGAATTGGCATGCAGGGTGCACGCTCCGCCCTCGTGGCCGGTGTTCAGCGCGTTGAGCAACGCGCAGACCTCCTCGCCTCGGACCTCACCGACGACCAGACGGTCCGGACGCATGCGCAACGCCTGTCGCACCAGTTCGCCGAGGCCGATCTCGCCGGCGCCCTCGACGTTGGGCGGGCGGGCGATCAGGCTGACGAACTGCGGATGGTCCGGTTGCAGCTCACCGGCGTCCTCGACGCAGACGATGCGTTCTGCCGGGGGCACCGCGCCGAGCAGCGCGGAAAGCAAGGTCGTCTTGCCCGCCCCGGTCCCACCGGACACCAGGAACGCGAGCCGTCGCCGGATGACCGAATCGAGCAGGGCGGCGCCACTGCCGCCGAACATCCCGCGCAACCGCAACGCGGCGAGGTCATGGGTGGCGGGACGCAGTACGCGCAGCGAAAGGGAGGTTCCAGCCGGCGCGATCGGCGGGAGCACCGCGTGCATCCGGATCCGGCCGTGCGGCCCGACTCCCGGCAGCCAGCAGTCCGTGAACGGTTGCGCGTCGTCCAGCCGCCGCCCGCCGGCGAGGGCCAGCCGCTGGGCCAGCCTGCGGACGGCCTCCTCGTCCGCGAAACGGACGTCCGTCCTTTCGAGACCGTCACCGGTGTCGGACCAGACTTCGTCCGGCGCGGTGACGAGAACGTCGGTGGTACCGGGGTTTTCGAGCAGCCGGGCCAGTGGTCCGGCACCGACGAACTCGTCGCGGGCCAGCCGGACCGCTCCGAGGACGGCGTCCTGACCGAGCGCGCCACCCGCTTCGGCGCGGACAGCCCGCGCCACGCTCACGGAGTCCGCCGGCCCGGCCGATCCGGCCAGCCGCCGCCGGACCCGCTCGACGAAATCGTCGGTCATCGCAAGGCACCGGCCAGATCTCCGCGCGCGGCCGCGAGGACCTCGGCGGCGGCCGTGGCCAGATGTCCGCGATGTCTCGGGACGAACTCGCCGCGGTCGAGCGCTGTCGAGAGGGACCGCTCGCGGCCCATCGACGTGATGAGCGGGGCGCCGACGGCGTCGGCGATCTCCTGCGGGACCAGCCCGGCGGGAGACGGCCCTCGGACGGCGACGCCGATCCGTGTCGCGTGGGGTTCGACCCTGGCGAGGACCTGTCTCGCCGCCGCGCAGGCGCGCAGTTCCGCGGGGACGACGACCACGACCAGATCGGCCAGCCCGAGCACGGTGGCCGTCTCGGCGCCGAAATACCTCGGCAGATCGCAGACGACCGTCCGCCCCGCCCGCCGTCCGGCGCACAACACACCCTCGATCGCGTCCGGACCGGGGCCGCGCCCTTCCCGTCCGTAGGACACAAAGGACAGTGCTCCGGTGGCGTACCGTTTTCGTGGCAGGGCTTCGCTCAACGCCGTCATGGACACCCGGCCGCCGAGGTCGAGTTCCGGCCAGCGTGGTCCGCGATCGCGTTCGGCGGCGAGGAGGACGTCGATACCGCCGCCGAGCGGATCGCAGTCGACGAGCAGTCCGCCGCTTCCCGATTTCTCCGCCTGATACGCGACGGCGGCCGCCAGCACGGAGGCCCCGGCTCCACCTCGCCCGCCGACGACCCCGACGACGACGCCATCGTCCCGCGCCGGCCCGTCGACGACGTCCGCGAACTCGCCGATGAGGTCGCCTTCCTCGTCCGGCAGTGAAAGAACCTTCTCCGAACCGGTGTTGAAGGCACGCTCCCACGTCACCGGCGTCGGTGCGCCCTTGCAGACGAGCAGGACCTTGTTCCGCCGCAGCAGACGGTTCGGCGTGCTCGCGGCTTCTTCGTCGAGTACGACGAGTGGCGCGCGAGCCCACCTCCCGCGAGCGGCGTCCAGATCGGGCGCGCGTTCGACCTCGCAGCCCGCGGCCGCGGCCACGCGCAGAATCTCGTCGAGCAGGACGTCGTCTCCGGCGACGACGAGCGGATGTTCCTCGGCCATGACTCCCCCGGGGGTTCGGTCGGATTCGGTCTGTGACTCCACGGTCGCCCCGGGCCCCGGCAACGCACAACGCCATTCCGCCGCACCTGTGGACAACCGGGGTGTTGTGGACAACTCCGGCACGGGAAACCGATTTCCGATCCGTTTCCGTCGGACCCTTCTGGCACACTTTCCGGATTTTCGCAGCACTCGAATCCGTTCCGTTTTTCGATCTGAACGGAAACGAAAAGGGTTGACAGCAAAAGGAAATGCACGAGCGAGAGCCGATTCGGCCTTGCCTCAGCGAGGATTCCGCGCGCCGACGAGGTCTGAACCATTGGCGCGGCGGGAAGTCGGAGGGCGGCCCCCGCCAGGGGGGAGGGACGGGGGCCGCCTGGGGTTCAGCCCCGGGGGGTCGGACTGAACCTGGGCCCGGTGCAATACCGGACAATCTCACTGTAACTCCGGTACCGGCCCGATGCGGTGTGCGCCGGTACCCACAATTCGGTAACGGCACGACGCGCCGGATCCGGTGTCCGGTCGTGAATTTTCCACCGTCGCGTCCCGATCGTGGTCGACCAACCGGCGAGCCGCCGTCCGGCTCTCCTATCCTTGGCGAGTGGCCCAATCCAGCACGACACCGAGCCCGGTCGCGGCGTTCTTCGATCTCGACAAGACGATCATCGCGTCCTCGAGCGCTCTGGCCTTCAGCAAGCCCCTTCTGCGCGAAGGCCTGATCAATCGCCGAGCCGCGCTTCGCAGCGCGTACGCCCAACTCGTCTTCTCGCTCGCGGGTGCGGACGCGGCGAAAACGGAACGGATGCGAGCCGAGGTTTCCGCGCTGTGTACCGGATGGGACGTCGCACAGGTGTCCGCGATCGTCCGCGAAACGCTGCACGACGTCGTCGACCCGCTCGTCTACGTGGAGGCCGCCGAACTGATCTCCTCGCACCGCGCGGAGGGTCACGACGTCGTGGTGCTGTCGGCGACCGGCGAAGAGGTGGTCGCCCCGGTCGCCGAAATGCTCGGCGCGACGCGCAGCGTGGCCACGCGGATGCAGATCGTGGACGGCCGTTACTCCGGCGAAGTCGATTTCTATTGCTACGGCGAGAACAAGGCCGTCGCCGCGAAGCAACTCGCGGCGACCTACGGCTACGACCTCGCGCAGTGCCACGCGTACACGGATTCGAGCACGGACATCCCGCTCCTCGAGGTCGTCGGGAGGCCGCACGCGGTCAACCCCGACCGCGTCCTGCGCAAGCACGCGACCGAACAGGGCTGGGAGATCCTCGCGTTCGAGCGCCCGATGTCGCTGCGGACGCGGATCCCGGCTAGGTCGGCGGGCCTGGTCGCGCTCGGCGCCTTCGCCGCGGGCGCCACCTGGTACGGCTACAACCGGCGCAAACGCACCCACTGAACGCATACCCCACACGGCGGTACCGAACCGCTTTTCGCAGTCAGGGCCGCGAATTGTCCATCGCGGAGGGTGCCCGTGTCACTAGATCGAGCCTCTGTACCGGTGCACCCGTCTGCGCACTTGAAGTGCCCCGGCTCACGGCGTAGAAAGTAGGTGCGGACGTTCGGTCGGCCAGGGAACAGGTAGAAGAGAAGCCTGTTCCACCCCGGCGAATCTCCGTGTGCGGACACCGGGTACCCACGCGCAGCGCGCCGCGGGAGGCTCGTCGTCTAGGGACTGCGTACCGGGACGCCGGACGCCGAGTCCATGAAGGTACGACCAGAGTTGCACGCTTGGTCGCCCGAGTTGCCCGCACTGACTGGCGGCGCCCGCCGGCTTCGGCCGACGGGCGCCGCCAGTGTTTTGCCCGTCTTTTTCCGGCGTGACCGGCCACTTCGCGTCCCTTTGTGTATGAACGGTCCGTTCGCGGGGGTGGCTGATGGACAAGCAAAGTGCTCGTGGGTAGCTTCCGGATATCAGTGCTTCCAGGTGGACTTCTTTCCACCTGAGAGTCAGGCACGAATCTGGGAGGCTTGAGGTGACGACCCGAACCGCGCACGCCCGTCATCGGAGGATCCATGCGCTCGCCGTGCCCCTCGCGGGTCTGCTCACCCTCGCCGTCGCGGGCGTTCCGGCGACCGCGCAGCCGGTGACCGCGGACGTGGAGGCGCAGCGGACGCTGCGCGGGCTGACACTGGAGCAAAAGGTCGGACAGCTGTTCGTCACGTGGGTGAACGGGAAGTCCGCCGACGAGGTCAACGCCAAGAACAAGGCCGACTTCGGAGTGGACACCGCGGCGCAGGTGATCGAGAAGTACCACCTCGGCGGCGTCATCTACTTCAACAACGACAGCCGCGACAACTTCGATGACCCGGTACAGGTCGCCAAGCTGTCGAACGGGCTCCAGCGGGCGGCCATCCGCAGCGGCGCCCACATCCCGCTGCAGATCGCGACCGACCAGGAGGGCGGCACGGTCACCCGGATGGGTGCCCCCGCCACCGAACTGCCGAACGCGATGGCGATCTCGGCCGGCCGCGACACCGCTGCCGCGCGGGAGGCCGCCCGGATCCTCGGGCACGAACTCCGCGCCGTCGGCATCAACCAGGACTTCGCCCCCGACGCCGACGTGAACTCCAACCCGGCGAACCCGGTGATCGGCGTCCGCTCCTTCTCCGGCCGCCCTGATCTGGCGAGCCAGTTCGTCGGAGCGCAGGTGAAGGGCTTCCAGGACTCCGGCCGCCGCACCGAAACCGTGTCCGCGGCCGCGAAGCACTTCCCCGGTCACGGCGACGCGGCCACTGACAGTCACCTCGAACTGCCCCGGATCGACCGGAGCGAGGCCAGCTGGCGCGAGACCGACGTGCCGCCGTTCAAGGCCGCCATCGCGGCGGGCATCGACTCGATCATGAGCGCGCACATCCAGTTCCCGAGCCTCGACCCGTCCGGTGAACCCGCCACGCTGTCGAAGCCGATCCTCACCGGCAAGCTGCGCGGGGAACTCGGCTACCGCGGCGTCGTCGTCACCGACTCGCTCTCGATGGACGCCGTGCGCGAGATGCACACCGACGCGGAGATCCCGGTGCTGGCGCTCAAGGCGGGCATCGACCAGCTGCTGATGCCGGTGAACCTCGACCTCGCGATCAACTCGGTGCTCGACGCGGTCCGCAAGGGTGAGCTGACCGAGCGCCGCATCGACGAGAGCGTCCTGCGCATTCTCAAGCTCAAGCTGAACCGCGGCATCCTGACCTCACCGTTCGTCGACCCGGCCAAGGTGATGTCGAAGGTCGGTATCCCGGCCAACCTCGCCACCGCGCAGGGCATCGCGGACCGGTCGATCACCGCGATCCGCAACGACGGCGGCGTCCTGCCGCTCAAGCAGCAGCCCGCGAAGACGCTCGTGACCGGCTGGGGCGTGAGCACGACGACCTCGCTGGCCGCGAAACTCACCGCGCACGGCACGCAGGCGACAGCGTTGCAGACCGGCCAGACCCCGACAGACGCACAGATCGGGCAGGCCGTCGCGGCGGCCAAGAACGTCGACCTCGTCGTCGTGCTGACCAACAACGTCGGCACGTATCCGTTGCAGGGCAAGCTGTTGCAGGCACTGGCCGGCACCGGGAAGCCGGTCGTCGCGGTCGCCGCCCAGATCCCCTACGACGCCGGATACGAGAACCCGATCAAGACGTGGCTCGCCACGTACGGCTACATCTCGCCTTCACTCGAAGCGCTGGCGAAGGTGATCCTCGGGAAGGTGAAGCCGCAGGGCAAGCTGCCCGTGGACATCCCCGCGGGCAAAGACGTGGGCACGGTGAAGTACCCCTTTGGCCATGGACTGACGTGGTGAGCCTCAACCGCCGCCACTTCCTCGTCACCGGGGCGCTGGCCGTCCCGGCGTTGACGGCCGCGTCCTCGGTCGCGCAGGCCCAGCCCCAGGTCGAGGGGCATGGCGAGAGCAAAGGTCCCCCGCTCACCCGCACCGGCGCGGACGTCCTCGCCGCCAAGGGCTGGGCGCCCCTTTCCGGCCGCAAGCTCGGCGTGCTGTCGAACCCGACAGGAGTCCTCGCGAGCGGCGATCACATCGTCGATTCGATGGTGGCCGCCGGAGTCCGGCCGCTCGCCGCGTTCGGCCCCGAACACGGTTTCCGCGGCAGCGCGCAGGCGGGCGGTTCCGAGGGCGACTACACCGATCCCCGCACCGGTGTCCCCGTGTACGACGCGTACGGCGCCGACGCGACGAAGCTGGCCGGGATGTTCACGAAGGCGGGCGTCGACACCGTCGTCTTCGACATCGCCGACGTCGGCGCACGGTTCTACACCTACATCTGGTCGCTGTACACCGCGATGGTCGCGGCGGCCAGGGTCGGCGCGGCGGTGGTCGTGCTGGACCGGCCGAACCCGTTGGGCGGCAAGGCGGCCGGGCCGATGCTGAACCCGGCGTACGCCTCGGGTGTCGGCCGGAAGCCGATCGTGCAGCAGCACGGCATGACCGTCGGCGAACTCGCGCGGTTCTTCGCCGCCGAGTTCCTCCCCGCCGAAGGAGTCACTCCGGGCAGGCTCGAGATCGTCGAGGTGCGCGACTGGCGGCGTGACCAGCTCTTCGACCGCACCGGGCTGACCTGGGTGCCGCCGAGTCCGAACATGCCGACGCCGGACACCGCGCTCGTCTATCCCGGCACCGGGATGTTCGAAGGCACCGTGTTCTCCGAGGGCCGCGGCACCACCCGGCCGTTCGAGATCATCGGCGCACCCGGCCTCGATTGGCGCTGGCGCGAGAAGCTCGGCGAACTGCGGCTTCCCGGCGTGAAGTTCCGTGAGGCCTACTTCGTGCCGACGTTCGGCAAGTTCGTGAACGAGCCGTGCGGCGGCGTGCAGGTGACCATTACGGACCCGCGGGCGTTCGACGCCATCCTTACCGCGGTCACCATGTTCGTCACCGCGAAGCAGGTGCATCCGGACAAGTTCAAGTGGCGGCCCGACAACTTCCTCGACAAGCTCTCGGGCTCCGACAGGCTGCGCACCATGATCGACAAGGGCGCCGGGGTGGCCGAGATCGTCGGGTCCTGGCAGGCCGAACTGGCCGAGTTCGACCGGAAACGCCGTCGCCATCTCATCTATCGCTGAGGGGAACGACCTTGCGTGTTAGGAAGATCCTGATCGCGGCCGTTTCCGTACTGGTCGCGGCGACCACGCTGTCGACGGCGGGAGCACAGGCGATTCCGGGGAACGGACAACAGCGAGACCGCGCGGCCGGCCGGTTCGACAAGCCGCGCGAAGGCTTCGCGCCCGCGTCCACCGTCCTGCGTGACGGCGCGCCCGCGGACGTCGGGCTCGACCCGGCGCCGATCAAGGCGGCCGAACGGTTCATCGACAGCTGGACCCAGCCGGACGCGACGGGGCACCCGCACTTCTCCGGCGCGGTCGGGCTGCTGGCGCACGACGGCGTGATCGTCGAACGCCGGGCCGTCGGCGGCGCGGTCCGCTACGCCGACGCTAAGGGCACCGAACTGCCGCCCGAGCAGCAGGTCCCGATGCGCGCGGACACGATCTTCGACATGGCCTCGATCTCGAAGCTGTTCACCTCCATCGTGGTGATGCAGCTGGCCGAGACGGGGAAGCTGGACATCTCGGCACCGGTGGTGCGGTATCTGCCGGAGTTCGCGGTGAACGGCAAGGAAGCCGTCACCGTCCAGCAGCTGCTGACCCACGTGTCAGGGTTCGCCGCGACGCCGCTCCCCTCGCTGTGGGAGGGGTATCCGGACATCCCGTCACGCCGGAAGGCCGTCCTCGACAGTCCGCTGAAGAACCCGCCGGGCAGCACGTACCTCTACTCCGACATCAACCTGCTGACGCTCGGTTTCCTGGTCGAGAAAGTGGCCGGTGCGCCGTTGGACAAGGTGGTCCAGGAGCGCATCGCGGCTCCGCTGGGCCTGGCCGACACCGGGTACAACCCGCCCGCGTCGAAACTCGCCAGGGTCGCGGCGACCGAGTACGCCGCGAAGCCGCCGCGGGGGCTCGTACGCGGTGAGGTCCACGACGAGAACGCGTGGTCGCTGGGCGGCGTCGCCGGGCACGCCGGCGTGTTCTCCACGGCCGGCGACATGGCCGTGCTGGCGCAGACGATCCTGAACGGCGGCGCGTACCGCGGTCACCGGATCCTGCGCGAGGAGACCGTGCGGGCGATGCTGACGAACTACAACCACAAATTCCCCGACAACTCCCACGGTCTCGGCTTCGAACTCGACCAGCCCTGGTACATGGGCGCGCTGTCGGCGCCCTCGACCGCCGGGCACACCGGATTCACCGGGACGTCGCTGGTGATCGACCCGCTGTCGCGTTCGTTCGCGATCCTGCTCACCAACCGCGTGCACCCGACGCGGAGCTGGGGCTCGATCAACCTCGCCAGGGAGACGTGGGCGAGTTCGCTCGCGAAGGCGATGGCGGTCCGCCCGGTACGCGGCCGGGACGCCTGGTTCAGCGGCGCGGGAGACGTCTCCACGGCCACGCTCACGACCCCGCCGCTGCGGACCCGCGGCGGGCCACTCAAGGTCTCCTTCGACACCTTCGTGGACACGGAGGGACCGGCTGATTCGCTCTTTCTGGAAAAAAGTACCGACGACGGACTGACCTGGAAAACGATTACTCTGCGTGCAAGTGGACCTGGTGCTCCCGCCGGAGAGCAGACCGGCCTCGGCGGGCATGGACATCGGGCTTGGTGGCGGGTCGCCGCCGAGGTGTCACAAAGCTCACAAATCGCCCTTCGCTGGCGTTACACGACCGACGCTCGTTACACGGGCCGCGGAATTTCTTTGGATGGTGTGAAAGTCACTGAACGCGGCCATGCACTGCTGGACGGTGAGCAACAACCCTCCGCTTTTAGTGCGTCCGGGTGGCAGTTGAGCGCTAGGTAGCCAGGCCGCTCCGCTGCGCTGCCCGACTGCCCCGTTGACCGGGACACAGCCCTTTGCATCGCGACACTAAGTTGCCAAGTCGTTAGCTCCACCTCGTTAACGGCCTCGACCTGGTTAGCGACTTTCTGGTCAACGATTAATCGCAAATCGAATCCGCAGACACGGATAGGTTGCGATCTTCCTGAAGGGTGTGGGTAGCCTTGTCGCAGATGCCAACGGTTAGTAACTTTCCCACGGTGGGCGATACCGATTCCGTAATCGCGGCCGCACCGTCCGAGGCCGTGCCGGCGCAGCCGACACGGGACGCTGACGCGAGCCCGCTTGTCCGGATCCGCTCACTTCTGCCGGGGCTCGCCCGGGCGGAGCAGCGCGTCGCGAAGGTGGTCCTCGAGGACCCGGCGACGGTCGCGCGGCGCAGCATCACCGAGGTCGCGCTCGCGGCCAATACCAGCGAAACCACCGTCACGCGGTTCTGCAAGGCCGTCGGCGTCGGCGGATACCCGCAGCTCAGGATCGCCTTGGCGGCCGACACCGCCCGCACGGAGGCACGGTCGAGCCGGAACCTCGGCGGCGAGATCGGCCCGGAGGACGACCTGGCCGCGGTCATCGGCAAGGTCAGCTTCGCGGACGCGCGTGCCGTGGAGGAGACCGCCGACCAGCTCGACATCCCGTCGCTACAGCGTGTGATCGACGTCTTGGCCGGCGCGGGCCGTGTCGACGTCTACGGCGTCGGCGCGAGCGCCTTCGTGGCCGCGGATCTGCAGCAGAAGCTGCACCGCATCGGCAGGGTCAGTTTCGCCTGGTCCGACACCCACATCATGCTGACCTCGGCCGCCGTGCTGAGCCCCGGAGACGTCGCGATCGGCATCTCGCACACGGGCGCGACCACGGACACCGTCGAGGCCCTGCGTGTGGCGCGCGAGCACGGCGCGATCACCGTCGCCGTGACGAACTTCCCCCGGTCGCCGATCACCGAGGTCTCCGACCACATCCTGACGACGGCGGCGCGTGAGACGACGTTCCGCTCCGGTGCGACCGCCAGTCGCATCGCGCAGCTGACCGTCATCGACTGTCTGTTCATCGGTGTCGCGCAGCGGCACATGGACGCGTCGGTCAACGCTCTCGACGCGACCAGGGACGCGGTTGGCTCGCACCGGCTGGGCGTACGGCCCGACGGCAGGCGGCGGCCGCGGGAAACCGGCAAATGAGCGAAAAAGTGAGGCGCATGATGACCGTCCCACGCCAGGTGGTGCACGTCGATTCGCCAACCGAACAGCGCAATCCACGGACGACCGACATCGACCTGATGTCGACCATGGGCATTCTCGGCGCGATCAACGCCGAGGACCGCCGGGTCCCCGAAGCCGTCGCGGCGGTTCTGCCGCAGGTGGCGCGGGCGGTCGACTTCGCCGTGGAGGCGCTGCGGTCGGGGCATCGCGTGCACTACTTCGGGGCAGGTACCTCCGGCAGGCTGGCGACGTTGGACGCGGCGGAGCTCGTGCCGACGTTCAACGTGCCCTCCGACTGGTTCATCGCGCATCACGCGGGCGGCGCGCGCGCTCTGCGCCAAGCCGTCGAAGACGCCGAGGACAACGCGAAGGCCGGAGCCGCCGAAGTGGCCGAGGACGTCGCGCCCGGCGACTTCGTACTCGGGCTGACGGCTTCCGGCCGGACGCCCTACGTACTCGGCGCACTGGCCGCGGCCAGCCGTCGCGGCGCCCGGACCGCCCTGGTTTCGGGCAACCCCGCCGCGGTGATGCCGCCCGGTGTCGACGTCCTCATCGCGGTGGACACCGGCCCGGAAGCGATCGCCGGGTCGACGCGGATGAAGGCGGGCACGGCACAGAAGATCATTCTCACCGCGTTCTCCACCGCGACGATGATCAAACTCGGCCGGACGTACTCGAACCTGATGGTCAGCATGCGCGCGACCAACGCGAAGCTGCGCGGACGGACCATCCGGATCCTGCGCGAGGCCACCGGCATGAGCATGGCGGACTGCTCCGACGCGCTCACCGAGGCCGACGGCGACCTCAAGGTCGCACTGGTCCATCTGCTGTCCGGTGAGGACGTCGCGAACGCGGCGAAGGCGCTGACGGCCAACGATGGCCACGTACGCAAGGCTCTCGACTCCCTGCGGGTGCACGCGAGCTGAATCACCACCGATTGCCCATCATCTGCTCGGCTGCTTAGGCTCTCAGGTATTCGTGACTGAGAGGTCGGGTGGTCGTGAGCACCGGCGGACGAACCCGTTCATCCCGACGCCTCGCACTCACGCGACGCGAACGGGCGTCCGTGGCCGGAATGGCCGGATTCATCCTGTTGCTCAACGTCGTGGGCTGGGGGTCCTGACGCTTTTCGTGGCGCCGCGCAACTATGAGCTCGGCGCCACGGGCGTTTTCGGGATCGGCCTCGGCGTGACCGCTTTCGTGCTCGGGACGCGGCACGCGTTCGACGCGGACCACATCGCGGCCATCGACAACACCACCCGCAAACTGATGGCCGAGGGCCAGCGGCCGCTTTCGGTGGGTTTTTGGTTCTCTCTAGGGCATTCGACGATCGTCTTCCTTTTGTGTCTGCTGCTGTCGCTCGGCGTCCGCGCGCTCGCCGGCGCCGTCGAGGACGACTCGTCGGCGTTGCACGAGGCGACCGGGCTGATCGGTACGTCCGTTTCGGCGGTGTTCCTGTACGTCATCGGGATCATGAATTTGGTGGTACTGGTCGGCATCGTGAAGGTGTTCCGGCGGATGCGGCGGGGCGAGTTCGACGAGGCAGCTCTGGAGCGGCAACTCGACAACCGCGGCTTCATGAACCGATTGCTCCGTGGCGCGACGAAGGCCGTGCGCAAGCCTTGGCACATCTACCCCATCGGCGTGTTGTTCGGCCTCGGCTTCGACACCGCGACCGAGATCAGCCTGCTGGTGCTCGCCGGCGGCGCGGCCGCGTTTTCCCTGCCCTGGTACGCGATTCTGGTGCTGCCGATCCTGTTCGCCGCGGGAATGACGCTGTTCGACACCGCTGATGGCTGCTTCATGAACTACGCGTACGGCTGGGCCTTCGCGAAGCCGGTGCGGAAGATCTACTACAACCTCACGGTGACGGCGCTTTCGGTCGCGGTCGCGCTGCTCATCGGGACGATCGAGGTCATCTCGATCATCACCGAACGATTCGGCATCACGACCGGACCACTCGCGGTGATCGGGGCGCTGAGTCTGGACTACGTCGGCTACGCGGTCGTAGCGCTCTTCGTGCTTACGTGGCTCTTCGCGCTCTTCGTATGGCGCTTCGCGCGGATCGAGGAGCGCTGGTCGGCCCGGGTTCCCGTCAAGTAGGCCCCTGACCTGCGACAAGAGAGCAAGGGACCTTTGCTATCGCTTACTTAGCGTACCAATGCTAACGATAGCAAAGGTCCCTTGCTATCACTTTGGTCAGGCGGGCTGGACCGCTCGCGTGCGCGAAGGGACCGAAAGCGCGAAGGCGAGTAGAGCGACGAAGGCGGCAACGGGACCAACCCACCAGACGCCTGCCGTCGACAGGACGACCCCGCCCAGCGCGGCACCGAGGGCACCGCCGCCGTAGATCGCGGAACCGTTGAGCCCCAAGGCGACCGTCGGCGCGTCCGGTGCCAGCGAGAACAGCCGATGCTGCTGCGGCACCATCAGCATTCCGCCGAAGACCCCCGAAGCCAGCGCGAGGACCAGCGAGCCGGGCAGGCTCAGCACCGCGACGTCCAGCAGTGCGAGCGTCACGACCGTGCCGATGAGCGAGATCGAGCGGACGCGTGCGGGGCCGAGTGAGTCGGTGGCCCGGCCCGCGAAGGCGTTGCCCACGATCTGCCCGATCCCGAAACCGACGAGCAGCCACGAGATCATCGCGCCCGCCGCCACCGGCGCGACCAGCACCGGCAGGTACACGAAGGCCGCGAAGCCCGCGGCGGTGCCGAGAAAGCTCACGCCGAGCACGCGCGCGATCGGCGGCCGTCCGACGACGGCGAGCCTGTCGCGCAACGACACCGTCGGCATCCGGACGCCCGGCAGAAGCGGCACGAGCAGCATCACGATCAGCGCCACCGCGCCGATCCCCCACATCACCGCGCGCCAGCCGAACCAGGTCCCGGCCAGCACCCCGATCGGCACACCGAGCACCATCGAAACGCTCATCCCGTTGGAGACCGTGGCCAGCGCGCGGCCGCGGCGTTCGTCCGACGCCAGCGCGCCGGCGAGAACGTAGGCGTTGGACTGGAACGCGGCGGCCCCGAGGGCGGCCAGCACACGTGCGACGGCGACCACGGCGAACGAGTCGCCGAGCGCCTGGCCGGCCATGCCGATCGTGAACAGCACCATCCCCGCGCCGAGCACCCAGCGCCGGTCGAACCGTCCGGTGAAGGCCGCGATGAGCGGCGAGGAGATCGCGTAGGTCACCGCGAAAACAGTGGTCAGCTGGCCCGCGACGGCTTCGGAAACGCGCAGGTCGGCGGCGATGGTGGGCAGCAGCCCGTTCATGACGAACCCATCCGTGCCGACGGTGAAGGTACCGACGGCGAGTATCAGAAGAGCCCCCAGAGCGAGCCGATCATTTGATGATCGTCGAATCGTCATGAGAGGTATAGTGGCCGCATTATTCGATGGCTGTCAAACAGTTGGAGCGAAGTGAGCAGCACGCTGCCGCAACCGGCGACCGACGAGATCCAGATCGTGCCGGTGCTCCAGGCGCTCGCGGATCCCGTGCGCCTGGAGCTGATCCGTGCCCTGCGAAGCAATCCTTCGCCGCGAAGCTGCGCCATCACCGAGTACGACGTCGAGATCAGCGCGCCGACGCTCTCCCACCATTGGAAGGTTTTGCGCGAGGCCGGTCTGACGACGACGTTCGTCGAAGGCCGGACCCGCTGGGTCGAACTACGGATCGCAGACATCCACAAGCGGTTTCCAGGGCTACTGGACGCCGTCCTCGCCTAGCCGCCACTTCGCCGCGAGTTCTCCCGCCGCGCACACGCCGACGTCGAGCAGGTACGGCCCCGCCTGACCGCAACCGGACCGTGGCGCGATCGGCTGACCGTGCCCCATCCCGGTGATCGCGTGCGTGTCGACGGCGGCACCGACGTCGGTCCACTGCTCGGAAAGCTCGCGCATGTTCATCGGGGCGACCGTGTAGTCCGCGGTCCCGTGCCAGACGCTGACGGGTGAACGCGAACCCGTGCCCGCGGCCCGCACCTTGTCGCCCCACTGCTTCGGCGTCAGGTCCTTGCCGGGACTCATGCACGAGTACGCGTCGATCATCGAAGTCGCGCAGCCGTAAGGCAAACCTGCCACGACACCGCCGCCCGAGAACAGTTCCGGATACGCGGCGAGCAGCACCGAGGTCATCGCCCCGCCCGCCGACAGGCCGGTCACGTAGGTCCGGCTCCCGGCCGCGAAGCGCGCCATCTGCGCGATCGATTCGGCTTCCCCGTACCCGCGCTTGATGTCGCCTGCCTGGAACCAGTTGAAGCACTTGTTGAAGTTGTTCGCCGAAACCTGTTCCGGCATGACGAGCTTGAATCGCAGGCGGTCCGCGAGCCCGATCCAGCCGGAGCCCCGTGCGTACCCGGCCGCGTCCTGAGTGCAGCCGTGCAGCACGACGACCACCGGGCGTCCGGACGGCAGCCCGTCGGGGACGTATTCGAACATCCGCAACGCACCGGGATTGCTCCCGAACCCGGTCACCGGGCGGATCGTCGCCGCCTGCGCCGGAGCCGGGAAGAGAAGGGCCAATGTCGAAACCACCGCGCCGATGAGGAGTTTTCGCATCACCCGAGACTAAAATCGCCACCCGCGGGATTTCCACGTGGCGGACCACCACAACGGCGGCCCGTTTTGTGTGGTCGCGCCGGGTACCGGCCCTCGAGAGCCCCGCTTATCGTCGGCCGATGCGGCTCATTCTGGTCCTCGCGATGATGCTGGCCCTGGCCAGCCCCGCCCAGGCGGCGAGCGGTTGCGGGAACGTGCGCGTTCCCGGCGCCGCGAAACAACAACTGTCCTGTTTGGACGATCTGACCACCACCGGCACCCTGGCCACCGGGCACACCGTCCAAGCCGATTGGGCGGGCCTGACGTCGGCCGGATTCCCCGTCCCCAAGGGCGTTTCCGGCATCCAGATCGACGGCTATTTCCCGGACACGTCGACGGGCAACACCACGCACGGCTGGAACCACGACGCGCAGTTCGTGCTGCGCCTGCCCGACCGGTGGAACGGCGGCCTCGTGGTCTCCGGTTCGCCCGGTGTACGACGGCAGTACGCGAACGACCGCGCGATCGGCGACCAGGTTCTCGCCGCGGGCTACGCGTTCGCCGCGACCGACAAGGGCAACACCGGAGCCGAATTCCACACCGACGGACGCCGCCCCGGCGACGCGCTCGCGGAGTGGAACTCACGGGTCACGCAGCTGACCGTCGCCGCGAAGGCGGCCGTGGCCCATCGTTACGGACGCCTGCCGAGCCGCACCCTCGCGGCAGGGATGTCGAACGGCGGTTACCTCGTCCGCTGGCAACTCGAGAACCGGCCGTGGCTCTACGACGGCGGGATCGACTGGGAAGGCACACTCTGGCACGAGGACGGCCCGAACCTGTTCACCTTCCTCCCGCCCGCGATCAAGGCTTACCCCGCCTACGCCGCCGGTTCCGAGGCAGCGCACCAAAAGATCCTCGACGCCGGGTTCGCGCCAGGCTCGGAGTTCTTGTGGCAGTACCACAACGACGTCTATTGGGGCTTGACGCAACGCATCTACCAGGCCGAATTCGATCCGGCGTTCACCGAGACCGACTACGACTACGCCGCCCGCCCGCCGTCGGTCCACCGCGCGGTCGAACGGATCTCGCTGACCGGCCGGATCGGCAAACCGCTGATCACCCTGCACGGCACCCTCGACACCCTGCTGCCGATCACCCGCGATTCCGACGTCTACCAGCGGATGATCGCCGACCAGGGCCGCGCCGGGCTGCAGCGGTACTTCCGGATCGTGGACGGGAACCACGTCGACGGCCTGTACGACGCGTACCCGGACAGGCTGCGTCCCATCGGTCCGTGTTTCCGGACGGCGTTCACCGCACTCGAAGGCTGGCTCGACGGCGTTGCGCCACCCGCCTCGGCGACGATCCCGCGCGCGAGCGGTGACCTCGCGACCACCTGCGCCCTTGGCTGATCCCACCGCGACCTCGACGAGGTCATCCGTTTCGGTCACTGGTGAGGCGGTGCAGCCTGAGCGCGAGCTGGAGTTCCAGCGCGCGCTCGGGCGCCTGCCACTCCTCGCCCAGCAGCGACGCGATGCGGTCCAGCCGCTGCACGACGGTGTTGACGTGCACGTGAAGCAGGTTTTTGGCGCGCGTCAGGTTGCCGCCGCAGGCGAAATACGCCCGGAGGGTGCCGATCAGATCCGTGCCACGGCGTGCGTCGTAGTCGAGCACCGGGCCGATCGTCGCCGTCACGTACGCGCCGAGATCGGCGTGTTCCCCCAAGAGCAGACCGACGAATCCGAGGTCGGCCATGCTCGCGCCCTCGCCGGCTCGACCGAGGGCCAGCAGCGACCCGACACACCGCGCGGCTTCGGCGTGCGCCTCGGCCAGCGCCCGCGGCGAGTCGGCAGGGCCCGCCGCGCCCACCGTCACCGGGCAGTCCATTGTGGACGCGAGTTCGGCGGCGACCGATCGGGCGAGCGCGCCGGGATCCGCACCCCGGACCAGCAGGACGACCTCGTCGGCGTGGACACCGACCAGCTCGGCGTGCCGGGCGGCGGCCATGGCCAGCCGGCGACGGGAGACGTCGTCGGAATGCGCGACCAGCACCGCATGAGATGTCGACAAATCGACCCCGAGTCGACGTCCTCGCGCCAGCAACGCCGCGGGATTGCGGCCGGGCGCGGTGAGTAGATCCGACAGCAGCTCCCCGCGCACCTCGTCCTCGGCGCGAGCCACGGAACGCCGTTGCATCAGCAGCACCGCGGTGACCACGCCCGCTCGCTCGAACAGCCGTCGATCCGCCTCACCCAGCGACGGTCCACCGCCCAGCACCAGGCTGCCGAGGAATTCCTGTCCCGCCTGGACCGCGCACAGCCAACCGTCCTCAGTGGACACCGCACGTCCGCTCGCCCTGGACGCCGAGACGGCGGCTCGCGAAAGGGTCGAGTCCCCACCGGTCCGGGCAAGGACGGCGCCATCGGCGTCGTAAACGGCGATGGCCCCGCCGAGCACGTCCGCGACCGCGGCGGCGACCTCGGCCAGATCGCCGCCGCGCAGCACGAGATCCATCAGCCGGTCGTGCGCGTCCTCGGCGCGGCGCATCGCGTCGTTGTGCGCGCTGATGGTCGCGTTGGCGGCGTTCAGTTCGGCGACCGCGCGACGCGTCTCGTCGAGCAGATGCGCGTTGTCCAGCGCGATCGCCGCGTGGTCGGCCAGTGACGACAGCAGCGCGACCTCTTCCGGGCTGAACTCCCGCGTGGTCCGGTCCGAGGCGAACAGGACGCCGATGACCTTGCTCCCGATCGCCAGCGGCACCCCGAGGATCGCCGTCAGTCCCTCGTCGCGCACGCCGGTGTCGATCGACGATGTGTGGTGGAACCGCTTGTCGTCGAAGTAATCCGCCGTCGCGTACGGCCGCGCGGTCTGCGCGACCAGCCCGCCGAGCCCCTCGCCCATGCCCAGCACGATGTCCTGGAACAGCGCGGAAACCGACCCGTCGGTCACGCGGACGTAGGTGTTGCCCTCGGTCTCGTCGTTGAGGCTGAGATACGAGACGTCCACGCCGAGCAACGCCCGCGCCCGCCGGACGATCGACCGCAGGACGGCGTCCGGATCGTCCAGCCGCGCGAGGTCGCTCGCCGTGTCGAACAGTGCGGCCAGCTCCGCCTCACGCCGCCGATGCTCGGCGACGGTGTCCCGGATCCGCAACGCCAGCTCGATGGCCTTCGGATCGACCGGGACGTGCGCCAGCTGCTCGCTGCCCGCCCCGGAGGCGAGCAGTTCGAGCAGCCGGCGCAACTGCGAGGAACCGTCCACAGCGGTCATGCTGGCACGTGACCGCGCTCCGGGAGAACTTCGGAGTGCAGGGACTGACCCTTGGTCTCACGAGCCGCGAGCAGCGCGATGACGGTCAGCACGCACATCGAGACGACGTAGAGCGAGACCGGGATCGTGCTGCCGAACTCGCGGAACAAGGCGACCGCGATGAGCGGCGCCACCGCACCCGCCGCGATCGACGACAGTTGCCCGCCGACCGAGAGGCCGGTGTAGCGGACATGCGTCGGGAACTGTTCGGAGAAGAACGCGGCCTGCGGCCCGTACATCGCGCCGTGCAATACCAGCCCGACGGTCGTCGCGAGAATGATGACGCCGGAATTCTTCGTGTCGAGCATCGCGAAGAACGCGAAACTCCACACCGCCATGCCGATCGCGCCGAACAGATAGACCGGACGCCGTCCGATCCGGTCGGAAAGAATGCCCCACAAGGGAATGGACACGAAATGCACGGCCGAGCCGATGAGTACCGCGTTGAGCCCCGCCGATTTCGGCAGATTCAACCCGGTGGTGACGTAAACCAGGATGAACGCGGTGATCACGTAGTACGAAACGTTCTCCGCCATCCGCGAGCCGATCGTGATCAGCACCGCGCGCCAGCTCTTCCGGAACACCTCGACGACCGGGGCGTGCGTGGTCTTGTGATTCTTCTGCGCGGCAAGGAACACCGGGGATTCGCTGACCGCGAGCCGGATCCACAGCCCGATCACCACGAGTACGCCGGAAAGCAGGAACGGGATCCGCCAGCCCCAGCTGAGGAAGGCCTCATCCGACTGCGTCGCGGCGAGCACCGCGAGGACCGCCGTCGCGAGCAGGTTTCCGCCCGGGGCACCGCACTGCGGCCACGACGCCCAGAACCCGCGGCGTTTGTCGTCGCCGTGTTCGGAGACGATCAGGACCGCGCCACCCCATTCGCCGCCGAGCGCGAAACCCTGCACCAACCGCAACAGCGTCAGCAGGATCGGCGCCAGGACACCGACGGCGGCGTACGTCGGGAGGATGCCCATCGCGCAGGTCGAACCGCCCATCAGCAGCAGGCTCAGCACCAGCAGCTTCTTGCGGCCGACGCGGTCACCGAAGTGGCCGAACACCAGCCCGCCGACCGGCCTGGCGAGGAATCCGACGGCGTAGGTGAGGAACGCGAGCAGCGTGCCGATCAACGGATCGTTGGAGGGAAAGAACAATTCGCCGAACACCAGCGCCGCGGCGGAGGTGTAGAGGAAGAAGTCGTACCACTCGATCGTCGTGCCGATCAGGCTGGCGCTGACGACCTTCGCGATCGAGCCGCGGTTCTGCGTGGTCACCGGGGGCTTCCTTTCTTGGGGGTTCACGCGGCGGTCCAGCCGCCGTCGAGGGGGATCGAGGTACCGGTGACATGGGCGGCGTGGTCGCCGGACAGCCAGAGCACGCACGCGGCGACGTCGGCCGGTTCGATCAGCCGCTTGATCGCCGAACGGCGCAACAGGACCTGTTCGATGACGGCGTCGCGTTCGAGACCGTGTTCTTCGGCCTGCGCCTGGAGCTGTCCGGTGACCAGCGGCGTCCGGACGTAACCGGGGCTGACGCAGTTGCTGGTCACGCCGTGTTCCGCGCCTTCGAGCGCGGTGACCTTGGAGAGGCCTTCGAGGGCGTGCTTCGCGGTGACGTACGCGGATTTGAACGGGCTCGCGCGGAGGCCGTGGACGCTGGACATGTTGACGACGCGCCCCCAGCCGCGTTCGTACATGCTCGGCAGCACGCGGCGGATGAGCAGGAAGGGCGCGGTGACCATGAGCGTCTGGAGCCGGACGAACATCTCCGGCGGGAACTCGTGGATGGGCGCGATGTGCTGGAAACCGGCGTTGTTGACGAGGATGTCGATCTCGGCCGGGAGGGTCTCGATGGCTTGGTCGTCGGTGAGGTCGATGACGTGCGCGATGCCGTTGACGTCGGCCGCGGCCTTCTCGACGGCGTCGTCGATGTCGACGAGATGGACCTTGGCCCCGGCTTCGGCGAGCGCCTCGGCGCAGGCCAGGCCGATGCCGCTCGCCGCCCCCGTGACCAGCGCCGACTTCCCGGCCAGCTCGCTGTGATACGCACCACTCATGCCCGACGACATTAGGTCGCCGGGGGCACTCAAGCCATGTGGCTACGCACTACACCTGCACGAGGTCTCGTGTGCGCTCCCCACACCCATGCATTTCGTCCTCTCAATGCGGTAGTTGCCCACGCAAGTACCGCGTTTAGAGGACGAAATGCGGGTCAGCCGGCGGCGTCCGAGATCGACTTCGCCTCGCGGGCACCGGCTTCGAACGCTTCGCAGGAGAAGAGCAGCCAAGCCCGGACGCCCTCCGGAGTTCCTTCAGCGAAGGCCGAAGCGGCTTCGAGGTACTTCGGCACGCGTCGGAAGTACGCGACCTCGGGAACAGTCAGCGCCTTCGGATCCAGCCCCGTCGCCACCGCCGAAAGCCGGGCCGCCGCCCGCGCGACGACCCCGTCCGCGGAGCCGAAAGGCCGCAGTGCCAACAGTTCCCCGTGTACGACCGCGGTCAGCACCGGTCCTGGCACCGACGTCGCGCCGGTGACCAGTTGCGCCAGCATCTCCAGCCGCGGCCCGACGTCGGCGGACGAGCGCGGCCGTCCCAGCGCGTCGAGGTCCGACACCAGATCCGACGCGGCGAGCACGTGCAGCCTCGCCAACGCCTGCAACGGCGCGCGCCGCCATGCCGGGAGCAGTCCCTCCAACGCTTCCGCGACCCGCAACGCGCCCGTCAGTACCGGATCGGTCACCTCGCCGGATTCCGGCAGTTCGGGCGTGGCGCCTTCGATACCGGCCGATGCCCGCGCCGCCCGCACGGACGCTTCGGAGGCCGTCGCCGCGCCGCCGCGAAGGTTGGCGGGCAGCCGGTGGACGGCGAACACCGCGTCCTGAGCCGATTTCGAGGCCGCCGCGACGCCTTCGAGGTCCAGCAGCGGCTTCAAGGGATCCGTCATGCGTCCAGCACCTGTCCGGCGCGCCGCACCACGGGCGCCTGCACCGACCACGGGAAGTTGATCCACAGATCCGTGTGCTTCCAGACGTACTCGCATTTGACCTCGGAGCGCGGCTTCTCGTAGACGACCGCGCAGCGCACCTCGGCGACGTGGTCGGCGCAGAAGTCGCGGACCAGCTTCAACGTCGCACCGGTGTCCGCGACGTCGTCGGCGACGAGCACCTTCTTCTTCGTCAGGTCGACGACGTTCGGCACCGGCGGCAGCATCACCGGCAGGTCGAGACGCTGATCGACGCCGGTGTAGAACTCGACGTTCATCACGTGCAGGTTCTTCACGTCCAGCGCGTAGCCGAGCGCGCCGGCGACGAACAGCCCGCCGCGCGCGATCGACAGGATCAGGTCCGGTTCGAAGCCGTCGTCGGCCACGGCCTGCGCCAGATCCCTGCTGGCCGACCCGAACAACTCCCAGGTGAGCTCTTCCCGCTCCTCGGCCATGCCGCCTCGCCTTCTCGATCGTTCCCGCGAGCATAGGCAACGACCTAGTGGCCTTCTCGAATGCTTCGAAACTGGCTATCCAGTAAGGCCATTAGCTGGTCGTACCGTCAAGCTCGTGAACGACTGGAACGACCACGCGACCCTGGTCGGCGAACGCGTCCGTCTCGAACCGCTCACCCGTGACCACGCGAAGGGCCTGTTCGAAGCCGGGGCCGACCCGGCGATCTGGACCTGGCTCAGTCTCCGGCGCCCGGAGGACCTCCCCGCGGCCGAAGCGATGGTCGAGGACATCCTCGCCGACCCGGATCGCCGCACCTGGGCACAGATCGACGCGCGCACGGGCGAGGTCGCGGGCACGACGTCGTTCTACGCGCTGAACGCGCGCCACCGGATCCTGTCCATCGGCCACACCTGGATCGGTTCCGCTTGGCAGCGGACCGGATTCAACCGAGAAGCGAAACTCCTGTTGCTGCGCCACGCTTTCGACGGCCTCGGCGCCAACCGCGTCGCGTGGGAGACCGACATCCGCAACCTGAAGTCGCAACGCGCGATCGAACGCCTCGGCGCGCAACGGGAAGGCATCCTGCGCGCGCACCGCGTCCGGCCGGACGGAACCATCCGCGACACCGTCGTCTACTCCCTCACCGGACCAGAATGGCCTGCGGTCCGTACCGCTTTGTCCTCAAGCGTGTGAACACCGCGCGCAGCCGCGATGCAACCTTTTACTTCGCGTCGTAACGTCGATAGCGTGCCAACGGGCGTGAAGACACGCGAATCACAGGAGGCATCGCACCATGACCGAGCAGTCGCCGGCGCTGGACAATTTGCTCACGGAGAGCAGGACCTTCCCCCCGAGTGAGACCTTCAGCGCGCAAGCGAATGCCACCGCCGACTTCTACGCCGAAGCCGACGCCGACCGGGAAGCGTTTTGGGCCAAGCAGGCGGAGCGCCTCCACTGGGACACGAAGTGGTCACAGGTACTGGACTGGACCAATGCGCCGTTCGCGAAGTGGTTCGTGGGCGGCAAGCTGAACGTCGCCTACAACTGCGTCGACCGCCACGTCGCGGACGGTCACGGTGAGCAGGTCGCGATCCACTGGGTCGGCGAGCCCGGTGACAGCCGCGACATCACCTACGCGCAACTGAAGGACGAGGTTTCCAAGGCCGCGAACGCTTTCGAGTCCCTCGGGATCACTTCGGGCGAGAGGGTCGCCATCCAGATGCCGATGGTCCCCGAAGCGATCTTCGCGATGCTCGCGTGTGCCCGTATCGGCGCTCTGCACAGTGTCGTCTTCGGTGGTTTTTCCCCGACAGCACTGCGTTCCCGTGTGGACGACCAGGCGGCGAAGGTCGTCATCACCACCGACGGCCAGTACCGCCGCGGCAAAGCCGCCCCGATGAAGGTGAACGTCGACGAAGCGCTCGAAGGCGCCGAATCGGTCGAGAAGGTCATCGTCGTCCGCCGCACCGGCGACGAGGTGCCCATCACCGAAGGCCGCGACCTCTGGTGGCACGAGCTGGTCGACGGCCAGTCCGCGGAGCACGCGCCGCAGGCGTTCGACTCCGAGCACCCGCTCTTCATCCTCTACACCTCCGGTACCACCGGGAAGCCGAAGGGCATCCTGCACACCTCCGGCGGGTACCTGACCCAGGCGGCGTACACGCACCACAACGTCTTCGACCACAAGGCGGGCGAGGACGTCTACTGGTGCACCGCCGACATCGGCTGGATCACCGGGCACACCTACATCGTGTACGGGCCGCTGGCGAACCGGACGACCCAGGTCGTCTACGAAGGCACGCCGAACACCCCGCACGAGGGCCGCCACTGGGAGATCGTGCAGCAGCACAAGGTCTCCATCTACTACACGGCGCCCACGCTGATCCGCACGTTCATGAAGTGGGGCAACGAGATCCCGCAGAAGTACGACCTCTCATCGCTGCGCGTGCTCGGCAGCGTCGGCGAGCCGATCAACCCCGAAGCGTGGATCTGGTACCGCGAGAACGTCGGCGCGAACTCCGCGCCGATCGTCGACACCTGGTGGCAGACCGAGACCGGTGGGATCATGATCTCGCCGCTGCCGGGCGTCACCGCCACGAAGCCGGGTTCGGCGCAGAAGGCGCTGCCGGGCATCTCGGCGAAGGTCGTCGACGACCAGGGCGTCGAGGTCGGCAAGGGTGGCGGCGGCTACCTGGTGCTCGACAAGCCGTGGCCGGGGATGTTGCGCGGCATCTGGGGCGACGAGGATCGTTTCCGCGAGACGTACTGGTCGCGCTTCGCTGACCAGGGCTACTACTTCGCCGGTGACGGCGCGAAGTACGACGCCGACGGCGACATCTGGCTGCTGGGCCGCGTCGACGACGTGATGAACGTGTCCGGGCACCGCATCTCGACCACCGAGGTCGAGTCCGCGCTGGTCTCGCACCCGACGGTCGCCGAGGCCGCCGTCGTCGGCGCGACCGACCCCACCACCGGACAGGGCATCGTCGCGTTCGTCATCCTGCGCGGCAACGCGGTGGACGGCGGCGACAAGGCCGTGCAGGAGCTGCGCGACCACGTCGCCAAGGAGATCGGACCGATCGCGAAGCCGCGGCAGATCCTGGTCGTGCAGGAGCTGCCGAAGACGCGGTCCGGCAAGATCATGCGCCGCCTGCTGCGCGATGTCGCCGAGAACCGCCAGGTCGGCGACGTCACCACGCTGGCCGACTCGTCGGTGATGGACCTGATCTCTTCAGGTCTGAAGTCGGGCAAGACCGAGGAGTAGCCCTCCGCGCGCGCCATGAAAGGTCCTTTCCTTGCAAATTTTGCAAGGAAAGGACCTTTCATGGCGTCCGACACGCCTTAGCACACCCCAGCGCGCCTCACTCGAACGCCTGTTCTAGGATGTGCCGGGTACCACCCCATACCCGGGCAAGGAGACGACACCGACGATGACCGTGGATGCCTTGACGCGCACTGACGCCGCGTCCGAAGAAGCGGCTACCGAAGCGCCCGTCGACTCGACGCCGCAGGCGGAGGCCACCGAGACCCCGGCCGAATCCCAGGCCGAGACTCCCGAAACGGCCGACGCCCCGAAGTCCGACGAGGCCCCGGCTTCCGACGATCAGGTGGCGGAGTCCCCCAAGCCCAAGCGTGGCCGCCCGAAGGTCGCCACGACGGCGAAGAAGACCCGTACCGTCGAGCTGACCCTCACGGTCACCGGCACCGCCGACGGCGAGTGGCAGGCCGAGCTCAAGAACGGCGCCAAGTGGGTCGCGAAGGGCCTAGAGATCCCGGCCGCGGCCGTGTCCCGCGCCGCCAAGGAACTGCACGCCGACCTGTCGGGCCCGATCGACGAGGTCATCAACGCCGCCCGCGAGCTGCAGGCCGCGAAGGTCGCTCAGCTCGAAGCCGAGCTGGAGAAGGCGAAGCTGGCGCTGGCCGAGCTGGACGCGTAAGACTTTCCTCCCGACCGGGGCGGACGCTGGATATCAGTGTCCGCCCCGGTTTCTTTACCCGCCGATCGGCGGCCGCGAAGGCAGCGGAGTCTTGAACTCGATCCACTTACTGTCCACAATGGCCTCGACGCTGTGCGGGACACCACGCGGGTGGGCGATCGTCCCGCCCGCTTCGAGCGCGACCTCCCGGCCGCCGAGCGTTCCCCGCAGCGAACCCGACAGCAGGTACACGATGCTGTCGTGATCGTGACTGTGCACCGGGGAAGCGACGCCCGCCGGGTAGCGGATCTCGTACGCCAAACCCCCTTCCGCCCGCGCGAGCGTCCGGAACCGGCCCTGCCCGCCGATCAGCGGCAGACCCTCCACTGTGGACATCGGCGTCCAGGTCATCGCGCGGGCTCCGGCTCCAGCGTCTCCTCGCGGTCCGGGTCGCGGGCGAGCAGCACGCCGATGATGCTGACGACGGCCGTCGCGAGCAGGTAGACGCCGATCGCGACCCAGGTGTCGTAGCCGGCGAGCAACGCGGTGAACAGCAGCGGCGCGGGCGCCCCGCCGATGACCCCGGCGAGGGTGTAGGCCAGCGAACTGCCGGTGTAGCGCAGGCGCGGCGAGAACTGCTCGGTGACGAGCGCGGCCTGCGGGCCGTAGAGCGCCGCGTGAATGACGAGCGCGAGCACGATGCCGGTCGCCAGCATGAAGAACGAACCGCCGCTGACCATCGGGAAGAACACGAACGGCCAGATCCCGGCCGCGATGGTCGCGAACAGGTACATCTTGCGCCGTGAGATCCGGTCCGACAGCGCGCCGAACAGCGGCATCAGCACCAGCTGGAAGGCCGAGCCGATCATCACCGCGGCCAGCCCGGCGCCGCGCGAGAGGCCGGTGTGCGTGGTGACGTAGGTGAGGACGAAAACGGTGAACAGCGCGTACAGCACGTCCGGGCAGACGCGGATCAGCACGGCCGCGACCAGCGCGCGGCGTTCGGTGCGGAAGACCTCGGAGATCGGCGCCGACGAACGCTCACCGCGTTCCTGGATCTGCTTGAAGACCGGCGTTTCCTCCAGTTTGAGCCGGATCCACAGGCCGAAGCCGACCAGCGCGCCCGACAGCAGGAACGCGATCCGCCAGCCCCAGCTGTTGAACTGGTCCTCGGTGAGCAGCGCGGCGAGGACGGCCAGCACGCCGTTCGCGAGCAGGTTGCCCGCGGGCGGGCCGATCTGCGCGGCCGACGCCCAGAACCCGCGTTTGTTCGGATCCCCGAACTCACTCGACAGCAGAACCGCGCCACCCCACTCGCCGCCGATGCCGACCCCCTGCGCGAACCGCAGCGCGACGAGCAGCACGGCCGCGAAGCCGCCGATGGTCTCGTACGTGGGCAGGACACCGATGAGGAACGTCGCGACGCCGGTGAGCACGAGCGTCATGACCAGGATGCGCTTGCGGCCCAGCACGTCGCCGAGGCGGCCGAACAAGAACCCGCCGAGCGGCCGGGCGAGGTAACCGACCGCGTAGGTGGAGAACGCCGCCATCGTGCTCGCGAGCTGGTCCTCCGAGGGGAAGAAGAGGTGCCCGAAGATCGTCGCGGCCGCCACCGAGTAGGCCGCGAAGTCGTACCACTCGAGCGCTGTTCCCGAGAGGCTGGCCGCGAAGGCCTTGTGCAGCGAGCGCCGGTCACCGGCTGGTGAAGTCATGTCCACATCCCGTCCGTTCGAGGTCCTCAACCCCGCCGGGAGGGGTTGAATTGCGGATATACTCCTTGTATACAAGGCGTATGCGCAACCCCCAATCGCGGAGGACAGATGCCTGAGCTGCGTTTCACCCTTCCCGACGGCCAGGAGCGGCGGACCGAGGTCCACACGCTGCTGAACGCCGGATATGCCGGTCGCAGCCAGGAGGACGTCGCCGCCCACGTGGCCGAACTGGCCGAACTCGGCGTCCCCGCGCCCTCGGTGATCCCGGCGCTCTACCCGGTCGCGCCGTACCTGGCGAGCCAGACCGAAGAGGTCCCCGTGCAGCACGAGCGGACCTCCGGCGAGGCCGAATGGGCCATCGTCATCACCGGCCCCGCGCCCGAGGACGTGCTCCTGACCGCGGCCTGCGACCACACCGACCGCGCGCTCGAAGCGCACGGCGTCGCGTGGAGCAAGAACGCCGGCCCCGACGTGCTCGCCGCCAAGGCCTGGCGCCTTGTCGACGTCCAGGATCGGCTCGACGACCTCACGCTGTCCGCCTGGGCCGGGGAAACCCTGATCCAGCAAGGAAAACTCGCGGAACTGCTGCCGCCGTCGTACTGGCTGGACGTGCTGCGCGAACGCGGCCTGCACGCCCCGGGCACCGTGCTGATCTCCGGGACGATCCCGATGGTGCCTGGCGTCGATCAGTTCGCCGACTCCTGGCGCGTGGAACTGGGCGACCCGGCGACCGGCGAGACCATCGACCTCGCCTACCGGGTGCGGCGGCTGCCCGAACCGATCGGCTGAAGCAGTTCGCCGAGGAAGGCGCGGTACTCGTCCTTCATCGGCAACTCGCGCTCGACGCGGACGCGGCGGCGGGTCGCGGCGACCTCCCTTTCGCGCACCGGATCGAATCCCGTGCGCTCGTAGGTCTCCCAGAACAGCCCGACGCCGCGCCGCTGCCAGGCGGGCAGCTCGGTGAAGTTGATGCCGTGCGCGTAGAGCAGCTCGTTCTTTTCGGGGATGCCCGCGCCTTCCAGGACGTCACCCGCTTCCCGCGCCGATTTCCCGGCCTGGCGCAGGGTCCAGTAACACCAGCCGTTGAGCGCACAACGCGTCGCGTCCGACTGGCGCCACGAGAAATAGTCGACGACGTCGTCCGGCGTCGTGCCGAGCCAGATCCGTCCGTCGAAGTGCGCGGGCACCCCGGCCGCGTGCGTGAACGCCGCCGACGCGACCCCGGCGGAGATCGACACGAGCTTCTCGACGCCACGGCCGAACAGGTCGGCGGCGGGGTCGAGCAGGATCGAGATCTCGTCGCTCTCGGTGTAGACGTACGGCGCGGCGAATTCCGCCATCAACGCCTGAGCCGTCTCGACCATGAACGCGCTGAACCGCGGATCGAACGGCTTCTCGAACCGCGCTTCGGTGAACTGGGAGAAGCCGCGACCGTCCACCCGGAGCACCGTCCACGAACCCGGGGGCACGGTCAGGCCGTGGAACCACTCCCGTTCCCGTTGCCGTGCCTCGAAACCGACGGCCTCCACAGTCACCTCCGCTCCACGACGAAACCGCCATCGCCGTCGAAACCGACGGTGTACAGCTCGTCGAACCCGTCCTCGGCGCCAGGTGGCCGCAGGCGCTTGAGCGTGGCATACAGACCGACGTCCGGCACCCGGGTTTTTCCCACCCTGAGCGCGTTGCGCCGTTGCGACCCGGCGAGGTCGGGCGGGAACCAGTACCCGGCGACCCGCGCGCCGTACCGCCTCGCCACCTCGATCAGCGGCGCCCATTCCTCCGGTGAAGGGTTGGTGTTGTCGACCACCACCGAGCGTCCCTCGTCGAGCGCCTCGGCCAGCATCCTCAGTTGCCGCGCCTGCGGGCGGCGGGCGTTGGGGAAGGTGTCCTTGCTGACGTGGACGTGCGTGCCCGCCAACATGAGCTGGAAGAACGTCGTCTTCCCGGACGCCTGAAGTCCGATCAGGACCACCACCTCGGCCATCGGCACAACTTAGCCGAAGAGTTAGGCAAGGCAATAGTCAATAAGGATTGCCTCTATTTACCGAAAGTGTCTTCACTCGCCGGATACCGTTCTTTGTGTTTCACTGAAACGGTGACCGAGACCGTATCGACTTCGCATCCGCACGAACCGCACGCGGGCCTCGGAAGCAAGCTGAACTGGTTGCGTGCCGGGGTACTCGGGGCGAACGACGGGATCGTGTCGGTCGCCGGCATCGTGGTCGGCGTCGCGGGTGCGACCACCGACTCCACCACGATCGCGACGGCGGGAATCGCGGGTCTGGTCGCGGGCGCGCTTTCGATGGCGGGCGGCGAATACGTCTCGGTCAGCACTCAGCGCGATACCGAACGCGCGCAGTTGCAGCTGGAAAAGCGCGAACTGAAAGAGGCGCCCGAGGCCGAAGAACGCGAACTGGCGGAAATCTACGAGTCGAAGGGCCTTTCCCCGGAACTCGCCGCCGAGGTCGCCCGCGAGCTGACCGAAAAGGACGCTCTGCAGGCACACGCCGAAGCCGAACTCGGCATCGATCCGGACAATCTGACCAGTCCGTGGCAGGCGGCGTGGGCGTCGCTGGTGGCGTTCACGGTCGGCGCGCTGCTGCCACTGCTGTCGATCCTGTGGACGTCGACTTCGGCGCGGGTCTGGGCGTGCGCGGCGGCGGTGGTGGTCGGGCTGGCGCTGACCGGGTTCATCAGCGCGAAACTCGGCGACGCCCGGATCGGCCGGGCGATCGCGAGGAACGTCGGCGTCGGCGCGCTGACGATGCTCGTGACGTACTACGTCGGTGTGCTTTTCGGCGTCAGCGTGGGGTGAACCGGCGCAGGGAGGCGTCCGTGCCCAGTTCCGCCCGGGCGGCCGGGTTCTCCAATCCCTCGTCGTACGCAGGGCAGGTAGACGACCGGCGGGAAGTCCCGCGGAATCGGCTCCCGGTTCCAGATACATGAAGGCCCCCTTCATGGCGCTGGGCGCAATGAAGGGGGCCTTCATGTACTTCGGGTCAGTGAACGCCCTTCATGAGCTTGCGGATCATCGGCGTCGCCACCAGAAGCGCCACACCGACCACAATGGCCACTCCGCCCACGATGCTGAAGTACGGCGCTTCGTTGTCCACCGAGTAGTACTCGGCGAGCTTCCCGGACATCGCGGTGCCGAGCGAAATGGACAGAAAGTTCAGCGCCACCATCTGCGTCCGGAACGCCTCCGGCGCGAGTTTGGTCGAAAGCGAAAGACCGACCGGCGAGAGCATCAGTTCCGCCATGGTGAACACGAAAAGGATGCCGGCCAGCGCGAGCAGCGGGCTCGCGTTCTTGCCGCTGCCGACCATGGGGAGGAACAACAGGAACGCCAAACCCATGGCGACGGTGCCGAGCACGAACTTGATCGGCGAGGACGGCTGCTTGGGGCCGAGTTTCGTCCAGATCGCCGCGATCACCGGCGCGAACAGGATGATGAACACCGGGTTGATCGAGTTGACCCACGCCACCGGCATCTCCCATCCGAAG
This sequence comes from Amycolatopsis sp. NPDC034160, assembly GCF_055575355.1. Lineage (NCBI taxonomy): Bacteria > Bacillati > Actinomycetota > Actinomycetes > Pseudonocardiales > Pseudonocardiaceae > Amycolatopsis > Amycolatopsis sp. NPDC034160. The sequence continues at coordinate 846,333 of NZ_JBVISU010000001.1, read as the reverse complement.
ATGGTGCGGTTCAGCCGCTCGTCGGTGTAGGCCGCGACGACGGTGAACTGCTGCTGGTACAGCGAGAAGAACGCCGCGCTGGCGATGAACATCGGGATGAACGAGTACACCCGGCTGCGTTCGTCGGCGGTGATCTTCTTGCTGCTGATGATCACCACGAAGTAGATGACCGAGATGACCGCGACGGCCCCGACGACGATGTCGACCAGGTTCGCCGGGTTGATGACACCGAAGACCACCAGAAGCACGATCGCCGCGACACCCACCGCGGTGCCGCCGTAGACCAGTGGCCGCTGCGACGCGGGCAGCGGGTTCGGGATCTCGCTCGCCTTGTCGCCGAGGTTCTTGCGGCCGATCGTGTACTGGATCAGGCCGAGCGCCATCCCGATCGCGGCGAGCCCGAAGCCGACGTGGAAGCCGATCTCGCTTTGCGCGAGCCCGGTCAGCAGCGGCCCGACGAAGCCACCGATGTTCACGCCCATGTAGAAGATCGTGAAACCGCCGTCGCGGCGTTCGTCGCCTTTCGCGTACAGCGTGCCGACGATGGCGGTGGCGTTGGACTTCAGCCCGCCACTGCCGACGGCGACACAGACGAGACCGACACCGATACCGGCGAGACCCGGCAGCAGCGCGAGGCTGATGTGCCCGACCATGATCAGGATCGCGCTGTAGAACAGCGTCCGTTCGGAGCCGAGCACGCGGTCCGCGACCCAGGCGCCGATCACCGCCGACAGGTAGACCATGCCGCCGTACGCGCCGACGATGCCGAGCGCGGAGGCCTTCGGCAACGCGAGGCCGCCCTGGCTGACTTCGTAGTAGAGGTAGATGGGGAGGATGCCGAGCATCCCGTAGAACGAGAAGCGCTCCCACATCTCGACGCCGAAGAGGTTCGCCAGCCCTCGTGGGTGCCCGAAGAACCTCGTGTCTTGCTGGACCTCGGTAGAGGTACTCACCATGCCGTCCTTATCGAAGACATCGTTGTCGTTTTCAGTTGACATGCTAGAAGCCCAAGATGTGGACGGGACACCGACGTCCGTAGTGATCTTGTGGCAACAGTCATGAAGGCGAGATTTCCGCAGCTAGAAGCGTTAAAATCGCGTCAAGGTGCGCCGGGAAGTCTGGTCGGCAACAGTATTCGTGTTGCCCAAATCCGGAGGATGCCGTGACCAGCGGTCCCAACCGCCCCGCGAAAGCCGTCGTCGCCGACTTCGCCCGCTATCTCCGCACCGAAACCACCGGCGGGATGATCCTGCTCGGGGCCACCGCGATCGCCTTGCTCTGGGCGAATTCGCCCATCGACGACAGTTACCGCGCGATCCGCGATTTCCGGCTCGGGCCCGAATTCCTCCACCTGAACCTGACGATCGGTGACTGGGCCAAGGACGGTCTGCTCGCGCTGTTCTTCTTCGTCGCGGGCCTCGAACTCAAACGCGAACTGGTGGTCGGCGAACTTTCCCGGTTCAAGCAGGCGATCCTGCCGGTGGTGGCCGCGATCGGCGGCATGATCGTCCCGGCGCTGGTCGCGCTCGCCGTCGGCTGGGGGACGCCGGGCATCGAACGCGCGTGGGCCATCCCGGTCGCCACCGACATCGCCTTCGCGCTGGGCGTGCTCGCGCTGACCGCGTCGAACCTGCCGAGCAGCGCCCGGGTCTTCCTGCTGTCGCTGGCGGTGGTCGACGACCTCGGCGCGATCCTCGTCATCGCGATCCTCTTCACCGCGAAGTTCGACCTCGTCGCCGCCGGCGTCGCCGTCGTCGCGCTGGCGTTGTACGCCTACCTGCAGAAGCGCCGCGTCCGCAGTGCCTGGATCTACGTCCCGCTGGCGCTGATCACCTGGGTCGCGGTGCACTCGGCGGGCGTCCACGCCACCATCGCCGGCGTCGCGCTCGGTCTGCTCACCCGCGTCCGCGCCGACGAGGGCGAAGAGCACGCGCCCGCCATCCGGCTCGAACATCGGCTCCAGCCGTGGTCGGCCGCGGTCGCGGTGCCGTTGTTCGCGCTGTTCGCGGCGGGGATCAAGGTGGACGGTGAGTCGCTCGGCCAGGTGTTCACCACGGCGTTGCCGCTGGCCATCCTGGTCGGGCTGGTCGGCGGGAAGCTGCTCGGGATCTTCGGCGCCAGCCTGCTCGCGGTGAAGTTCAAGCTCGCGGAGAAACCCAGAGGTATGGGCTGGCGGGACATCGGCGCGCTGTCGATGCTCGGCGGCGTCGGGTTCACGGTGAGCCTGCTGATCGCCGATCTCGCGCTCGAGGGGGAAGCCGTCGAGCTCGCGAAGATGGCCGTCTTGATCTCCTCCGCCGTCGCCTCGCTGGCGGGTGCCGGTCTGCTGCTGCATCGGAGCCGTGTCCACGCTCAGGAGGATTGAGAGCGCGACACTCGCCGGTCCGCCGCGCCCAGGATGAGGGCACGTGGCACGATGACCGGTGTGAGCAGCCCCAAGCACGAACGCACCGGCCCCGACGGCGTGGGGGCCGTGCCCTACCTCCCCCTGTCGAGCGATGACGACGTGGTAGCGAGCGAGCAGTCCCTCGGGAAGCTCGTCGGCGACGCCACACAACACGTCTCGACGCTGATCCGCGCCGAAGTCGAGCTGGCCAAATCCGAGGTCGTCGCGGAGGCGAAGAAGGGCCTCAAAGGCGCCATCTTCTTCCTGGTCGCGCTGGTCATCGGGCTGTACAGCTCGTTCTTCTTCTTTTTCTTCCTCGGCGAACTGCTGTCGGAGTTCCTGCAGCGCTGGGCGGCGTTCCTGATCGTGTTCGGGCTGATGCTCGTCTCGACCGCGGTCGCGGGATTCCTCGGCTACCGCAAGGTGAAGAAGATCAAGGCGCCGGAGCGCACGATCAACAGCTTCAAGGACACCGCCGCCGCGTTCAAGCCGCACCGCGACGACTCCCCCGCCGACCACAGCTGACGGGTTTTCGAGGCGGTGCAGGCGACGCCGGATCCGTCGATCGTCCGGATCGACGGTCCGTGGACCCATCGTGACGTTTCGGCGAACGGCATCCGGCTGCACGTCGCCGAACTCGGCGACGGACCCATGGTCCTGCTGCTGCACGGATTCGCCGAGTTCTGGTGGACCTGGCATCACCAGCTGAGATCACTCGCCGATGCCGGTTTCCGCGCGGTCGCGGTGGATCTGCGCGGCTACGGCGACTCCGACAAACCTCCGCGCGGCTATGACGCCTGGACACTCGCGGGCGATGTCGGCGGGCTGATCAAATCGCTGGGCGCGCGCAAGGCCCACCTTGTCGGACATGCCTGGGGCGGGATGCTGGCGTGGACGGTGGGCGCGCTGCATCCCCGGCTGGTCTCCTCCGTGAGCGTGCTGGGCGGCGCGCATCCGCTGGCGTTGCGCCGGGCCGTGCGAAGGCCGGCACAGCTGCGCGCGTCAGGACATCTCTTGCGCTTCCAGTTACCGATGGCGCCGGAAAAATGGCTGGTCAAGGATGACGCGCTCGCCGTCGAGGAGCTGTTCCGCGCCTGGTCCGGTCCACAGTGGACGGAGACCGCGGACTTCGCCGACACCGTCGAGACGTTCCGGCAGGCGATGCTCGTGCCGGGCGTGCCGCACAGCGCGCTCGAGTACTACCGATGGGCGTTCCGTGCTCAGTTCCGCGGCGAAGGCCGCCGGTTCAGCGACGCACTGCGAGGCCGCTTCGCCGCCCGAGTGCTGCAGCTGCACGGCGAGGACGACCGATGCGTCCTGCCCGAGACCGCGGCGGCGTCGCGGCGCTGGGCGCCCGAAGCGCGGCTCGAGCGCTGGCCCGGAATCGGGCACTTCCCGCATCTGGAGGCGCCGGAGCGCACTTCGGGCGCTCTAGCGGACTTTCTCCGTATCCTGGAGGCATGACCGAACGCAAACCGACGGGCGTGTCGTTCGAGTCCTGGGTCGACCGGCAGATCAGCGCGGCCGAGGCGAAGGGCGAGTTCGACAACCTGCCCGGCGCGGGAAAACCGCTGCCGAAGACCGATGACGGGGACACCGCGCTCGCCTGGGTGGTGAACAAGGTCCGTAGTGAGGGCCACGACGTTTCGGCGCTGCTGCCGCCTTCGCTGGCGATCGCCAAGGAACTCGACGACCTGCCGGACACCTTGGCGAAGGTGCGTCGCGAGGCCCGGGTGCGGGAGATCGTCGAAGACCTGAACGAACGGATCCGCGCCGAGCATCGGCGTCCGGCGGGCGGTCCGGTGCTGCGGGCGCGTCCACTGGACGTGGAGGAGACGCTGGCCGAGTGGCGCAGCGGCCTCGCTTCGGACTCCTGACCGTCCGCCCCGCGCAAACCGAGAGCCGGGCTAGTTCGCGCAGGGGCCGGTCGACGTGTTCGCGCTCAGCGCCGCGGCCGTGTCCACCACCGGCTTGACCTGTTCCGACGTCAGCGTGAACCCGGTCTCGGGATCCTCGACGGCCGCACCGAAGACCACCCCGATGACCTGACCGTCCGGGTCGATCATCGGTCCGCCGGAGTTACCGCTGCGGATCTGCCCGCGCACGGTGAACACGTCGCGCTGCACGGTGTTGGCCTCGTAGATGTCCGGTCCGCGCAGGTTGATCCGGCCGCGCACTCTGGCGGGCGTCGCGGTGTACGGGCCGTCGAGCGGGTAGCCGAGCACGATCGCGTTGTCGCCCGCCCTCGCGACCCGGGGCGCCAGCGGGAGCACCGCCGCTTGCAGCCTCGGCACGGCGAGCACGGCCACGTCGGCTTCGGGGTCGAAGTAGACGACGCGGGCCGCGAACTTGCCCGAGGTGGACTCGATGGCGACCTCGTCGGTGCCCGCGACGACGTGCGCGTTGGTCATCACGCGCTGCGGCGCGATGACGAATCCGCTGCCCTCCAGCGCCCGGGAGCACGAAGTCGCGTTGCCCCGGATCTTCACGACGCTGCCGTGCACCTGCTTGACGATCTCGCTCGCCTGCAGCGCGGTGTCCGGCGGGCCGGTGTCCTCGACGTTCGGCTTCTGGAACGGGTCCACAATGGACGGGAAACCGGACGCGTCCAGCAGTTTGCGCAGTTCGCTCGGGAAGCCCTGTGCCGCCTCGGGCATGACGTTGTTCACTTCGCCGAGCACGACCGAACTGTTGATCGACTTCGCCAGGCCAGGCACCCCGGAAACCGCTGTGAGCGGCGTCGCGATCAGCCACGCGACCACGAACACCACCCCGGCCTGCACCACCGCGCCGAGGGTCTTGTCGACGCCGGAAAGCTTGTCCGGGTTGATCTTCTGGCGCAGTTTCCGTCCGGTCCAGACGCCGAGGGTCTCGCCGAGCGCGACCAGGAACACCACGGTCGCCACCGCGAAGGCGACCTTCGCCGCCGGATGCTGGAACAGTTCGACGACCAGCGGCGCGATCTTGATCCCCGCGAGCGCGCCCAGCACCACCCCGACCAGCGAGGGGAGGGCGATGATCACCCCTTGGAACGCACCGGACACACCGGCCAGGAGGGCGAGCAGGATCACCAGTATGTCAACCCAGTTCAACGGCGCCTACTCCTTCTCCGGCACTTGCCGCCCGTCGACCCGCGCCTGATGTTCGGCCAACGCTACGTCAAGGTCCCGGACGTCGCCGTGGTCCCATTCGCGTTCCCAGCCACCGAGCGACAACGTCATCGCGAGCAGCCCGCCCGTGAAGCCCCAGACGAACAGCTCGCCGACGTCGAACGCGGGCCCCTTCCAGCCGAAACCCTTGCGTTCGACCTGGAACCGGTTGGCCGGATCGGTGAGTTCGGCGACCGGCACCCTGGCCACCGCCGCCGTCTCGCCGGGGTCGACGGCGTGCACCGGGGACGACGTCCGCCAGTAGGCGAGCACCGGCGTCACGGCGAATCCGGACACCGGCACGAAAAGTTCGGGGAAGATCGCCACCGGCAGCACGCCGGAAGGCTCGACGCCGGTCTCTTCCTCCGCCTCGCGCAGGGCGGTGGCGACCGGACCGTCATCGCCCGGCTCAGCGCCTCCGCCGGGGAAGGAGACCTGACCGGCATGGGAGCCGAGGGTGTCGGCACGGCGCTGGAGCAGGACGTCCGGCCCCTGCGGGCCTTCGCCGAAGAGCATCAGCACGGACGCCGGGCGATAGCTCGCGTTCGGCGGCACGCTGAACCGGCTGAACGTTTCGGCGCCGACGTCCCGGCTGATCTTCACCAGCGGTTGCAACCAGGCCGGCACTGCTTCCGGGTCCACGAGAGGGCCGGTCATGGTGTCCCTTCCACTGCGGCGCGCACCTGCTCAGTGTTCATGAAGACGCGTGGGTTCTCGATGAGCCGGACCGCCCCGCCCGCCGTGACCAGGTACGTCGCGGGGAGGGAGGAAGGGACCTTCAGTGCCGTCCGCACGGGCCCTGACTGCCCGTCACCGTCGAACACGGAAGGCAGCCGGACACCCAGCTCGGCCAGCATCGCCAGCCCGTCGGCCCCGGAGCTCGCGACCTGGACGAGCAGCACGCGGGCGGCGCCGGGCTGAGCCGCGTACTCCTGGAGCAAGGGCAGCTCGCCGCGGCACGGCTGGCACCACGACGCCCACAGGTTGACCAGCACGGGACCGCCCGAAAGCGCCCTGGCGAGGTCGACGCGCGAGCCGTCGCCGAGGCATTCGACGTCGACCCCGCGCAGCTTCGCCACCTCGCCCGGCCCGGGCGGCGGGCAAGCGGCGAGCGCGGCTTGCGCACGGGCCGCCGTGAGGTCCCCCGACGTCTTGACCGGCCCCTGGTCGTCACGGGCCGTGAGCAGCGCGACGATCAGGGCCGCCACCAGCACGGCGGCGCCGAGGGCCAGCTTGGTGACCTTGGTCACCGGCGCGCCGCCAGATCCAGGATGTGCTCGCGTTCTTCACCCTTGACCAGCTTCGCGGCTTCTTCGAACTCGGTCGGGCCGGTTCCGTACGAGGGACACATCTTCGCCAGCGGACAGGCGCCACAGGCCGGTTTGCGGGCGTGACAGACGCGGCGGCCGTGGAAGATCGTCCGATGCGAGAGGAGCGTCCACTCCTTGCGCGGGATCAGCTCGCCGACGGCGTGCTCGACCTTGACCGGGTCCTCCTCCTCGGTCCAGCCCCAGCGGCGGACCAGGCGCCCGAAATGGGTGTCGACGGTGATCCCGGGGACACCGAAGGCGTCACCGAGCACGACGTTGGCCGTCTTGCGGCCGACACCGGGCAGCGTCACGAGTTCCTTCAACTTGCCGGGGACTTCGCCGTCGTAGCGCTCCACCAGCGCCGCGCCCAGCCCCATCACCGAGTTCGCCTTGGCCCGGAAGAACCCCGTCGGCCGGAGGTACTCCTCGAGTTCGGCGCGATCGGCGGCGGCGTAGTCGGCGGCGGTCCGGTAGCGCTCGAAGAGCGCGGGAGTGACCTGATTCACGCGGACGTCGGTGGTCTGCGCCGACAGCACGACCGCGACCAGCAGTTCCAGCGGAGTGGTGAAGTCAAGCTCGCAGTGGGCGTCCGGGAACTCGTCGTCGAGGCAACGCTTCATCCGCCTGGCGCGTCTCACCAACGCGAGCCGGCTTTCACCCTTGCCCCCCGCGCGGGGGGCATTGGCAGGGGCAGGAGGCACCCCGATAGCCTACGGGCGCCATCGGACGAGCCAGTGGGAGCACCCACCGGTCGACGCCCGACACGCCAGAGCACCACCTCGGCGCTTCGATCGAGGACGCCATGAGCGAGGATCTGGAGTAATGCACAGTTTTTCGGAATTCCCAGGGCAGGGCTCATGACAGTCTGGTTCGTCATCCTGGTCCCGCTGGTGATCATGTTCTTCGCGCTGTTCATGGAACGCGTCGAGACCAGGCTCAAGCACGTCGCGGTGCAGGAGAACGAAGTCGAGGAGTTCCTCGAGCAGGCACAGCCCAACGAGGTCAGGGCCCTTTACGGGCACGGCATCGGGCGCGCGCTCGAGCTGTTCCGGCTGCGCAGGCTGGGCGGGAAGGCGGCCAGGCTACGCGCGCGACGCGTGCGGAGTTAGGCTCCACGTTCGAGCGAGATCGTTCCCGGCCCGGACGCGCCTGCGGCGAGCCGACGGGCGATCTCGCCAGCACGCCCTAGACTGACGCGAAAAGTGATCGGCGACACGAGCCCCGGCAACGAGGGGGTCGGCGTCGTTTCTCGATGAGGAGGCACCCGAGGTGGACGAAACCCTGGCCCGAGCGGGCATTTTCCAGGGTGTTGAGCCGGCAGCCGCCGAGGCGCTGGCACAGACCTTGGAATCCGTGGAGTTTCCTCGCGGGCATGTCATCTTCAACGAGGGTGAACCCGGCGACAAGCTTTACATCATCCAATCCGGCAAGGTGAAGATCGGCCGCAAGTCACCCGACGGCCGCGAGAACCTGCTGGGCATCTTCGGCCCGTCCGACATGTTCGGCGAGCTGTCCATTTTCGACCCCGGCCCGCGGACGTCCAGCGCGACGACCGTGACCGAGGTCCGCGCGGTGACGATGGACCGCCCGGCGCTGCGGCAGTGGATCTCCACGCGCCCCGAGATCGCCGAGCAGTTACTGCGGGTCGTCGCCCGCAGGCTGCGCCGGACGAACAACATGGTCGCCGAGCTGATCTTCACCGACGTCCCCGGTCGCGTGGCGCGCGCGCTGCTGCAGCTCGCGCAGCGCTTCGGCAGCCAGGAAGCCGGTCTGCTGCGGGTCACCCACGACCTGACGCAGGAAGAGATCGCCCAGTACGTCGGCGCCTCGCGCGAGACCGTCAACAAGGCTCTCGCCGACTTCGCGCACCGTGGCTGGCTTCGGCTCGAAGGCAAGAGCGTCTTGATCCTGGACCCGGAGCGCTTGGCTCGCCGCGCCCGTTAGTCCCTTGCTCCGCGTGCAATGAAGGGGCCTTTCATCGCAAAATTCGCGATGAAAGGCCCCTTCATTGCATCCGGGTGACCAAGCGCGGGAGAGACAACGAAGAGCCGGGCGCCACCCCCGACGTGGCGCACCGGCTCTTCGCTGTGCGCGGACCATCCCCCGACGATCCGCGCTCCCCGCCCTCCGGAACAAGGCCCCGACCCGTACGCCGGAGGGAGCTGGAGACTGCGTGCTGTCGTACAACCATCCACGGCCGTCGGCCGTGAACTCAAGTTCTTTCACCCTCAAGGACGCCATCTGGGGCCATTTGTTGCCCCGAATGCCCCATAATCGGCCGACTGTTACCTGATCGAGATGAACCGGGGGCGCTCAAGACGCGTAATACCCAGAACGCGAGGGTGACAAACCTTACCGCCGGAGATCTGGTACTCGCGTACCAAAGTAGGCATACTGGTACGCGTGTCCCAGTCTGTGTCCGAACACTCCGAGAGCCACCGCACCTCCCTCGCCGACTACCGAGCCGCGCTGACCGCGCCCGGGTCCCGCGGGGCGGTCATCGCGTCCCTGCTCGCCCGCCTGCCGATCGCGATGATCGGCATTTCCGCGCTGCTCTACGTCCAGCGCGAGACGGGCTCCTTCGCCTCGGCCGGGCTGGTGTCGGCGGGGTCGCTGGTCGGCGTTTCGGTCGGCGCGGTCGTGCAGGGGCGGCTCATCGACCGTTTCGGGCCGACGCGGCCGCTGCTGATGACGACGGTGCTCTTCGCGCTGGCGATGACCGGCCTGGTGTTCGCGATCGAGGCGCACGCGCCGACGCTCGCGCTGGTCCCGCTCGCCTTCGGCACCGGGATCACCGAGCCGATGGTCGGTTCGGCCTCGCGGGCGCTGTGGACACGGCTCCTGCCCGCCGGGCCGACGCGGAACGCCGCGTTCTCGTATGAGGCCATCAGCATGGAGGTCTTCTTCATCCTCGGCCCGGGTTTCGCGGGTCTGCTGATCGCCGCGCCGTGGGCGGGCACCGGCATCGTGACCGGCGCGCTGACCATGATCGCGGGCGCGGTCCTGTTCGCGCTGAATCCGACCGTGCGGGCCTGGGGTCCGTCGCCGTCGACGGGCGGCAAACTGCTCGGCGCGCTGGCCAGCCCGGGCATGCGTACGCTCGCCCTCGCCGCGTTGGGCTTCGGTGCCGTCATCGGCTTCGTCGAGGTCGCCGTCCCGGCGGCCGCCACCGAGGCCGGGAACACCTCGATCGGCGGACTGCTGCTTTCGGCCTGGTCGGTCAGCTCGGTCGCGTTCGGCGTCGCGTACAGCCTGCGCCCGTGGCCGCGGCAGATGGGCCTGCGGCTGCCGGTCCTGCTGGCCACGTTCGGCGCGTTGGTGGCGCTGCTCGCGCTGCCGGGGTCACTGTGGGGCCTCGCGCTCGCCATGCTCGCGGCAGGCGCGCTCATCACGCCGCAGTCGACGACGCATTCGGCCGCGATCGAGATCGCCGCGCCGAAGGGCACCGCGGCCGAGGCGTTCGGCTGGGTGCTCACCGCGGTGACCCTCGGTCTCGCGTTCGGGCAGTCGATCAGCGGTTACCTCGTCGAGCACGCGGGCACCGAAGCGGCGTTCCTCGCCGCCGGCGGTGTCGGCTTCGCGCTCGCCGCCGTGGTCTGGCTGCTGCGCGGCACTTTCCGCCCGAAGCCGTCCGAGGCCGTCGCCGAGGCTCCCGAACTTGTCGGTGCCGCCCGCTAACTTGCGGGCATGGACCTGACCGCCGCCACCCGCTCCCTCTCCGCCGCCGTTTCCGCCGCCGCGAAATTGCTGCCCGCCCGGTCCGGCCTGCTCCTGCGCGCCCGGCGCGACGGGCTGACCGTCGGCGGCAGCGACAGCGAACGAGCGGTCCGCCTGACCTGTGACGCCACGGTCCACACGGACGGTGAAGTCCTCGTCCCTGCCGGGCCGCTCGCGGAGACGTTGCGCATGCTCGACGACGACCTGGTGCGCCTGGTCGTCGAGGGCTCGCGGCTGGCCGTGCGAGTCGAAGGCGGCCGCTTCGCGCTTCCGCTGCTGAGCCGCGAACTGCAACTCCCGGAGATGCCACCCAAGGTGTCCGAAGTGGACGGTCACGCGCTGGTGACCGCGTTGCGCACGGTCGCGGGCACGGCGGCCAAGGACGACGCGCTGCCGATGTTCACCGGCGTCCGCGTCCAGAGCTTCAGTCGCGAACTGCGGCTGACCGCGTCCGACCGGTACCGGATGGCCGTGGCCACCCTGCCGCTGCGCTCCGGCGGCGAGCCGATCGACGCACTCGTCCCGGCCGGTCTGCTGGCCGAGACGGCGAAGCAGGCGCGAGGCACCGTCGGCCTGCACGGCGACGGGACCCGCTTCGGGCTGAGCTGGGCGGGCGTCGCCGTCACCACCGCCGTACTCGACGCGGGATTCCTGTCGGAGAAACTGATCGAGTCGTCCACAGTGGACACGTCGGTCGAGGTCGCCGCCGACGCGCTGGCCGCCGCCGTTCGCCGGGTGGGCGTCTACGCGGACGAGCGCCGGGTGCTGACGCTGGAGGTCGGCGATGCGCACCTGCGGCTCGCCAGTGCGAAACAGGACACCGGTGAGGCCGAGGAGACGTTGAAGGCCGAGGTCTCCGGCGGCCGGACGTCACCCTCGTTCCAGGCGCGCTACCTGCTGGACGCGCTCCAGGGTTTCGCGGGCGATCGGGTCCGGCTCGACATCCAGCCCGGGATGCGGGCTTGCGTCATCCGGTCGGTCGAGCCGGGCGAGGTGGACCTCACGTACTACGTGATGCCGATGCTCCCCCGCTGAAACTCGGGCCTGGGCCGCGAAGACTAGCGGCCGGTCCAGGTGGTCGTGGGGGGGGGGTTGGGGGGGAGAAACAAAAAAAAACCCCAAACAAACCGAAACACCCCGGCACCGAAGGGGGGGAAGATGGAAGAGACC
>NZ_JBVISU010000001.1:598874-834591 GCF_055575355.1 Amycolatopsis sp. NPDC034160 | reverse complement strand
TTGCACCTAGAGCAGGGAGGGGGGCCGTCGTGTATTTCACGCCAGCAGGGCCGTCGGTCCAGGTGGTCGGGAGTGGCGGTTCGGGTTAGAACCCGAATCGCCACTCACGACCACCTGGACCCACTCGGTACCGGCGGCGGGTCAGGCGGAAGCGGCCTTAACCGCGGCCTCGATCTCCGCGAACGAAGGGTTCACCATCGCCTTCGAGCCCACGAAGACCGTCGGCACGACCTCGTTCCCGTTCGCCACCGAACGCACGCGCGCGGCGGCGTCCGGGTCCTCCCAGATGTTGACCCGCTTCACCTTGAAGCCGCTCTTCGACAGCGGCCGCTCCAGCGCGGCGCAGAACCCGCATCCGGGCCGCCAGTAGAACTCGACCTCGACGTCACTCATTCGCCGTCCTCCGACCTCAAGTAGTCCAACTGTGCCTGCACGCTCCACTCGGCGGGCGCCCACAAAGCCTTGTCGACGTCGGCGTAGACGACCTCGACGACCTGGCGCGGGGTGGCGTCCGCGCCGAGGACCTTCAGTGCCGAACGCACCTGGTCCAGCCGCTGTTCCCGGTGTGTCAGGTATTCCCGCGCGGTCGCGGCGAGGTCGGGCAGTTCGGGGCCATGTCCCGGCAGCCCGATGGTGCCCTCGGGCAACTCGACGAGTTTACGCAGTGAGCGCAGGTAATCGCCGAGGTCGTGCAGGACGGTGGTGCCGCGGCCGAGGATGGTGTCGCCGGTCAGGAGCTGCCCTTCGGACCGTAGGCAGATCGAGTCGCCGGTGTGCCCTGGCGTGTGCAGCACCGAGAGTTCCAGGCCACCGGCCGCGACCACCTCGCCGTCCACAAGGGACTTACCGCCGACGCACAGCGACTCGTCGAAGGCCCGCACCGGAGCGCCGACCCGGTCGGCGAACCAGGGCGCGCCCTCGGCGTGGTCGGGATGATGGTGGGTCAGGATGATCAGTTCGACGGCGCCGGTTTCGGCGAGCAGCGTCAGGTGTTCGATGTCCTCGTGACCGGGGTCGACGACCACGGAACCGGTCGCTCCCGGCCCGCGCAGCACCCAGGAATTGGTGCCCTCCAACGTCATCGACGACGGATTGCGCTCCAACAGCACCGAAGCCACCGTCGTGACCTGGCGCAGCACGCCGTACGCGGGGGCGCTCACGCCGGATCCAGGACGACGCGGACCTTGTCACCGTCGCGGATCAGCGTCGGCATGATCTTCGAGATTTCCCGCTCGACGGCCTGAGCCGCGGTCGCCGAGTCGAACTCGCCCAGTTCCGCGAGCGTGATCCAGGTCGGTGGCATGAGCATGCGGCGCCCTTCCTTGGCGTCGGCGAGGGCGTCCTCCGGCCGCTGCCAGCCGGAGGCGACGGCTTCGGAGGTGGCGCCGTCGGCCTGCTGCCCCTCCGGCAGCACGGCGACGAAGAAACAGGTGTCGTAGCGGCGCGGTTCCTCGGTTGGGGTGACCCAGTTCGCCCACGGGCGCAAGAGATCCGCGCGCAACGTCAGGCCGTTCGCTTCGAGGAACGCGGCGAGCGAGAGTTCACGCGAGACCAGCTTCTCGCGGGCGTCGTGGTACCGCGTCGCGTCGGTGACGACGGAGTCCCCGAGGCTCGCGAGCAGAACGCCCGACTCCTCGAAGGTCTCCCGCACGGCCGCGCACACCAAGGCGCGGGCAAGCGATTCCTCACACCGGAAGCGTTCCGCCCACCAAGCAGGTTCCGGGCCCGCCCAGCTCACCGAGGCGTCGACATCGCGGGAGTCCACGCCACCGCCGGGGAAAACGGTCATCCCGCCCGCGAACGGCATGCCCTTCACACGATGTTGCAGGAAGACCTCGACGCCTTGCTCACCGTCGCGAAGGAGGATCACGGTCGCCGCGTCCCTGGGCGTCACCGGCGTGCCGCCGGCGTTGGCGCGCGTGCCCACCCCGGCCCCCACCGGGATGTCGAATGTCAGTTCTTCAGCCACACCCGCAACCTAACATCGCGTTTCGTCCTCTGGTTGCGATCGTTGCGCGTGCAACTAACGCAATCAGAGGACGAAACGCGTAGCAGTTACGAAGACCAGCTTGAGCCGCTGCTGCGCGAAGCCCCGTTCAGCCGGATCTTCGCCGCCTCGGCACGCTCCCGTTCGGCGAGCTCGGCGTGCAGTTCACGCAGAAGCGCGCGGTCGCGCTCGCTCAGGCTCGGGTCGTCGAGGTCGAGAGCGGGCAGCTCGACGACCTCGTGCATGCTCGGCTTGCCCGTGGCGATCTCGCGGCCCTTTTCGGGGTCCTCCTTGAGCGCCTGACGCAGCTGCGCCACCTCGGCCGGGGTCAGGTCCGCCGTGCGCTCGGCACGCGTCTCCGCCCGCGACTTGCGCGGCGTGGCCTGTTCCGAAGACGACACCGACGAAGACGTCGTCGTAGGCGACGACGACGCTGGCGCCTGCTGCACGATCGGCACCACCGGCGCGATCGGCTCGGAACTGCCGACCGGCCGCAGCCCGTGCCTGCTCGGCTGCTCCTTGACCGACTCGGAAGCCGGGGCGGGAGCGGGCGACGGAGTCACCGGCTCGGACCGAAAGTCACTGGAGTGGGTACTCCCCGTGACCCAGACAGGACTCGCGGCCGACGACGCGGCCTGGTGGTACGCGGACCGCGCGACGCCGGGGCCCGCGACCTCGACCACCGAACGGATACCCGCGCGGCGAAGCGCGGTGTCCACACGGAACGCGACCGCGGGCGGGTTGCCCTCCGGGCCGATCTCGACCAGGACGACCCGCTGCGGCAGCGCGCCGGGCACGCTTCCGGCGGGCGTGTTCCGCCACACCGCGTGCACCGAACGGACGTCCGGCAGCACCTGGAGGGTGCGGTCGAGCGCCTCGGCGAGGCCGAATTCGGGCTGATTCTCCCCGGTGAACCGGTGGGTGAGCACCGACTCGTCCTCCTCCACCAGCAGGTCGTTCGCCAGGGTGGCGTCGGACCGGCTCATTTCGAGGACGAGTGCCAGTTCACGTTGTTCGGACGAGCTCACCGGGATCTTCCCCGCGATCAGGGTGCCGGTGGTGAGCTCCACCGCTTCGTCGATGTGCGCACGCGCGATCAGCTCACGCGCTTCGGTCAAAGCACTGTCGTCGATTCGACCCGCCAGGGCCAGTAACAGGTTGTGCAGGCGCAGGGGCACCGAGAACCCGTCCATGGGCGGGCCGTCGTGGACCTCCACCATTGCTCTGCTCCCTCCCGGCTCGCCTGGTGGTGCGAGCGTTAAGCGGCGACCAGCCGACTTCCGGTGTCCACCGCGCCCACGCAGACCAGCTCGGAGTTGGCGAGCGCGGTGCGGTGATAGCCGGTGAGGTCGATGCTCGGCGGGAGAACCTCGACGCCGGGCTCCTCGTCACCCAGCACGCGCAGGACGCGCTGCAGTTCGCCGGTCAGCCTCGGCAGCCCGTTGAGCGCCGTGACCAGGAGGACTCGTTTCGCCCCACCCTCGCCGACCACACCGAGGTGTCGCCAGCTTTGCCGCACTTCACCCACATCCGGCCGTCCCCGCAACGTCGCGTGGATCAACACGGACACAGAGTCGACGGAGTTCACCCATTCGGGCGCACTCTGCGTGAATGTGTACCTGGTCTCGGTGACGTCGTCTACCCCCAGGGTGGAACTCACCTGATGCCAATCGGCGCCGTGCGGGATGAGCCCGGCGACTAGCAGGCGATACTCGGTTTGATCCAGGTCGATCCTGTGCTTAAGCAAAGACCTGGGCAGGGTCCGCGCGAGGGTGCCCATCGCGCCCTCGCCGAGCCAGTCACGGAACCGCCAGAGGAGCTGGTCCGGCAGCCGTCCGGCCAGCCGGAGCAGGAGCTCGTGCGAGGACTTCTCGATGTCGGGGTCCATCACTTCACCTCCACGATCAATTCGATCTCGACCGGCGCCCCGATCGGCAGCTCGGAGACCCCGACGGCCGAGCGGGCGTGAATGCCCGACTCGCCGAAGATCTCGCCGAGCAGCTCGGACGCCCCGTTGATCACCGCGGGCTGACCGGTGAAGCCCTCCGCGGACGCCACGAACCCGACGACCTTGACCACCCGCACGACGTTGTCGATCCCGACGACCGAGTCGACGGCGGCGAGCGCGTTGAGGATCGAAGTCCGCGCGTATTTCTTCGCTTCTTCGGGGCTGACCTCGGCACCGACCTTGCCGGTCGCTTCGAGCTCACCGGAGACGAAGGGCAGCTGCCCGGCCGTGTAGACGTACGAGCCGGTGCGGACGGCGGGCACGTAGGCCGCCAGCGGAGCGGCGACGCCGGGGAGTTCGATACCGAGCTCGGCAAGCCGATCGGTCCAGGTCATGGCTTCAATCCCCTAGTTCTTGGCTCGTTTGAGGTAGGCGACGTGCTGTTCGCCGGTCGGGTTCGGGAGCACGGTGACGAGCTCCCAGCCGTCCTCGCCCCACTGGTCGAGGATCTGCTTGGTGGCGTGGATCAACAGGGGGACGGTCGCGTACTCCCACTTGGTGGCGCTCATGTCCGGGAGCGTAGCCAAACCGGCGAGCGCGCCCGACACACATGCGGAAAACCCTCTCGCGAGGGGTTCGCCGATTTCCCGTGGATGTGGTTCACTTCACACCTACTCGGGAGTAGATAGGACGTTGACATGCGGACAACGAGGTCCATCGCCGTCGCTTGCGTGGCCGCGGCACTTGCCCTGATCTGCGCTTCACCGGCGAACGCCGACGAGAAACTGCCCGTTCCGTGGACTCTCGCCGCGGCCTTGCCCGCGCAGGCGGCGACCCCCGGCGGCCCGCCACCGGGCGCGAACGACTTCGACTGCCGTCCGAGCGCGGCCCATCCGAATCCGGTGGTGCTCACGCACGGCCTCAGCGCCAACCAGACGGTGAACTGGCAGACGTTCGGCCCGCTGCTCAAGAACAACGGGTACTGCGTCTTCTCCCTCACCTACGGCGTCCCGGGGCGGCCGCTGCCGATCTACCAGCCCGGCGGGCTACTCCCGATGGAACAGAGCGCGAAGGAACTGTCGGCGTTCGTGGACAAGGTCCTCGGCGCGACCGGGACGTCCAAGGTGGACATCCTCGGCCACTCCGAAGGCACACTGATGCCTTCTTATTACGTCAAGTTCCTCGATGGCGCGTCCAAAGTGGACAAGTACGTCAGCCTGACCCCGCTGTGGGACGGCACCACGCTTTTCGGCGCCTCGCGTCTTTACGCGCTCGCCGGCGCGCTGGGACTGGCGCCCGGGTTCAACGGGATCCTCGACCCGCTCTGCGGCTCATGCCGCCAGTTCCTGCGCGGTTCGGAGTTCCTCACGAAGCTGCGTGGCGGCAACGGCGTCTTCCAGCCGGGCGTGACGTACACGAACATCATGACCCGCTACGACGAAGCGGTCGTCCCGTACACGAGCGGCATGGGCAAGGGACCGAACGTGAAGAACATCGTGCTGCAGGACAGCTGCCCGCTGGACCTGGCCGAGCACGGCGGTGTCGCCGCCGACCGGAACGCGGCCGGGCACGTCCTCAACGCCCTCGACCCGGCACACGCGAAGCCGGTGCCGTGCGTGCCCGCGACCCCGATCGGAAGCTGACCCGCCGCGATCGCGCGTGCTCAGACCCGTATCTCGCGTGCTTGAGCACGAAACTCGTGAGTTCCGTGCTCAAGCACGCGAGTTTCGTGCTCAAGCACGCGAGTTCGGTGGCGCTACGGTGAGCCGGTGGAGACCTGGCGCATCATCGCGACCGCCCTGCTGGCGCTCGCCGGGCTGCCGCTGGTGCTGGTCCTGATGGCGAAGGCACGGGACCGCACGGGCAGCTCCGGGACGGTCGCGATCACCGGCGCGGTGGCCCTCGTGATCCTCCTGCTGCTCGGTGTGGTGATGCTCACGGTGCTGTCCGGCGTTCTGACCTGGGGCGTCGTCGCGGTGGTCGGCGCCGGGCTCGGCGTCATGATGCTGGCGACCTGAACCCTCAATTAGGGTGGGACCGGTGAGCACTTCCCTTGCCGGCTGGACCGACGAACTCGCGAGAGCACGGCTGCATTTCGTCACCGGTAAGGGCGGGACGGGCAAGACCACGCTCGCCGCCTCGCTGGGCCTCGCGCTCGCCAAGGGCGGGCGCCGGGTGCTGCTGATCGAGGTCGAGGGCCGCCAGGGCATCGCCCAGCTCTTCGACACCGAGCCGCTGCCCTACGCCGAGCAGCGCATCGCGGCCGTCCCCGGCGGCGGGGAGCTGCGCGCCCTGCACATCGACGTCGAAGCCGCGCTGCTCGAGTACTTCGAGATGTTCTACAACCTCGGCTTCGCCGGGCGGACGCTGCGGCGGATGGGCGCGATCGAGTTCGCGACCACGCTCGCGCCGGGTCTGCGCGACGTCCTGCTCACCGGGAAGATCAAGGAATGCGTCGGCCGGACCGAATCCGACGGCCGCCACACCTATGACGCCGTCGTCGTCGACTCGCCGCCCACCGGCCGGGTCGTGAAGTTCCTCGACGTCACCAAGGCACTGACCGACCTGGCGAAGACCGGCCCGATCCGCGGCCAGGCCGACGGCGTCGTCCGGCTGCTGCACTCCGGCGAGACAGCCGTGCACCTGGTGACCCTGCTCGAAGAGATGCCGGTGCGGGAAACGGTCGAGGCCGTCGCCGAACTCGACGGCGCGGATCTGCGTCCCGGCGCGGTGCTGGTCAACCGGGTTCGCCCGCCGCGGCTGCCCGCGCGCTCGGTCACGGCCGCCGCGGACGGCCGCGTCGACGCCTCCCGGGTCCGCTCCGGTCTCGCGTCGGCCGGGTTGAACCTGCCCGACAGCACCCTCGACGCGCTGGTCGAGGAGACCGTGGAGCACGCCGTCCGGGTCGCGGCCGAACAGCGCGCCCGCGAGCAACTGGCCGAAGCCGACCTGCCGGGCCTGGAACTGCCGGACCTGACCGACGGAGTCGACGTCGCGGCGCTCTACGAGCTCGCCGAAGCGCTGACCGAGCAGGGGGTGCGCTGATGTCGGACATCCTGGAGATCGACAAGCTGATCGACGATCCCGAAAGCCGGGTCATCGTCTGCTGTGGTTCCGGCGGGGTCGGCAAGACGACCACCGCGGCGGCGCTGGCGTTGCGCGCGGCCGAACGCGGACGGCAGACGGTGGTGCTCACCATCGACCCGGCGCGGCGGCTCGCCCAGGCGCTCGGCCTGCGCGAACTGGGCAATCACCCGAAACAGGTGCGGGTCGAGGGTTTCGAACCCAAGGGTGAACTCTGGGCGATGATGCTCGACATGCGCCGCACCTTCGACGACATGGTGCGCGTGCACGCCGGTCCGGAGCGCGCCGAGCAACTGCTGCAGAACCCCTTCTACCAGACCATTTCCACCTCGTTCTCCGGAACGCAGGAGTACATGGCGATGGAGAAGCTGGGTCAGCTCGCGGCCACCGACGAGTGGGACCTGATCATCGTCGACACTCCGCCGAGCCGGTCCGCATTGGACTTCCTCGACGCGCCGACCCGGCTTTCGACCGCGCTCGACGGCCGGATGATCCGGCTGCTCACCGGCCCCGCCAAGGCGGGCGGCTGGGGTCTGCGCAAGGTCGTCAACGCCGGATTCTCGATGTTCGCGAAGGCCGTCTCGACGATCATCGGCGGCCAGCTACTGACCGACGCTTCGGCGTTCATGCAGGCCTTCGACAGCATGTTCGGCGGCTTCCGCGAACGCGCGCGCAAGACCTCCGACCTGCTGCGGTCCGGCGGCACGTCGTTCCTCGTGGTGGCCGCGCCGGAGCCGGACGCGCTGCGCGAGGCGTCCTACTTCGTGGAGCGGCTCTCGGAAGAGAGCATGCCGCTGGCCGGACTTGTCGCGAACCGGACACATCCGGTGCTCGCTCCGTTGTCCGGCCCGGAGGCCCTCGCCGCCGCCGAGCAGCTGGCGAAAGGCGAGAACAGCGCGCCCTTGGCCGAAGCCGTCCTCCGCCTGCACGCGGACCGGGTCGCGCTGGCCGAACGAGAGACACGGCTGCTCGCCAGGTTCACGCGGGCGCATCCCGAGGTCCCGCTGGTGCGGGTACCCGCGCTCCCCAGTGACGTGCACGATCTCGACGGCCTGCGCGACATCGGCACACGGCTGGCCACCCAGTCCTGAGACTCCGTGAAGGACTCCTTCCCTACCTTGGACTCAGGGAAGGGGCCCTTCACGGAATCATGATCACGAGACTCGGACGCGTACGTCTTCCTCTTCGTCGATGCCGGCGAACCTGCGTTTCGCTTCTTCCAGCAGATCCGCCCAGCTGGTCACGTCCGGCCGCCGCCGCAGCAGCGCCCGCCGTTCCCGTTCGGTCATACCTCCCCAGATGCCGAAGTTGATCCGGCCATCGAGCGCTTCGGCGAGGCATTCCGTCCTGACCGGGCAACCGAGGCAAACCGCCTTGGCCCGGTTCTGTTCCGCACCCCGGACGAACAAACCGTCCGGATCGGTGTCGCGGCACGACGCATTGACTCGCCAGCTCGACTGGTTGGTTTCCATACCCCCAGCTCCCTACCCTGGTGTTCGACACACCACGGGGGGACGAAAAGCCTGCGCTCCTGCCCCCATGAGCGTGTCTCCCTTGTGCTCACGTCGGTTACTCCCGGCACCTCCCCGGTGCCGGTGCCTCCGTTCGGTCGAATGCGACTGCCGCTCGCACTCACCCGTCTGTCGGCTTTTTCATACGTGAGACGTTGACGGACTGTAAGGGCCCTCGGTTCCCTCCGCCAAGCCCTAGAATGCCTCCCATTACCAGACGTCACCTCATGGGGTCCGTTTTGTAACCGGATTCGCACGCACAGCGAGGCGACGTCACGGTGGGCTAACGGCATCCGCGTACCCTGGTCCGCGTGCGCAAAACAGACGGTCTGCTGAAGCTCATTGGCCTGTGTGTGCTCGCGGGGGTGCTGGTAGCGGGGATGTTGTTCCCGGTGGCGGGCGCCGCGGGCGTCCTCTCCAACCAAGCGAGCGAGACCGTCGACAAGACGTCTTCGGACCTCGCGGACATTCCGCCGCCCCTGGTGACGACCATCACGGACAACACCGGCAAGCAGATCGCGACGCTGTACAAGCAATACCGCATCCCGACGAACGAGACCCAGATCAACGACGCCATGAAGTGGGCGCTGATCTCGGTCGAGGACAAGCGCTTCTACGAGCACAACGGGGTGGACTGGAAGGGCACGCTGCGCGCCGCGGTCAGCAACACCACCGGCGGTGACACGCAGGGCGCGTCGACGCTGACCCAGCAGTACGTCAAGAACTACCTGATCAACGTCGTCTACCGGGACGACAAGCCGGGCCAGAAGCGCGCACAGGAGCAGTCGGTCGCCCGGAAGCTGAAGGAAGCCCGCATCGCGATCCAGCTGGAAACCAAGCTGAACAAGATGCAGATCCTGACCGGCTACCTGAACGTCGTCGAGTTCTCGCGCGAGATCTTCGGCGTCGGCGCGGCCGCCAGCGCGTACTTCAACACGCCCGTCGACAAGCTCACGGTGCCGCAGGCGGCCTTGCTGGCCGGTCTGGTGAACAACCCGATCGTCAACGACCCGTGGAAGTTCCCGGCGAAGGCGACGGAACGCCGCAACCTGGTGCTGGACCGCATGGTCGACAACCAGAAACTCGCGAAGGCGGACGCGGAACGCTTCAAGGCCGAGCCGCTCGGCGTCGTCGAAGGCGGGCCGCAAAAACCCGCGTCGAACTGCACCGGCGCCGGCCCGGAAAACGGTTTCTTCTGCCAGTACGTCGAGGACTATCTCCTCAAGAACGGCATGACGAAGGACGACCTCTACACCGGCGGCTACCAGATCAAGACCACTTTGGACGAACGGGCGAACCACGAAGCCAAGATGTCGGCCGAAGCCCAGGTCAAGAAGACGCAGGAAAACGTCGCGAACACGCTTTCCCTGGTGAAGCCGGGCAAGAACCGGCACGAAGTCGTGGCGCTCGCGGCGAACCGTGACTACGGCCTTCACGAAGACCAAGGACAGACGACGTTCGCGTTGCCTTCCGGCGTCTACAACACCGGCGGCGCGGGCTCGGCGTACAAGGTCTTCACCGCCGCCGCCGCTTTGGAAGCCGGCGTGGCCGGGATCAACAGTCCTCTCCCGGTGCCGGACTTCTACACCTCCAGCGTGTTCGGCGGTGGTGGCAACAAATGCGCACCGACCGGACCGCCGATGCGCTCCCGCTGGTACTGCCTCGGCAACGCGGGTGACTACAACCCGGTCGGCGGGGGCATGTCGCTGCAGCAGGCACTAGCGACCTCGCCGAACACCGCCTTCGTGAACCTCGAGGAGAAGGTCGGGAGCACCGGGCCGATCGTGGAGATGGCGCGCAAGCTCGGCATGCGCGACACCATGGCCAGCAACCTCGGCGGTGGCGCCGTCGACCCGAAGTCCGACAACCCCGGCGTCAACGCCAGCCAGCTGCAGGCCTTCGGCCCCCGGCCCGGCTGGCCCGGAAACGCCTCGTTCACCCTCGGCCCCGCCCCGCTGAGCGGACTGGAACTGGCGAACGTCGGTGCCACGATCATGAGCGGCGGCGTCTGGTGCCCGCCGACCCCGCTGACCGGTGTCACCGACCGGGACGGGAAGCCGGTGCCGGTCAAGGAAGCCGCTTGCGAACAGGTGGTGCCCGAAGGTCTCGCCAACACCCTCGCGGTCGGCATGAGCAGGGACAGCGCGCCCGGTGGCACGTCGGCCGTCGCAGCGAGCGGCGCCGGCTGGAACCGGCCGGTGATGGGCAAGACGGGAACCACGCAGAACAACGGCTCGGGAACCTACCTCGGGGCCACCCCGCAGCTCGCGGGCGCGGCGATGGTGTTCCGTCCGAAGGGCGGAAACGGCGGCCTCTGCTACTTCGGACCCGGCAACGTGCGCGCTGGAGGCTGCAATCCGAATATGTTCGGCGGGAAGACGCCGGCGCAGACCTGGTTCGGGGCGATGTCGAAGATCCTCGAAGGCCAGGAACCACTGCCGTTGCCGCAGCCGGACCCGAAGTATCTGGGCGGCGGACGCTGACCGCGGAGGCGGGGTTCACCAGCGCAAACCACAAAGAGTCACACTGACCTAACTTTGAGTGAGCGCCTGGCGGCCTAACGGGGAACAGTGGCCGACGGACACATGTCGATCGATCACCACACCCCGCACAGACCACACAAAGTGAAGAAAAGAGGCCATTCCAGCGATTCTTCGGGATCGCCGGAATGGGGGCGAACGATCACCCCCGATGAGCACGTAAACTGGACGTTGTGAGCACGCTCAGTAACAACCATACTTCAGGGGCGACGGTACGGCGCTTGGCCGTGGGAACCGCCGCCCTGGGAGCCGCGACCCTCGGTTACGCGGTCGGCATCGAAAGGCGCCGGTGGACGCTTCGCACCGCGGAGCTCCCGGTCCTCGCGGCAGGGGCCAAGCCCTTCACGATCCTCCACATCTCGGACCTGCACATGCTCCCCGGCCACGTGAGCAAGCAACGCTGGGTAGCCGCGCTCGACGAGCTCGAACCGGATCTCGTCGTCAACACCGGTGACAATTTGTCACATCAGCACGCGGTCCCGTCCGTCCTGCGCGCACTCGGCCCCCTGCTGAACAGGCCCGGCGTGTTCATCTTCGGCAGCAACGACTACTACGCGCCGAAGCCGAAGAACCCCGCGCGCTACCTCATGCCGAAGGGTAAGAAGAAGCGGATCCACGGCGAGCACCTGCCCTGGCGTGACCTCCGCGCGGCGTTCCTCGAGCACGGCTGGACCGACCTCACCCACGTGCGCCGCACCATCGAGGTCGCCGACCAGTACGTGTTCACCGCCGGCGTCGACGACGCGCACCTGCGCCGCGACCGCTACGCCGACATCGCGGGCCCGGTGGACACCGCGGCGGCCGTCCGCATCGGCGTCACACACTCCCCGGAACCCCGCGTCCTGGACGAGTTCGCGGGCGACGGCTACGACCTCGTCCTCGCCGGGCACACGCACGGCGGACAGCTCCGGATCCCGGGCTACGGCGCGCTCGTCACCAACTGCGAACTCGACCGCACCCGCGCCCGCGGCGCCTCCCGCTGGGGCGCCCAGATGTGGCTCCACGTCTCCGCCGGTCTTGGCACCTCGCCGTATGCCCCGGCCCGCTTCGCGTGCCCTCCCGAGGCAAGCCTGCTGACCCTCGTCCCACGGGGCACCACCAGCACGAACCACCGGAAAGCAGCCCCCCGCAAAGCCCGAAACACCGTCCGCTAAACTTCTCCTCGACCCGCTAAGAAGTATCCGGGGTGTGGCGCAGCTTGGTAGCGTGCCTCGTTCGGGTCGAGGAGGTCGTGGGTTCGAATCCCGCCACCCCGACGTTGGTCCCGTAGGGCTCGCGTGTTGGCTGAAAAGCGCCAACCACGCGGGCCCTACGGTGTTTTCTGGGGGTGCAACCCCCAGGCCCCGCCCGGGAGGGCTTCGCCCCCCGGACCCCCGGAGTGAGTGGGTCACCGATCGTAGAGGGCTCTCGTGGGCGTATCCGGACGTTGGTCGTGAGTGGCGATTCGGCTTCTAACCCGAAACGCCACTCACGACGTCTTGGTCAGCGGGTCGCGAGGAGTTCGATCCAGCATTGGGCGAAGTCGCCATCGCCCGAGCGCGCCCAGGACCACGCCGAGCGGGCGGCCGAAGCGAGCTGGTCGCGGTCCGGGGTCGTCGCGGTTTCCAGCGCCGTCACCAGCCGTGCCTCCACGTACGTCGCCAGCGAACGGTAGGTCGCGTCCGTGCGGTAGCGGGTTTTCGTTCGCACGTCACGGAAACCAGCGGCCGTGACCGCGGCGGGAATCGAGCGCCCGGCGAACGGGTCACCACCCGCACGACGGCACAACAGATAGTGCCCGCGCAGCGCCGCGTCGACATTCGCCGTCTTCGGCCGAAGACGTGCCCTACTCCAGTCCGATGTGGACAGTGCGAGCGTTCCGCCCGGTTTGAGCACCCGGCGGATCTCCGCGAGCGCGGCACCAGGTTCCCTCAGCTGCTCGAAGACGCCGTGCGCGAAGAGCACATCCACCGAAGCTTCGGCGAACGGCAACGCGCGCACGTCCGCGACCAGAAAGTCCACTGTGGACTTTCTGTGTCCGCCATCGATACCGAGGGTGATCGAACCCGGGCCGCAGCCGACGTCGACGAGCCCCATCCCCGGCCCGAACAGCGGTTGCGCGAACACGGCACGGTCGACCGCTTGGCGCGCAGACCGCGCGGACACCGCGTCGCGCGCGGCGCCCGGCGCGTTTCCCTCCAGCACCCCGCACACAGTACGGCTCTCCAGTGGCAGGATCGAGGGGTGAGCACGCAGCCAGGCAACAAATATCCGTCCGCGGCGGTCCCGGACCGCCTGTTCGACGACGCCGAAGCCGAGGCCAGGTGGCGGGCCCGCTTCCACGCACCGCGCATCTCGGTTCCCGAATGGGCCATCGACGCACCGGACGCGAACATCTACGTTTCCAACGCCAGCGGCGTCTGGGAGGTCTACTCCTGGGACCGCTCGACCGGCGAGCACCGCCGCGTCACCGACCGCCCTAACGGCACCATGCACGCGACCCCGTCCCCCGACGGCCGCTGGATCTGGTGGTTCAACGACACCGACGGCGACGAATTCGGTTCCTGGGTCCGCGAACCGTTCACCCCAGGGGCCGCCGCCGAACGGGCGGTGCCGGACGTCCACGACGGTTACCCCGCCGGGCTCGAGATCGGCACCCGCGTGGTCGCCGTCGGTGTTTCGACCGACGACGGCAGCGAACTCTTCGCCGACATCGACGGCGAAACCACCCGTTTCTACCGCCATGACGACGACGCCGGGATCGCGTCGCTGTCCCGTGACGAGTCCCTGCTCGCGATCTCCCATTCCGAGCACGGTGATTCACGACACCCCGCGCTGCGCGTCCTGTCGACCGACGGCTTCACCACGGTCGCCGACAAGTGGGACGGCGAAGGCAAGGGCCTCGGCGCGCTGGAGTTCTCGCCGGTCGCCGGTGATCAGCGCCTGCTGGTGCTGCACGAGCGGCGCGGCCGCGAGGAACTGCTGATCTGGGACACGGCCGCGGACACCGAACGGGAGATCGAACTCGACCTGCCGGGCGAAGTGGTCGCCGGCTGGTACCCGGATGCGCGAGCGCTCCTGGTCGTCCACTTCCACCAAGGCCGCAGTTCCCTGCATCGGTACGACCTCGCGAGCGGCGAACTGTCCTCTTTGGACACCCCGCCGGGCCGGATCGGTGGCGCCGGGGTGCGACCGGACGGGACCGTCGAGTACTCGTGGTCCAGTGCCGCGCAGCCCACGGCGGTACGCGCGCGGACCGCGGACGGCGCCGACTCGGTACTCCTCGAACCGCCGGGTGAGCGGGCTCCGGAATCCGCCCCGGTCACCGACGCGTTCGTCGACGGGGTCGGCGGGCAGATTCACGCACTGGTGTCCCGCCCGATCGACGCGCCAGAAGGCCCGCTGCCGACGGTCTTCTCCTTGCACGGCGGGCCGCATGCCGCCGACGAGGACCGGTTCTCCGCCTATCGCGCCGTCTGGCTGGACGCCGGATTCGCCGTCGTCGAAGTCAACTATCGCGGCTCGACCGGCTACGGCTCGGCCTGGCGCGACGCCATCGAAGGCCGCCCTGGGCTGACCGAACTCGAGGACGTCGCCGCCGTGCACGATTGGGCGGTCCAAAGTGGACTTTCCGATCCGGAGAAGTGCGTGGTGAACGGTGCTTCGTGGGGCGGCTACCTGTCCCTGCTGGCGCTGGGCACCCAGCCCGCCCGGTGGGCGGCGGGGATCGCCGGCGTTCCGGTCGCGGACTACGTCGCCGCGTACGAGGACGAGATGGAGCAGCTCCGCTCGTTCGACCGGGCGTTGTTCGGCGGATCGCCGGAGACGGTGCCGGCGGTGTACCGGGAATGCTCGCCGATCACCTACGTCGAGGCCGTGACGGCGCCGGTGCTGGTGCTCGCCGGGGACAACGACCCGCGCTGCCCGATCCGGCAGGTCGAGAACTATCTCGACAGGCTCGCGAAGCGGGAGATCCCGTTCGAGTTCTACCGGTTCGACGCGGGGCACGGTTCACTGGTGATCGCGGAGACGATCAAGCAGACGGCGATCGAGGTGTTCTTCGCGCAGCGGGCCGTCGGGCTCCGCTGACGTGCGATGGCTGACGTGAGACGAACGGGACTTTCATGGCAAATTTTGCGATGAAAGTCCCGTTCATCTCATCTGGAGGCTGGGTCAGCGCTCGGAGAAGAGGGTCCCGCCCGCGGCCCAGTGTTCGGCGGGGATCTCGTTGATCGTCACCCAGACGCCCTCGGCGTTGCCGCCACAGGTGCGGACGAAGGCGTCGGTCACCTCGCGGACGAGGGCCTGCTTCTGTTCGGCCGTGCGGCCGGGGAACATGGAAACGCTGATCATCGGCATGGCGGAACTTTAAAGGCCGCGGTCGTGCTTCCGGAGCCTGTCCACCGCGTAGGCGTCACCTTCGAAGGTGAGCCGGACGGCGTCGCGGCCGAAGACGAACAGCAGCAACTCGATCGGCGCACCGGCCAGGGTCACCGTGTCCGGGCCTTCCTTCACCCGCGCCTCGCGGCCTTCGGGCGTCTTCAGGATCACGCCGACCGGTGATTTCCGCAGGTTCAGCTTGGCCGCCTGCTTCGCCGACTTCCACGCCGCCGCGTCCCGCGCGGGATCCGCCGGACGCGGCTCCCAGCCGGGCTGTCCTCGGCGGACGTCCTCGTGGTGCACCAGGAACTCCGGCCCGTTCACCAGCTCGTCGAGGGGGCCGATCGTGGTCGGCCAGTACCAGGCGGGGCCGGACCGCACCTGGCCGACGACCTCGGACCACGGTCGCGCGGCGTAGGAGTCCTGCACCCGCTGCGTGTAGGAGGCGAGCGCGGGCACCAGGATCCCTGGCGCCGCGTCCGGCCGTCGCTCGCGCACCAGCAGGTGCGCCGCGAGATCCCGCGTCTTCCAGCCCGCGCACAGGGTCGGCGCGTCCGGGCCGACCTCTTCGAAAAGCTCGCTCAACGCACGACGTTCGTCTCCGGCGACTCCCATACCCCCCGACGTTACGCGCCGGTAGGGCCCGGGGAAATCCGGCGTGACACAGGGCACCCGGCTCGGTGAGGCAGTGGGTCTCGTGAGTGGTAATGACGGTTCTAACCGTCATTACCACTCACGAGGCGAAAGCGTCAGGCCTGCTGCGCCTGCCACATCCAGTGCGCCTTCTCGAGTTCCTGAGTGATCTCGATGAGGAGGTCCTGGGTGACCAGGTCACTCTTGTCGGTCTCGTCGATGCGCTTGCGCAGCCGCTCGATCAGCGCCGCGAGAATGTCGACGATCGCGGCGACCGTGGACTCCACGGACTGCCAGTTGTCGGGGTAGTCCGGCAGACCGGAACTCTCCACGACGACCTTCGCCTGCCCGTTCGGCGAGATGCCGATGGCGTTGGCGCGTTCGGCGACCTCGTCGACGTACTGGCGCGCGGTGGCGACCAGTTCGTCGAGCTGCAGGTGCGCGCTGCGGAAGTTCGCGCCGACGACGTTCCAGTGCGCCTGCTTCGCGATCAGCGACAGATCGACGAGATCGACCAGCGTAGCCTGCAAGGCGTTACCGGTGATCTCCTTGTCGGCTTCACTCAGCGGGCTCTGGATCGGGGACTTGCCCATCTTCGGTCTTCCTTTCAGAAATTGCCGGTACGAGTGGACCTGTCGCGAGCGGGGTCAGACCGTCGCCGACAGCGCGACCTCGATGTTGCCGCGGGTCGCGTTCGAGTAGGGGCACACCTGGTGCGCCTGCTCGACGAGCTGATCGGCCTGCGCCTGCTCCAGGCCGGGCAGCGAAACCTTGAGTGCCACACCGAGGCCGAAACCCGCGCCCTGCTTGAGCACGCTGACCTCGGCGGTGACGGTCGAGCCGTCCAGCTTCACCTTCGCCTGGCGTGCGACGAGCTGCAACGCGGAGTGGAAGCAGGCGGAATAGCCGGCGGCGAAGAGCTGCTCGGGGTTGGTCTTGTCACCGCCCGGTCCGCCCATTTCCTTCGGGACCGCCAACGACTCGTCGATGACGCCGTCAGAGGACGTGACCTCACCGTTGCGGCCGTCGCCGCGAGCGGTGGCCACAGCGGTGTACAGAGCCTCAGCCATTCTTCGCCTACCTCCTGGTCTCAAGACACGCCCCGTTGAGCGTCTCTTCGGTGTCAACGTCCCGCAACCGCGAAACCTTGCCACCCCATGGCAGGCATCACGTCCGGCGATTACCCGGACGATGAACGGAGCAAACGACTAGTGACCGGCGCGACTCAGCGCGAACTCGGCGACCTGGCCGCCGATCAGGCGAAGGGTGCGGACGCTCTTCTCGTCCGAGGCGCCGCCCGTTTCGTCGAACTTGGTCTCCGCGGTGTTGATCGAACCACCCAATGGGGTGGCCCAACCACGTAGTGCGTGCGTGATCGTGCGCAGTTGTTCCAACGTGGTGACCGCGGCCTGCCAGCCGAACGCGACGGCGGCGAGGCCGACCGCGCGGCCGTCGAGGTACGGGCGGGCGTCGTCACGCAGGTCTTCGACGTAGTCCAAGGCGTTCTTGACCAGGCCGGACAACGCGCCGTGGTAGCCGGGCGAGACGACGATGAGGCCGTCGGCGCGGCGAATCGCCTCGACCAGCCGCACGGCCTGGTCGTGCCGCTCGTCCAACGCGGCGTCGTAGAACGGCAGCACCAATTCCGGTCCGGCGATCAGCTCGGTGGTGACTCCGGCTTCGGCCGCACCGCCCAGGGCGATGCGCAGCGCGCGCTCGGACTGCGATCCCTCCCGCAGGGAGCCGCCGATACCGAGCACATGAACCGAGTTCGTCGAAGTCACGCTTCGAGGCTAACCCCTCTACTTAAGTGGAGGACCAGGATCTGGACCGGAGGCTTGCGTCACACCCGTTCGCCGCAAAGCGTCCTGTCCCGCTGGACGGCCTACTTACTCGCAAGTAACCTGGCCGGAAGCCCTCAGGAGGAAGTATGGCGATTCCGCTCCAGATCCGTGCCGAGGCCGCGTTCTCGCAGCTGGCGTTCTGGCTCCCGCAGCCGGTCAGAAGGGCCATCGCCGGGCCTCCGCTCCGCCTGGACGGACAGGAACTGGCCCTGGACGCCCAGCTCCTGCTTCGCCTGCAGAAGCTGGCGAAGGCGTCTCTGGTGCGAGGCACCGTCGAGGAGTCACGCAGTCTCCTGCTGGCGAGCAGGCACCTGGTCAGCGGCAAGATGATCGAACCGGTCGCCACCAGAGAGCTTCAGATCCCGACGGGTGATGGCGACGTGCCGGCCACGCTCTACACCCCGGCCGGGCTGCCCGATCCGTCCGCGCTGCTGGTGTTCTTCCACGGCGGCGGCTGGGTGATCGGCAGCCGGGTCTCCCACGACAACACCGTCCGCTACCTGGCGAAGCAAGCTGGCGTGCGGGTTCTTTCGGTGGAGTACCGGCTCGCACCGGAGACGCAGTTCCCCGGCGCCACCGAGGACGCGATCGCGGCTTTCGAGTACGCGTTCGCGAAGGCGCGGGACCTGGGCGCCGACCCGGCCCGCATCGCCGTCGGCGGCGACAGCGGCGACAGCGCCGGCGGAAACCTCGCGGCGGTGACCGCGCAACAAGCGGTGAAACGCGGCGGCGGCGTCCCGGCGTTCCAGCTGCTGTTCTATCCGGCGACCGATTTCACCGTGCGCCGTCGTTCCCGGGAATTGTTCGCGGAAGATCTGTTCCTCACCGACTCGGACATGAGCTGGTTCGAAGGACATTACGTGCCGAAGGGCACCGATCTGTACAACCCGAAACTCTCCCCGCTGCACGGCGACGTTTCCGGTTTGCCACCCGCGTATATCGCGACGGCCGGATTCGATCCGCTGCGCGACGAGGGCGAGGCTTACGCGGAGAAATTGCGGAAGGCCGGGGTTCCGGTGGCGCTCAGCCGCCAGCCGGATCTGATCCACGGGTACATCAACTTCATCGGCGTCGGTCAGCGGTTCCGCGAAGCGACGGCCGAGGCGGCGGGCGCCCTGCGGCTGGGACTCGCCCCCAAGTGACGGCCAGAGCCCGAGTGAGGAGAAATGTCCTCACTCGGGCTCCGGCCCCCATATCGTGGCCCGCCCTGCACGGCGGAACCGGACGGCCCTGCTACGGCGCGGGGAGTGGCACCGGGGGAAGCGGCAGCGGCGGGACAGGGAGTCCGCCTTGGCCGTCGGGTCGGCCAGCGGAACGTTTGGCTTCATCACTCTGTTGAACAGGCGCGTCGAACTGGTCCACTCGTGTTGTCCCCACGCACGCCTCGCCATCTGTATGGCGCAACTCGTTTCAGCTGCGAGCGTGGAGAGGAAACGCACCCGGTGCGCGAGGATGACGCGCACCGGGTGCGTTCCGGTGGTGGGAGCAGCCTCTCGAAGAGAGGTCCTTCTACTCGCGGAACGCGTCCGCGACCTTGTCGCCGAGGTCCTTGTCGACGTTCCGCCAGTACTCGAAGACGCGCTCGAGCACCGGCCGCGAAACGTCGTTCGAGGCGTGGCCGATGATGTTGCTCGCGAGCCGCGCGCGCTGCTCGTCGTCCATCACCTCGCGCACGAGCGTGCCCGGCTGGCCGAAGTCGTCGTCCTCCGCGTGGAGCTTGTACGCCGACCGGATGACCTCGTCCTCGACGCCGTAGCTCGACGCGGTCTCGGCGGCGATCTCCGCGTTGGCGTGCGGGCCGCCGTAGGAGTTCGGCGCGTACACCGGGTCGCCCGGGTTGTTGTAGCGCATCGCGCCATCGCGCGAATAGCTGTTCACCGGGGACTTCGGCGCGTTGACCGGCAGCTGGGTGTAGTTCGCGCCGATCCGGTAGCGGTGCGCGTCCGGGTAGGCGAACAGACGGCCCTGCAGCATCTTGTCCGGCGACGGGCCGATGCCCGGCACCAGATTGGACGGCTCGAACGCGGCCTGCTCGATCTCCGCGAAGTAGTTCGCCGGATTGCGGTCGAGTACGTAGCGGCCGACCTTGATCAGCGGGTAGTCGCCCTTCGGCCACACCTTGGTCAGGTCGAACGGGTTGAAGCGGTAGTCCGCGGCTTCGGCGTAGGGCATCACCTGGACGTACAGCGTCCAGCTGGGGTGGTTGCCCTGCTTGATGTTCTTGAACAGGTCGCGGATGTAGAAGTCCGCGTCCTCGCCCGCGATGCGGTCCGCGTCGGCCTGCGGCAGGTAGCCGATGCCCTGGTCGGTCTTGAAGTGGTACTTGACCCAGAACTTCTCGCCGCCCGCGTTCTCCCACAGGTAGGTATGCGAGCCGAAGCCGTCCATCTCGCGCCAGTTCGACGGGATGCCGCGGTCGCCCATCAACCAGGTGACCTGGTGCGCCGACTCGGGGCGCAGGGTCCAGAAGTCCCATTGGATGTCGTGGTCGCGCAGGTGGTTGTCGGCGCGGCGCTTCTGCGAGTGGATGAAGTCGGGGAACTTGATCGGGTCGCGGATGAAGAACACCGGGGTGTTGTTGCCGACGAGGTCGTAGTTGCCCTCGGAGGTGTAGAACTTCACCGCGAAGCCGCGCGGGTCGCGCCAGGTGTCGGGCGAACCGTTCTCCCCGGCGACCGACGAAAAGCGGATCAGGCTCTCGGTGCGCACACCCGGCTGGAAGAGCGCGGCCTTCGTGAACTGGCTGACGTCTTCGGTGACCTCGAGGAACCCGTGTGCACCGCCACCCTTGGCGTGCACGACGCGCTCGGGCACGCGCTCACGGTTGAACTGGGCGTTCTTCTCGATGAGGTAGTGGTCCTGGAGCAGGATCGGGCCGTTGGCGCCCAGCGTCAGCGAGTCGTTGTCGCTCGCGACGGGGATGCCCACGTTGTTCGTGGTCGGCAAGGTCACGCCGGTGCCTCCTGTTTGGTGGTGGTCCCACCACCCTCCCGCGTTTTCTGGAATCAGTCAAGAAACGACCCTCGGGTCGGGTGACCGGCACGACGAAATAAAGTTGCACGTGCGTACTAACTTACGTTCTCATCGGACACATGGCCCTCGCTCCGTACCGTCGTGTGTTAGCCGTGCCCGGAGTTCCCAGCTCGATGATGCTGATGTTCCTGGCGCGGCTGCCGATGACGGCCATGGGCGTGACGATGACGTTGTACGTGGTCAACGACCTCGGCCGCGGCTACGGCGCGGCCGGGCTGATCGGTGCCGCCACCACGCTCGGCAGCGCGCTCGGGGCGCCACTCGTCGGCCGGTACGTCGACCGCTACGGGCTGAGGCCGGTGGTCGCGATCTGCGGGCTGGGGTCGACGTCGTTCTGGGTGAGCGCGCCGCATCTGCCCTATCCGGTGCTGCTGGCGGTCGCGCTCCCCGCCGGCGTGCTGTCGGTGCCCGCCGGGACGCTCGCGCGACTGGTGCTCACCGCGCTCGTCCCGCTGGAGCAGCGCCGGGCGGCCTACTCGCTGGACACGATCCTCGTGGAGGCGTCGTTCATGATCGGGCCGTCGGCCGGGATCATGGCGATCACGCAGCTGCCCGCGGTCTACGCGCTCACCGGCATCGGGGTCTGCTTCGCGCTCTCCGCGATCCTGATCTACCGGCTGAACCCGCCGATCCGCGCCGAGGCCGACGCCGAGGTGTTATCCGGCGAGCGCCCGCCGGTACGGAGCTGGCTCACCGGACGGCTGGTGATGGCGATGTTCATCGCCGCCGGTGCGCTGTTCTGCCTGGTCGGTATGGAACTCGCCGCACTGGCGACACTGCGCGCGAGTGGCGACATCGCGTGGTCCGGACTGCTGATCACGCTGATGTGCGTCGCGTCGGTCCTCGGCGGGGCCATCCACGGCGCGGTCCGGCGATCGCTTTCGCAGGGCACGCTGATGGTGCTGCTCGCGGTGCTCACGCTGCCGGTCGGGCTGATCGCCGAACCATGGTGGCTGCTGGCGATCGTGTTGTTCCCGAGCAACGTGCTGTGCGCGCCGACGCTCGCGGCGAGCACGGAGACGGTCAGCGCGGCGGCCCCGGCGAGGGTGCGCGGCGAGGCGATGGGCCTGCTGGACGCGGCCAGCCGGATCGGGCTGGCGATCGGCAGCCCGATCATCGGGTTCGTGATCGACCACTCCAGCCCGGGCTGGGGATTCTCCGCCTCGGCCGTCGGGGCGCTGGCGATCGCGTCGGTCGGCCTGTTCTGGCGCCGCACCCGGACCCCCGCCAAGGTGCCCGCGCTGACTTCCTCCTGACGCGTTTCGTCCTCTGAATGCGGTAGATGCACGCGCAAGTAACGCATTGAGAGGACGAAACGCGGGTGAGGCTAGGCGCAGACCTGGCGGAGGGCTTCGACCCGGTCGAGGTTGCGCTTGGTCCAGTCCGCGATCTTGCCCGCGTCCTGGATGTTCTCCTTCTGGACCTGCAAGTACGAGTCGGCCATGCCGGTGAGGGCGCCCGCCACGTTCTGCTCGCCGACGCTCGTCGCCAGCTCGCGCAGGCGCTTCTCCTTGTCCGCGGCCCGCTCCTTGATGGTCGCCGGGTCCGGATTGAGGTCGACGAGGCTGAGTGCCTCGGCGCACGCGCCGACCTTCGTCGCGGCCTTGTTCGTCTGATCGACCGCGTTCGTGACCTCGCTGCAGCCCGCCAGCGCGAGTCCGGCGGCCGCCAGGAGCGCCGCGAATCCCAACCTGTTCATGAGAACCACAGTAGCGAGAAACGTGGGTGGTATGTCGGGTTCCCCCGGCACCACCCACGCTTCACCCCTTGACGCAGATGACCTGCTTCAAGTGCGCGACCACCTCGACGAGGTCGGTCTGTGCCTTGATCACCGTTTCGATGTCCTTGTACGCGGCCGGGATCTCGTCGACGACGCCGGAGTCCTTCCGGCATTCCACCCCGGCGGTCTGCGCGGCGAGGTCGTCGGCGGTGAACAGCTTCTTGGCCTTGTTCCGCGACATCCGGCGGCCCGCGCCATGCGACGCGGACTGGAACGACGTCTCGTTGCCGAGGCCGCGCACGATGTACGAACCGGTGCCCATGCTGCCCGGGATGATCCCGAGGTCGCCCGAACCCGCGCGGATCGCGCCCTTGCGGGTCACCAGCAGGTCGACGCCGTCGTAGGTCTCTTCGGCGACGTAGTTGTGGTGGCACGAGATCGCGTCGTCGAACGTCGTCTGCGGGACGACGTCCTTCAGCGCCTGCTTGACGAGCGCGACCATGGTCGCCCGGTTGCGCGCCGCGTAGTCCTGCGCCCAGAACAGGTCCCGCCGGTACGCCTGCATCTCCGGCGTGCCGGCGACGAACACCGCGAGGTCCGGATCCGGCAGGTCCGCGTTGTGCGGCAGCTTCCGCGCGACGGCCATATGGCGTTCCGCGAGTTCCTTGCCGATGTTGCGCGAACCGGAGTGCAGCATCAGCCACACACGGCCTTCGTCGTCGCCGCCCTGTTCGAGGCAGACCTCGATGAAATGGTTGCCGCCACCGAGGCTCCCGATCTGCCGCGCCGCGCGGTCGTGCAGGTCCTGGACGCCGACGTGCAGGTCGCCGAAGGACTTCCAGAACGCGTCCCAGCCACCGACACCGTGCACCTTCGCCGGGTTCACCGGCGTCTTGTGCAGGCCGAAGCCGACCGGGACGGCCGATTCGATCCGGCGGCGAAGCTTCAGCAGGTCGTCGGGCAGATCCGCGGCGGTGAGCGAGGTCCGCACCGCGCTCATCCCGCAGCCGATGTCCACCCCGACCGCGGCCGGGGACACGGCGTCGCGCATCGCGATCACACTGCCGACGGTCGCGCCCTTGCCGTAGTGGACGTCGGGCATGACCGCGACGCCGTGCACCCACGGCAGGTTGGCGACGTTGTGCAGCTGTCGCATGGCTTGGTCTTCGACCGAGGTGGGATCCGCCCACATCCGGATCGGAACCCGCGAGCCTTCGACCGCCGTGTACATGACTTTCCCTTCGTGGAAAACGTTTGTCGTCCATGAGGATGCCCGGACCGGGCGAACCGGACAACGCATTTACTCGTCTCCACAGTGGACAGTCCGTACGACGCGCTGCCACCCTGACGCGTTTGGTCCGCTGAATGCGGCAAGGCGGTAGCGTCAGGCCTGCGCGACCAGTTCGGCGATCTGGACGGCGTTGAGCGCCGCGCCCTTGCGCAGGTTGTCGTTCGACAGGAACAGCACCAGGCCGCGGCCGCCGTCGACGCCCGGGTCCGTCCGCAGCCGCCCGACGTAGGACGGGTCCCGGCCCGCGGCCTGCAGCGGGGTCGGGATCTCCGACAGCTCCACGCCGGGAGCGCCGGTCAGCAGTTCGGTCGCGCGGGCGACCGAAAGCGGCTGCGAGAACTCGGCGTTGATCGAGATCGAGTGCCCCGAGAACACCGGCACGCGCACACAGGTGCACGAAACGCGCAGTTCCGGGATACTCAGGATCTTGCGGCTCTCGTTGCGGAACTTCTTCTCCTCGTCCGTCTCGAATTCACCGTCGTCCACAATGGACCCGGCGAGCGGGAGGACGTTGTGCGCGATGGTGCGCGCGTACTTCTTCGGCTCGGGGAAGGTCACCGCCGAGCCGTCGTGGGTCAGCGCGCCCGCGTTCGACGCCGACGCGGCGAGCTGGCCTTCCAGCTCCTCGACACCGGCGAGCCCGCTGCCGGACACCGCCTGGTAGGTGCTGGCGACCAGCCGCACCAGGCCCGCTTCGGCGTGCAGCGGCTTGAGCACCGGCATCGCGGCCATCGTGGTGCAGTTGGGGTTCGCGATGATCCCCTTCCGCGCCTCCTTGACCGCCTCCGGGTTGACCTCGCTGACGACCAGCGGGACGTCCGGGTCCATGCGCCAGGCCGACGAGTTGTCGATCACCGTGGCACCGGCCGCGGCGAACCGCTCGGCCTGCGCCTTGGAAGTCGAGCCACCGGCGGAGAACAGCGCGATGTCCAAACCGGACGGATCAGCGGTCGTCGCGTCCTCGATGACGATTTCCTCGTCCTGCCAAGGAAGTTTCGAACCGGCGGACCGCGCCGAAGCGAAGTACCGCATTTCCGCGACCGGGAAACCCCGTTCGGCCAGCAGACGGCGCATCACGCCACCGACCTGGCCGGTCGCCCCGACAACCCCTACTCGCAGACCTTCCGGCATCAGCGACCACTCCCCGCGTAGACGACGGCTTCTTCATCGCCGCCGAGTTCGAACGCCTCGTGGATCGCACGCACCGCGTCGTCGAGTTGCGCGTCCCGGATCAGCACCGAGATCCGGATCTCCGAGGTGTTGATGATTTCGATGTTGACGCCCGACTGCGCGAGCGCCTCGCAGAACGTCGCCGTGACACCGGGGTGCGAACGCATCCCCGCGCCGACGAGCGAGACCTTGCCGACGTGGTCGTCGTAAAGGACCGACTCGAAGCCGATCTCGCCCTTGATCTTCTCCAGCGACTGCACGGCCTTCGCCCCGTTGGCCTTCGACAGCGTGAAGGTGATGTCGGTGCGGCCGGACACCGTGCTGGACACGTTCTGCAGCACCATGTCGATGTCGATCTCGTCGTCGGCGATCACCCGGAAGATCCTGGCGGCGGCGCCGGCGTGGTCCGGGACGCCGGTCACCGTGATCTTGGCTTCGGAGCGGTCGTGCGCCACACCGGTGATCAACGCTTGTTCCACGGGGATCTCCTCGATAGAACCGGTCACCGTGGTGCCCGGCTTGTCACTGTAGGAAGAACGGACTCGGATCGGGACGCCGTAGCGGCGCGCGTACTCCACCGAGCGCAGGTGCAGGATCTTCGAACCGCCGGCGGCGAGTTCGAGCATCTCCTCGTAGGCGATGGTGTCGAGTTTGCGGGCGTCGGGCACGACGCGGGGATCGGCGGTGTACACACCGTCCACATCGGAATAGATTTCGCAGACGTCGGCGTTCAGCGCCGCGGCCAGCGCGACGGCCGTGGTGTCCGAACCGCCGCGGCCGAGCGTGGTGATGTCCTTGGTGTCCTGTGACACGCCCTGGAAGCCCGCCACCAGCGCGATGTAACCCTGGTCGAGGGCTTCGGTGACCCGGCTGGGGCTGACGTCGATGATCCGCGCGTTGCCGTGCACCGACGTCGTCACCACGCCGGCCTGGGAACCGGTGAACGACCACGCCTCCGCACCCTGCGCCGAAATCGCCATCGCCACCAGCGAGTTGGAGATGCGCTCACCCGCGGTGAGCAGCATGTCCATCTCACGCTCCGGCGGAGCCGGGTTGACCTGCTGAGCCAGGTCGAGCAGCTCGTCCGTCGTGTCCCCCATGGCGGAGCAGACGACGACGACGTCGTTGCCCGCCTTCTTGGTGGCGACGATGCGTTCCGCGACGCGTTTGATCCGGTCGGCACTTTCCAGCGACGAACCGCCGTACTTCTGGACCACGAGGGCCACGCCCGAACCTCCTCGACGGGCCGGGCGTGCTCCTGGTGGGCACCGAGGAGCCCCCGCGTCCCTTATTTGGGCGAAAGCCTACCGGGGTCACGCACGCTCGCCACCCTCGTAAGTGGTCCTGACCACCGCTTCGAGGACTCCGGGAAGTAAATCTTCCTTAACACCAACGAAATAGTCGGAGGGCTTTCACTTTAGTGACGGAGAGCACCCCTTGCTAAAGTCCGGCGGTGCACAAACCCGCCGAGACGAGCACCCCGATCGCGCCGATCCTGGCCGCGAGGTGGAGCCCTCGCGCTTACGACGAGTCGGCGATCGTCACCGAAGACCAGCTCCGCGCGCTGCTCGAAGCGGCCCGCTGGGCGCCGTCGTTCGGCAACACCCAGCCCGCCCGCTACCTCGTCGGCCTGCGGGGCACGCCGTCGTTCGACCGGATCCTCGCGACGCTCAACTCGGGCAACCGCGCGTGGGCCGGACGCGCCGGGCTCCTGCTGATCGGCGTGATGGTGACCACGAACGAGAAGGGCGACGTCCCCTACGCCGAGTACGGGCTGGGGCTGGCGAGCGAGAACCTCGTGCTCCAGGCCGTCGAACTCGGGCTGGTCGCGCACCAGATGGCGGGCTTCTCGGCCGACGCGGCGAAGGACTTCTTCGAGCTCCCGGACGACGTCGTCCCCAAGGTCGCCATCGCCGTCGGCTCACCGGCGGACCCGTCCGTGCTCGAAGAGGACTGGCGCATCGAGCGTGAGAAGGCACCGCGCGAACGGATCCCGCTGGCGGAGTTCGCCTACTCGGACACCTGGGGCACGAGCGCCTTCACCGACGGACGCTGAGGGAGCCAGCGCAGGGCGAGCGCACCCAAGGCGAAGTGCAGCAGGCTCAGCACCACCACGGCCGCGTGCAGCCCCGAGACAAAGGCCGACTTCGCGTCAGCGGCCGCCGCGGGCGCGATTCCGGGCAGCTGGAGGGTTCCGTCGAGTGTGGGGGCGAGATCCGGACCGGCCACGCGGAACACCACCGCGGCGAGCGAGCCCATGAGCGCGATCCCCAGCGCGTTGCCGATCTCGTTGCTGGTCTCGGCGATCGCTCCCGCCGCTCCCGCCCGCTCGGCGGGCACCGCCGCGACGGCCGTGTCGGCCACCACGCTGAACGAGATGCCGTAGCCGACGCCCGCGACCACCGTCGAGGCGACGTACCAGCCAGCCCCGCCCGAAACGCCGGTCATCAGCAACAGCAGCAGGCCGGTGGCGATGGAGACGTGACAGAGGACCAGCGCCGTCCTCTTGCCGACGCGGTCGACCAACGCCGGGGTGACGACGCACATCGTCGTCAGCACCGCCGCCCCCGGCAGGGCCAGCAGCGCCGCGTCCGACACGGCCAGGCCGAGGACCGACTGGAGGTGGATCCCCGCCAGGTAGGCGGCGGCCGACCACGCCGCCAGCGGCAGCAGGCCGGTGACGATCGCGATCGTGAAGACCCAGTCGCGGAACAGCGAGAAGTCGATCAGCGGCTGCTCGAGGGTCCGCTGGCGACGGGCGAACCACCCCAGCAGGACGACCCCGGCGATCCCCGTGGCCACCCCGGCGACGGACAGGCCTGCCGCGGCGGTGTGCTTGACGCCGTAGATCGCGAGCAGCAGCCCGACGGCGGAGAGCAGCACGCTCGGCACGTCGACCTGGCCGGTCCCCGCGGCCCGGACCTCACGGAGCAGCATCGGTGCGAGCAGCAGGAAAACCGCGATGACCGGCAAGTTGATCAGGAAGACCGAGCCCCACCAGAACCGTTCCAGCAGCGCGCCGCCGACGATCGGGCCGATCGCGAAACCGGCGGCGAACGCGGCCGCGAAGACGCCGATCGCCTGCGCGCGCCGCCGGGGGTCGGTGAAGAGTTCGCTCAACACCGCCAGCGCCGACGGCAGCAGCGTCGCGCCCGCCAGGCCCATCAACGCCCGGAACGCGATCAGCAGTTCCGGACTCGGGGCGAACGCCGCGCCCGCCGACGCCGCGCCGAACACGGTGGCGCCGATCATCAGCAGCTTCAATCGGCCGTACCGGTCGCCGATGGCGCCGAACGCGATCAGCAGCGAACCGACGGCGAACCCGTAGACGTCCAGCAGCCACAGCTGCTGATCGGCCGTCGGGGTCAGGGCCTGGCTGATCTCGGGCATCGCGAGGAACAGGATCGACCCGTCCATGGAGACCAGGAGTACCGGGCAGAGGATCACCAGAAGGCCGAACCAGGACCAGGTGCTTTCTCGTGTCATGACGCCGACGGTGCGACACCGGCCGCCCGGCAACCATCCACCTGTTTCGGGTACCCATCGCAGGTATACCCAAGGGCCCGCCCGGCGCACTTAAGCTCGGAGTCGTGGAAAGCCTGGGGATGTTCTTGAAAAGCCGTCGGGACCGGGTGACGCCCGCCGAGATCGGCCTCCGCACCTACGGCACCTCACGCCGGGTGCCCGGCCTTCGACGGGAAGAACTCGCCCAGCTCGCCGGGGTCAGCGCCGGGTACTACGCGCGGCTCGAACAAGGCCAGGCCGAGACCGCTTCACGCCAGGTCCTCGACGCGCTCGCCAGGGCGCTGCGGCTCGACGACGTCGAGACCGGCCACCTGCACAACCTCGCGCGGCAGACCGCCCTGCCCAGGTTGGCCGACCCGGGTCCGGAGGAACCGCACCGCCGCGTCCTCGCGCTGCTGGAGAACCTCGGTGAGGCCGTGCCCGCGCTCGTCTTCGGCCGTCGCGGCGACGTGCTCGCGTGGAACCACGCCGGGAACGCGCTCATGGCCGAACATGTCGCGTTCGACGCGCCGCGGGATCCGGAGCGGCGGCCGTCCCTCCCGCGAATGTTCTTCCTCGACCCGCTCACCC
The DNA here is from genome assembly GCF_055575355.1 of Amycolatopsis sp. NPDC034160. Lineage (NCBI taxonomy): Bacteria > Bacillati > Actinomycetota > Actinomycetes > Pseudonocardiales > Pseudonocardiaceae > Amycolatopsis > Amycolatopsis sp. NPDC034160. The sequence goes on along the minus strand of NZ_JBVISU010000001.1, from coordinate 805,376 downwards.
GCGACCTGTACCGGAACCGGTCCGAACTCGCCCGCGTCCACGTCGCCTACCTGCGGCTGACCGCGGGACGCCAGCCCACCGACGCCCGGCTGGCCGGGCTCATCGGCGAACTGACCATGCGCAGCGACGACTTCGCGGCGCTCTGGGCGACCGGCGACGTCGCCGATTGCACCGTCGGCGCCATGCACCTCCAGCACCCCACGGTCGGCGCGGTGAGCGTCGACTACCAGGTGTGGCTTCAGCCGGACAGCCCCGATCACCGGTTGGAGATCTACACGCCGAAGGACCCGGGTTCCGCCGACGCGCTGAAGATCCTCACCCAGTTCGATCGCTAATCTCGGGCTATGGGGGCTTTGCGCAGTCATTTCCGGAACGAGGCACGCACGCTGGCCGGCCTCTGGCTGTATCTGAGGCGCCGCAAGGACGGAATCGACGGTGACGCGGTGGCCGTACCCTACGGCTCTAATGGCAAGGCGATCTTCATCGTCTTCACCGTGGTGAGCCTGGCCGAAGCGGGTCTGTTCTGGCTGATCGACCTCGGCCTGTTCGCCGATCTCCTGCTACTCGTCCTGGGCGTCTACTCGGTGCTGCTGGTCTTCGGGGTCTACGCGGGCACCGTCGTCCGGCCACACGTGATCTCCTCGCGCGAGGTTCGGGTGCGCTACAGCTCGTTCTACGACGTACGGATCCCGAGGGAGAACATCGTCAGTCTGCGTCACCTGAAGGAGAGCCACGATCCTGCCAAGGCGAAGGCCTTTCGTGACGGGACGTGGCTCAGCTACGACAACTACTACGAGACCAACCTCGTCGCCGAGCTGCGCGAGCCGGTCACGGTGACGCGGCCGCTGGGGAAGACCGAGCCCGTCCGCGTCGTGAAGTTCACCGCCGACGATCCGAAGGCCGCCGTCGAGGCATACGAACGGCTCAGCCTCACGTGAGCCGGTAACCCCTGGTCACGATCGCCAGCGCGAGCTCGCTGACGCTTTGGTTCCGGGCGAAGGCGTGGCCGCGGATCATGGCGAGCGCGTCCGAGACCGAGCAGTCGTGGGTGGCCATCACCACTCCCGCCGCCCGATGCACCGCGGCACGGAGATCGATGTCGCCGAACAACGGATGCACGGGAAGACCGTCGGCACCGTCGCGCCGCACGGCCGGGTTCAACGCGGTCTCGGTCAGCGCTTCGGCGATCACCCCCACGGATCTGGCCACCTCGGCGTCCGGTTCGGGCTCGGTCCGATACGCGGTGAGGGTGCCCAGCAGCAACGCGGACGGGCCCAGTGGCGCCAAAACCACCGCGCGGACGCCGAATTCCCGCACCGCGGCGCCGAATTGGGGCCACCGGCGCAAGAGCTCCGGCTCACCACAGACCCCCTTGGCCAACGAAGTGCGCCGGGACGGCCCCTCGGCGAAAACGTCTTCGAGATCGCGCACCCGGGCGGCGACGGGGTCCGACACCACGACCGCGGACCCGCTTTCGGTGGTGCCGAACAAGGTCAGCGCCAGACTTCCGAGGCCGGACGACTCGGCGACCGCCGCCATGAAGGCGGGCGGGACCCCGGCCGGTTCGCCCGGCCGGTCGGCCCAGCGCCCCACGGCGTCGAGATAGCCCGTGTGCAGATCGACCGCGGCACGGTGCTTGCGCTCGGTAGCGCGGTGCAGTTGCGCCATCCGCAGGTGAAAGGACCGCATGGATTCGATGGCCGTGCCCAGTAGGCCTTCGTGCCGCGATGCCACTGCCGCCGCGCGATCCGCGCGCCCGCGCTCGGTTTCGATCAATTTACGCAGAGCCGACGGGTCGTACCGGCCACCGGTGCCGTCCCACATGGGGCTGAGCGTACGCCCGCACCGGGCTCACCGGGCTGCCCCGAATGGTTGAGCGGGTGTCTTGTTCTCCGTCAGGGGACTACCGTGGTCAGCCCAGCGCCTCTCGAAAGCTTTTTGCCGCAGGAAGGCCGCATTCTGATGCTGAATCGAGAAAGATGGGTCGCCGACACGTTGGTGGAACTCGCCGACACGCTGGCCCCCGGCCTCGACCCGACCAATTATTGGCTCTGTGTGGCGGATCGCTACACGCACTTGATCGCATCGGCGTCGATCCGGCTGACCGCCGTCGGCCACCGAGCCGCCCGGCCGGTCGTGGTGGTCACGGACGATCGTCTCGGTGAACCGCCACTCGACGGGCTTTTCGCCGAGGAGGGTCCCGGGATCGAATGCGGCGAGAGCGGCGGACCGATCGTGAACGTCCGCCTCGACCAGGCGGCCACGCGCTGGGAGCGGCTGGCCCCGGCCGCGCTGTCCCTCGGATTCCGGTCCGCGCACGCGTTTCCGTTCAGCCGCCGCGAGGACACCCTCGGCGCGGTGACGATCCTGACCACCGAAACCACGCCGCTGCCGGAAGCCGACGTGCGCGTCGCGATCGCGCTCGCCGACGCCGCGACGATCGGCATGCTCAACCACCGGGCGATCGCCGGGCTGACCGCGACCTCCGAACAGCTGCAGGGAGCGCTCAGCAGCCGAGTGATCATCGAGCAGGCCAAGGGTCTGTTGTCCGCCCGGTTGGAGATCGGCCCGGACGAGGCGTTCCTCCTGCTGCGCCGCTACGCGCGCAGCCACAATCAGCGGATCGGCGAGCTCGCCGAAGAGCTCGTCAGCCGCCGCATGACCGCGGGTGACGTGGTGACCTCACTGCCCAAACAGGGAATACGGACCAGTCGCCGCTGACTTCATTTGCGCAGCCGCTTCTCGATCAACAGCACGACACCGCCGCCGGGCCCCCGCAGCGGTGAACAGCTGATCGAAGCCACGAGCGGCCTTCCCCGCCGGTCCATCGCGTCGATCTCGACCTGATCCGCCCGGTGCCCGGTCGCGTTGCAGACCTCGACGACGTCACGGAGTTCGGTGGTCGGCAGGCCGAAGTCGAGCTCGAAGAAGTCCTGCCGGTAGACCTCGCCGGTACGCAGGCCCCACAGCTCTTCCGCGCCGCGGTTCCAGCTGCGCACCTGGAGATCGCCGTCGAGCACGACCACACCGGCCTCGACGCTGGACAGCACCCCTTCGAAGAACATGCGCGTCTCGTCGAGTTCCGCGGTACGGGTGCGCATCTCCTCGTTCATCGTTTCGAGTTCTTCGTTGCCCGCCTGGAGTTCCTCGTTGGTGGTCTCCAGTTCTTCGTTCGTGGACTGGAGTTCCTCGTTCGTCGTCTCCAGTTCCTCGATGCTCGACTGGAGTTCCTCGTTGACCGTCTCGAGTTCCGAGTTGGTGGACTGGAGTTCGGCGTAGGCCGTCGACAGGTCTTCCTGTACGCGTTTCACTTCGTGCTGCAGCCTGGTGGCTTCCGTGGTGTCGACGAACGTGAGCGCCGCGCCGATGTCCTCGCCGTCACTGGTGATCAAGGGACGGACGATGACTTCGAAGTACTGTGTCTCGCCCGAATCCCGCTGCCGCCGCACGGAATCGAGCCGGATGGCGTGCCGCTCGCCGTGGGCCTGGTCGATCACCGCCCGGAGTTCGACCGGCCGGTAGGAGATCTCCAGATCGTGGAACGGCCTGCCGACGTCTTGCGCGGAAAGCCCGAACTGCAGTTTCGCCGAGCCGTTGATCAACGCGACCGTGCCGTCGCGGTCGAGGCCCAGCACGGAATCGGGCGAGGACGCCAACGCGAGTTCACTCACGAGCCGCCGCCGGTTGTTGACCTCCCGCACGCCGACCCCCGCGCGGGCGTCGAACCGTCCGGGCTTCAGCGTCGTCCCGCCCGCCCGCAGCTTGAACACGCGATTCCGGATGTCGGCGACGTCGAACCGGATACCGTCGGAAAGCAGCATTTCGGCCTTGCCGAGGAACAGATGGCCGCCTTCGTTGAGCGCGAAGTGGAAGCGCTCGATGATCTTCGCCTGCGCTTCGACGTTGAAGTACATCAAGGTGTTCCGGCAGGCGAGCAGATCGACGCGGGAAATGGGGGCGTCGCGCGTGATGTCGTGCCTGCCGAAGATCACCCGGCGGCGGAGATCGCGCCGGAAGGCGAACAGGTTGCCGGTCGGCACGAAGTACTTCTTCTTCAGCTCGTCGGGAAGCCGTTCCATCGACTTCGCCGAGTACAGCCCTGTCCTCGCCTCACGCAAGGCTTCGTCGTCGACGTCGGTGCCGTAGATCTTGACCCGTCTGGTGCTTTCTTCGATGCCGAGGTGTTCCGCGAAGACGATCGCCAGGGAATACGCCTCCTCGCCGCTCGAACAGCCGGCGCTCCAGATCCGGAGTTCCTCGTCGTCGCCGACCCTCGCGACGATTTCGGGTACGACCGTCGTCTGCAGATAGCGCCAGGCTTCGTCGTCACGGAGGAAACTGGTGACGTTGATCAGGATGGTGTTGAACAGCTCCTGGAATTCGCCGGCGTTGATCTCCAGAAAATCCCGGTACTCGCGGTACCCGGCGATCTTCACCTTCTGCATCCGCTTCTGGATCCGGCGGGCCAGCGAAGTCCGCTTGTAGCCGGTGAAGTCGAAACCGCGGGAGTCCCTGATGAACGCCAGCAGGATTTCGAGGTCTCGGCCGTCTTCGATTTCGCCGTCCGGCGCGGTCATCCCGTCCTCGTTCCGTTGACCAGGCCGACGAGCGCACCGGCGATTTCGCCCAGTGGCAGCACCAGGTCGACCGGCACGGCCTTGACAACGGCTTCGGGCATGCCCTTGAACTCGGCGGTCTCCGGATCCTCGGCGACGACGGTACCGCCCCTCGCCTTGACCGCACCGACGCCCGTCGCGCCGTCGGAGCCCGTTCCGGTGAGGACGCAGGCGAGTGCCGCGGGGCCGTAGACCGAGGCGACGGATTCGAAGAGCAGATCGGCCGAGGGCCGGACGAACTTCACCTGTTCGGTCGTCGACAGGCGGAGGACGCCGCCCGGTTTCACCAGCAGGTGGTGATCCGGCGGCGCGACGTAGGCCACCCCGGGTTCGATGACGTCACCGGACTCCGCCAGTTTGATCCGCAGCCCGGATCGGCGGTCGAGGATCTCGGCGAGCAGCGTTTCGCGCCGGGGGTCCAGATGCTGGACGAGCACCAGCGGCACGGGGAAGTCGGCGGGCAGGGCGCCCAGCACCTCGATGAGTGCCTTGACTCCGCCCGCCGAAGATCCCACGGCGACGATCTCGTAAGCCGCCTCGAGACGGTCAGGGAGGCGCATTCTTCAAGCGTAGTGCTCCCAGGGCCGCTTCGTGCGCTGGTCGGTGTCCTATGCCGAACCGCCCACGCGGCGGATGATCTTCGCGAGGATCGCCGAGACGACCATCCAGAAGACCGCGGCGATGCCGTAGTTGATCAGCACGCGCAGCTTGGCGTCCTCGGGCATGAAGAGGTCCTTGAAGCCCAACAGCAGCCCGTCGGCCCAGCCTCGGACGAACGAGACGATGCCGTTGTCGGGGTTGGCCTCGCCGATCACGAAGACGACGTGTAGCACCAGGATGGCCGCGAAGATCAGCCCGACCCAGCGAACGACACCGGCCAGCACACCGGCCGCGCGCCCGCCGCCCGCGCGCCAGTCGATCTTGCGCCTGGTCGTCTGATCTGCGGTTTCCTTCTCTTCAGCGTGCTCGCCCATGCCGGGCAGTGTGGCACGCCCTCAGGTCCGATTGCTACCCGCGAGTAACCCGAATGGGCGCCACTCCGGTCACGGTTGGATCGCGGCCCGGGTTTCCTTTCGGGAGATCTCGTGGTTAAGGTGGCGTCGTGGCTCGAGCTCTCCTGCTTCGCTGCCGCGACGGGGCCTGATCTGACCGGCTCCCCGTCGCGGGGCTTCGTGGTGCCGGTCGTCGCACCCGATTCTTCAGGAGAACCCTCCCCTCATGAGCATCCGTAAGCCCACGCGCCCGGCCCCTTCCGAGCAGGCTTCGTGGAACACCCAGCGCGGCACTTCGATGCCCGTACATCGCTATCGCCCCTGGTACGACCTGGTCGAGGACATCTCACTGCCCGACCGCACCTGGCCGGACAAACGCATCGACACCGCTCCGCTGTGGTGCGCCGTCGACCTGCGCGACGGTAACCAGGCCCTGATCGACCCGATGTCGCCCGCGCGCAAGCGCAAGTTCTTCGATCTGCTGGTCCGCATGGGCTACAAGGAGATCGAGGTCGGCTTCCCGGCGGCGTCGCAGACCGACTTCGACTTCGTCCGCGAGATCATCGACGAGGGCGCCATCCCGGACGACGTCAGCATCCAGGTGCTGACGCAGTGCCGTCCCGAGCTGATCGAGCGCACCTTCAAGGCGCTCGAAGGGGCACCGCGCGCGATCGTCCACATCTACAACTCGACGTCGATCCTGCAGCGCCGGGTGGTGTTCCGCGAGGAGCGCATCGGCATCACGAAGATCGCTTCGCAGGCCGCTGAGCTGGTCGTCGACTACGCGGCGAAGCAGCCCGACACCGACTTCCGCTTCCAGTACTCGCCGGAGTCCTACACCGGCACCGAGCTGTCCTACGCGCTCGAGGTCTGCAACACGATCACGGAGATCTGGCAGCCGACGCGCGCTAAGCCGGTCATCCTGAACCTGCCCGCCACCGTCGAGATGGCGTCGCCGAACGTGTACGCCGACTCGATCGAATGGATGCACCGCAACCTGGACCGCCGCGATTCGGTGATCCTGTCGCTGCACCCGCACAACGACCGCGGCACCGGCATCGCCGCCGCCGAACTCGGCTACCAGGCCGGCGCGGACCGGATCGAAGGCTGCCTGTTCGGCAACGGCGAGCGCACCGGCAACGTCGACCTGGTCGCGCTGGGCATGAACCTCTACAGCCAGGGCGTCGACCCGCAGATCGACTTCTCCGACATGGACGAGATCAAGCGGACCGTCGAATACTGCAACCAGCTCACGGTGCACGAACGCAGCCCGTGGGCCGGTGACCTGGTGTTCACCGCCTTCTCCGGCAGCCACCAGGACGCGATCAACAAGGGCCTCGACGCGCTGAAGGCCGCCGCCGACAAGGCGGGGACGCCGGTCGACGAGCACCCGTGGGAGGTCCCGTACCTGCCGATCGACCCGAAGGACATCGGCCGAAACTACGAGGCCGTGATCCGGGTGAACTCGCAGTCCGGCAAGGGCGGCGTCGCCTACATCATGAAGGCCGAGCACCAGCTCGACCTGCCGCGGCGCCTGCAGATCGAGTTCTCGAAGGTCGTCCAGCGGCACACCGACACCGAGGGCGGCGAGGTCGACCCGACCACGATGTGGAACGCGTTCTCGGCCGAGTACCTGGAGCTGAAGACGCCGCTGGAGCTGGTCCGCCAGCACGTCAGGGACAACGGCGACGGCGAGTACGACATCACCGCCACCGTGCGGGTCGAAGGCGACGAGCACGAGGTCACCGGCCGCGGCAACGGCCCGATCGCGGCGTTCTTCGACGCACTGTCGACCGTCGGGTTCGACCTGCGGCTGCTGGACTACAGCGAGCACACGCTCTCGCCGGGCGACGACGCGCGGGCGGCGTCGTACATCGAGTGCGCGATCTCCGACCGGGTGTACTGGGGCATCGGGATCGATCCGTCGATCGTGACCGCTTCGCTGCGGGCCGTCGTGTCCGCCGTGAACCGGGCCAACCGGTAGCTTTCGCTTCGCGCGTGAACAGTGCGGTCGGGCGTGACCGCGGGTTGGTCGTGAGTGGCGATTCGGGTTCTAACCCGAATCGCCACTCACGACCCTGCGACCTCTACAGGGCCTTGACCGCGGCCAGGATGTCGGCCGGGTCGGTGCGGGTGGTGTAGTCCGGGTGGACGTCGATGAACCGGATGACGCCTTCGCCGTCCACCACCAGGACGGTCGGATACGGCAGTTCCCATTCCTCCGCACCGTTGATCTTCTCGACGTCGCCGATGAGCGTGTCGAACACCGGCTTCGTCGCGGGGTCGAGGCGGAACGTGATGCCGAGCGCCCGCCCGAGTTCGTTGTCCACATCGGACAAGACAGTGAACTCAAGATCCCTTGTGGACAGTGAATCGTCCGGGAGCTGCGGACTGACCGCGATCAGCTTCACGCCCAGATTCTCCAGCTCCGGCAGGATTTCCCGCTGATACGTGCGCAGCGCCAGATTGCAGTACGGGCACCACGCCCCGCGATAGAACACCACGACCGCGGGGCCGTCGGCGACCGGAACCCGGCCGCCGGAAGCGTCCGGCAGCGTCAGGTCCGGCATCGCGGTCCCCGGCTTCGCCGCCGCCTCGGCGATCACCCCGACAAACCCTTCACGATCGGCCTTGAGCACTTCGGCGCTTTCCACCGGGACGTGGCTCGCGACCTTGGCCCGCAGCTCGGCGAGGTCGGTGTGGAGATCCCCCATGGTCGACTCCTTGGATTGTACTGATCGGTACAGTACAGCCGACTGTACTATTCGGTACATGGACGGTCAACCGGCGAAGACGCCCCGAGGACGCCAGATGCGGGAGGCGATCGTCGACGCGGCGGCGGAGCTGATGTACGTCCACGGCGTCGCCGGGACGAGCGTCGACAAGGTGCTCGCGGCGAGCGGCGCCGGGAAATCGCAGATGTATCACTACTTCAAGAACAAGGATCAGCTCGTCGAGGCGGTGATCAAGCGCTACCTCGAAGCCATCCTCGGCAACCAGCCGACCATCTTCGAACTGCGCGAATGGGACGACTTCGAGCAGTGGACCCGGGAAATCCTGGCCGTCCAGAGCACGCCGAAGGGTCCGATCGCCTGCCCCCTCGGCAACCTCACCGGCGAACTCGGGGACGACCCGAAGATCGCACCGCTGCTCGACAGCGCGTACCGCGAATGGGAATCCCATCTCCAACGTGGTCTGAAATCCTTGCAGGAGAAGGGAAAACTAGCCGAAGACGCCGACCCGGCCCGGCTCGCCCAGGCCGCGATGACCTGCGTCCAAGGCGGTCTGCTGATGGCGCACCTGCGGCACGACATCACGCCGATCGCCGACGCGCTCAAGATCGCGCTGGAGCACCTGAAGAGTCACGCTCGCCCGTGAGCGCGGCGACCTCGTCGGCGAGCGCGTCGAGCACCTTCGCCACCGCGGGCCGCGAGGACGCGCCGAGCCGGTAGACCGCTTCGACGTGTCGCGCCGCCTTGATCCCGGCGAGCGGACGGCACACCAGACCGCTGCCGCGCCGGGTGTCCATGGTGTACCTGGGCAGCAGCGCGATCCCGTGCCCGGCGGCGACGAGCCGTTCGGTGATGCGGAAGTCGTTGATGCGCTGCACGACCTGCGGGCGCACGCCGGTGCGGATGATCAGCGACTGGAGGATGTCGTCGACCGGGAAGCCGGCGTTGACGCTGATCCAGCGTTCGTCGGCCAGTTCGGCCAGTTCGATACGGCGCTTCTTCGCGAGCCGATGCCCCGCGGGCAGCGCGACGTCGAGTGGCTCGCGCAGCAGATGCCGCGTCTCCAGCCGTTCCGAACCGAGCGACGGCGCGTGCTCGTCCCGGTGCGCCACCACGATGTCGTAATCCGCGACGAGGCCCGGCACCTCCGGCGGTGTCATGTCGACGTCGCGCACGATGACGTCCAGCCCCTCGAATTCCGTCGTGCGGCTCAGCAATCCGGGCAGCAACATCAGCCCGGCCGACTGGAAGATCGCCATCCGGACCCGGCCGCGCGGGGCGCTGCGGTATGTGTCCAATTCGGACTCGGCGCGATCGAGTGCGGCGAGGACGTCGTCGGCGCGGGCGACCAGCGCGCGGCCCGCGTCGGTCAGCCGGAGCCCCCGGCCGGCCGGTTCCGTCAGCGCGAGCCCGACGTCGCTCTGCAAAGCGCGCAGTTGCTGGGAAATCGCGGACGGCGTGCAGTGCAGTGCCTTCGCGGCCGCCGTCACGCTGCCGCGATCGGCGAACTCGCGCAGGGTCCGCAACCGGCCGATGTCCATGCCACCACCCTCTGTGAAGCCAAACTGAACGGTCACTGAAAATATTGTCGCTTGTCCTTCACGATATACGCCCGTAAGAGTGAAGGTATGCCCGCCCGCGACCGTCTTCTCGCCCTGCTCGTCGCCGTCCTCTGGGGCTGCAACTTCCTCGCCATCCACGCCACCCTCGGCCAGTTCCCTCCCGTCTTCGCGGGCGGACTGCGCTTCGCCGTCATCGCGATCCCGACGATCTTGTTCGTGCCGTGGCCGAAGGTGAAGATCCGCCACCTTCTCGGCTATGGGCTCGGCTTCGGCACCGGGCAGTTCGCGTTCCTCTTCATCGCGATGGACACCGGTATGCCGACCGGTCTCGCGTCGCTGGTGCTGCAGGCGTCGGCCCCGTTCACCGTTCTGCTCGGCGCCGTCTTCCTGCGGGAGCGGGTGTCCGGGCGGCAGCTCGCCGGGATCCTGCTCGCCGTCGCCGGGATGGCGACGATCGCCTGGCAGCAGGCCGGGAACGCCGCCCTGCTGCCGGTGATCCTGACCCTGCTCGGGGCGCTGAGCTGGGCGTTCGGCAACCTGAGCACCCGGCAGGCCGCACCGGACAACCCGCTGAATTTCGTCCTCTGGATGTCCGTGGTGCCGCCGCTGCCGATGTTCGCGCTGTCGCTGGCCATGGAGGGACCGGGCGAGATCGGCCACTCGCTGAGCACCCTCGGCACCCCGACCGGGCTGATCGGTCTCGGCGGACTCGCCTACGTGGTGCTGTTCGGCACGATCGTCGGCTCCGGGATCTGGACCTCGCTGATGCGCCGCAATCCGGCGGGTGTGGTCGCGCCGTTCTCCCTGCTGGTGCCGGTGGTCGGGCTGTCGATGGCGTTCCTGGTCCTCGACGAGCGGCCGTCGCTGCTCGAAGTCATCGCGGCGGCCGTCGTCATCGGCGGCGTGCTGTTCGGTTCGGCGAAACGCCGGACGCGCGAGCCGGAGTTCCTCGCCGCAGTCGAAACGCCTCAGCCCACTGGCGTGCGGTGAGGCTCTTGGGCAAGGCGGTCGGCGCGATTCCCTCCGCCCGGAGCCACCGGCCGGCGTTCCGCAGTCCGGCGGTGGCGAGGATTTCGGCGATGCCACGGCCGCGACCGGTGAACACCCGCCGGACGAAATCCTGGTAGTGCTCGCGGTCGGCGTCCGCGAGGAGCGGCGACGGCCGCCGGACCATGGTCAGCACTCCGCCGTCCACCCCGGGCATCGGGCGGAACGCCGTCGCCGGAACCCTGCTGACCAGCCGGAAGTCGTACCACGGCCACCACTGCGCGGTCATCATGGTCGCGCCGCCAACACCCGCGCGGCGGCGCGCCACCTCCCATTGCACGAGCAGCACCGCTTCGGTCCAGCCGGGAGCGTGCAGGACGCGTCGCAGCGTCGCGGTGGTCAGATGGAACGGCAGATTTCCGACGAGCACGTACGGCGTCACCGGAAGGGGGTGCCGCAGGAAGTCGGCGGTGACGATCTCCGTCGGCGGCTCGACCCGGCGCGTCAGCCGGGCGGCGCGCCGATCGTCGAGCTCGATGGCTGTCAGGCGTCTGCCCAGCCGCTGCAACGGAAGGGTCAGCGCGCCGTCACCGGCGCCGATCTCCACGATCGGCCCACCGGTGTCGGCGACGAGCCGCACGACGGTTTCGATGACCGTCCGGTCGACGAGGAAGTTCTGACCGAGTTCGTGACGGCCAGGACGCTGTGTGCGCAAGGGATCTCCGCGGCTTCGAGGGGAGCCGGGCAGCCTGAAGCAGGCCCGGCGACGACTCGCTCGGGCAGCGGTTCCTTGCGATGGACGTAGGAGCCGCCGCTAGAAGCGGCGGGTCCTGGTCAATGCGGCGGCACACATGGCGGCGAAACTACCTCGGCCCGGAGACCGTCCGCCAACGATTTTCCTACGCGCTGATCCGGCTGGTGCCGAGCTGCTCGACCGGACCGGACAGCGCGGACTTCACCTGGCGGGTGCGGTCGTCGGTGCGCACCTCGGTCTCCCCGACGTGCGCACCTGCGGGAACATCGCGAACCTGCGAGCGTCGCGGGAACGGAAGAAAGCGCTCAGCTGAACGAGGACAGGGCCGACGGGATCGGGATGTCACCGCTGATGACGTCGAAGCCTTGGTTCTCGGTCAACGGTTCTTCCAGGGTGGCGACCATGACGGCGGCGACGTCGGCGCGACAGACACGACCGGGTTCGAGGTGGCCGGCGACCTTGACGTGCCCGGTGGGCGGATCGTCGGTGAGCGTGCCGGGACGGACGATCGTCCAGTTCAGGCTGGAGCGGCGGAGGACGCTGTCGGAGATCTGCTTCGCCATCAGGATCGAGCGCACCAGCCTGTCCCCCTGATCCGGCGAATCCGCGAACTGCGCGGAAAGCTGCACGAATCGCGACACACCCGCCTTCTCCGCGGCCCGGATCGCGGTGATCACGCCATCGCGGTCGACGAGGTTCACCGACGCCTGATCCGGATCGGGTGCGCCGATCGCGCTGAGCACGACCTCGGAACCGGCGAGCGCCTCGACGAGGTCGTCCGCGTCGGCGGTGACGTCGGCGACCACGGTTTCGGCGCCGAGCCCGGCGACCTCCTCGGCGCGGCGACGACTCCGCAGCCCCGCCCGCACCTGATGTCCCCGCCCCCGAAGAAGCCGGACCACGTGAATCCCCGTCCGCCCCGACGCTCCCAGCACTGTGACCCGCATAACAGAAGTCTGCCTGAAAGCGGCGGCCCGTGCCCGGTCATCGCCAGAACGCATTTAGTCCTCTAAATGCGGAAGTACGTGAAGGCCCCCTTCACTGCGTCTAGCGCAATGAAGGGGGCCTTCACGTACTTGCGATCTAGAGGATTTCCGCGGCCGAGCCGACGTCCGGCAGGCCGCCGATGTCGGGGTTCAGTTCCCCGGCCTCGACGAGCTCCGCCTTGACCTCGTGCGGCTTGATCCGCCCGTCGCGGATGTCCTCCGCGTAGTGGCAGGCCACCCGGTGCCCGGCGCCGATCTCCCGCAGCTGCGGACGGTCGGTGTCGCACAGGCTCTCCTGCTTCCACGGGCATCGCGTGTGGAACCGGCAGCCGGACGGCGGCCGCGCCGGCGAGGGCAGGTCACCGGCGAGCAGGATCTGCTCCCGGGTGTCCTCCACCGTCGGGTCCGGCACGGGGATCGCCGAGAGCAGCGCCCGCGTGTACGGGTGCAGCGGGTTCTCATACAGCGCGTCGGCGCCGGCCTCTTCGACCAGCGAGCCGAGGTACATCACGCCGATGCGGTCGGAGATGTGCCGCACCACCGCGAGGTCGTGCGCGATCACCAGGTACGTCAGCCCGAGCTTCTGCTGCAGGTCTTCCAGCAGGTTGACCACCTGCGCCTGCACCGAGACGTCCAGTGCGGACACCGGTTCGTCGGCGACGATCAGGTCCGGCTCGACGGCGAGCGCCCGCGCGATGCCGATGCGCTGACGCTGACCGCCGGAGAACTCGTGCGGGTACTTCCGCAGCGAGGATTCGGGAAGGCCGACGGCGGACAGGAGCTCGCGCAACCGCCGGGCGGTCGCTTCCTTGTCCTTGTCGAGGCCGTGCGCCTTCATGCCTTCCAGCAGAATGGATTCCACCGACTGCCGAGGGTCCAAACTGGACATCGGGTCCTGGAAGATCATCTGCATCCGGCGGCGCGCCTTGCGCAGCTCCTCACCCTTGAGCCCGGCCACGTCCGTGCCGTCGAAGACCACGTTGCCGTTCGTCAGCTCGGTCAGCCGGAGGATCGCTCTGCCCAAAGTGGACTTACCGCAGCCGGATTCCCCGACCAGACCGTAGGTTTCCCCCTTGCGGATGGCCAGGTCGACCCCGTCGACGGCGTACACGTGCCCGACCGTCCGGTCGAACACGATGCCGCGCTTGATCGGGAAGTGCACCTTGAGGTCGTTGACCTCGAGCAGCACTTCCTGCGGCGATACCGTGTGCGTCATCGGGCCCCTCCTCGTGCGGCCACGGCCGGGACCACCGGGTTGTGGCAGCGCAGCAGACCGCCGCGATCGGGCGTCAGCTGCGGTGAAACCTCCCGGCACACGCCGAGAGCGTTCGGGCAGCGGGGCGCGAAGGCGCACCCGTTGTCCCACGGGATGTTGTCGGACACGGAACCCTTGATCGGGATCAGTTTCTCGCCCCGGCCCGCGTCGAGACGCGGGATCGACGCGAGCAGGCCGTGCGTGTACGGATGCCGCGGCTCGGCGAACAGCGCGTGCCGTTCGGCTCGCTCGACGATTTTGCCGCCGTAGAGCACGTTGACCTCGTCGCACAGGCCGGCGACGACGCCGAGATCGTGCGTGATCATGATCAGCGCGGTCCCGGTCTCCTGCACCAGTTCCCGCAGCAGCGCGAGGATCTGCGCCTGGATCGTCACGTCGAGCGCGGTGGTCGGCTCGTCGGCGATGAGCAGCCGCGGACGGCACGCCAGCGCGATCGCGATCAGCGCGCGCTGCCGCATTCCGCCGGAAAGCTGGTGCGGGTACTCGGAAAGTCGCCGTGTCGGGTCGGGGATGCCGACCTTGTCCAGCAGTTCCGTCGCCTCCACCGACGCCGCCTTGCGCGACATGCCGCGGTGCCGTTCCAGCACCTCGGTGATCTGCAGGCCGATCGGGATGACCGGGTTCAGCGAGGACAGCGGGTCCTGGAACACCATGCCGAGGTCGCGCCCCCGGCGATCGCGCATTTCCCGGTCCGACAGGCGAAGCAGGTCCGTGCCTTCGAACGAGACCGAACCGCTGACCTGGTTGCCGCGCTTCGCGAGCAGCCGCATGATCGCCAGTGACGTCACGGATTTACCGCAACCGGACTCACCGACGAGGCCGACCGTCTGCCCGGGCTCGACGTCGAAACTGACCCCGTCCACCGCGGCGAACGGCTTCTCACCACGCCGCTGGAAAACGACCTTGAGGTCACGGACTTCGAGGAGTGCCATCTTCAAATCACCGCCTGTTCTTCGGATCGAGGGCTTCCCGCAAGGACTCGCCGAGCAGCGTGAAGCCGAGCGCGACCACGATGATCGCGATGGCCGGGTAGTACGCCAGCTCGGGGCGGATGTCGAGGAACTGCCGAGCGCTGCGGCTCAGCATGATGCCCCATTCCGCCCGGTTCGGGTCCGGGTCGCCGAGACCGAGGAACGACAGCGCGGCCGCTTCGAGGATCGCGGTCGCCAGCGTCAGCGTGGCCTGCACGATGACCGGGCCGAGCGAGTTCGGCAGCATGTGCCGCAGCACGACCGCCCCGCGTTTGACGCCGAGCGACGTCGCCGCGAGCACGTGGTCGCTGTTCCGTTGCGCGAGCATCGAACCGCGCAACAGCCGCGCGAAGATCGGCACGCCGACCATCGACACCGCGACGATCACCGTCCACTGGCTCGGCTTCTGGAACAGCGCGGCGACCGAGATCGCCAGCAGCAGCGACGGCACGGACAGCATGACGTCGACCAAGCGCATCAGCACCGTGTCGACCCAGCCGCCGAAGGCACCGGCGAGCCCGCCGATGATCATGCCGACCACGACGCCGATGATCGTGGCGAGGACACCGACCAGCAGGGTGTTCTGCGCGCCGACGAGCAGCCGCGAGAGGTAGTCGCGGCCGAAGTCGTCGACACCGAGCGGGAAGCCGGGCTGCGCGCCGGGGATGATGCCCTGGCCGAGGATGACCTGGCTCTGCAGGTACCGCTCGTAGGGATCCTTCGGCGCCAGCAGCGGCGCGAAGATCGCCACCAGCAGGAACAGCCCGGTGATCACCGCACCGGTGATCGCGACCGGACTGCGCATCATCCGGCGGAGCGCCTCGCCACCGAGGCTGTGCCCCTTCGCCGACGACGCGGCGAGCTTGTCGATCGGCTCCTTCTTCTTGTTCAGCAATGTGTTCATCGGACACGCACCCTCGGGTCGATGAGCCCGTACGAGACGTCGACCAGCATGTTCACCAGTACGTAGACCAGTGCCCCGAACAGCAGCAGTGCCTGCAGCCGCGGGTAGTCACGCCGTTCGATGCCTTCGGCGAGCAGGAAGCCGAGGCCGCGGAAGTTGAACACCCGCTCGGTCAGCACGGCGCCACCGAGCAGCGCGCCGGTCTGCAGGCCGATGGTGGTGACCACCGGCAGCAGGCCGTTGCGGAGCACGTGACGGCGCCGGACGACCGGCTGGGTCAGGCCCTTCGAATTGGCCGTCCGGATGAAGTCCTCGTTCAGCACGTCCAGTACCGACGCGCGGGTGATCCGGACGATCACCGCGAGCGGGATGGTGGCGAGCGCGAACGCCGGGAGGATCAGGTGCGTGATCGCGTCCCAGGCGGCGTCCCATTCCTGGGTGATGATGCCGTCGAAGATCGCGAAGCCGGTGACGGTGGTGGCGTCGAGACCGGCCATCTGACGGCCCTGCGACGGAAGTCCGAGCGGGGCGGCCAGCACGTCCTGCATCATGTAACCGAGGAAGAACACCGGCACGGCGACGCCGACCAGTGAGAGCACGATGATGACGTTGTCGATGGCCCCGCCGCGGAACCGGGCGGCCAGGTAGCCGAACGGAATACCGAGACCCACCGCGATCAGCATCGCGAAGAAGCCGAGTTCCATGGTGGCGGGGAGGAAGTTCCCGATCTCCGACATGACCGGCTGGGCGGAGACCAGCGAGTTGCCGAAGTCGCCGGTGATGGCCCGGCCGAGGAACTTGAAGTACTGGACGAAGATCGGATCGTCGAGGCCGAGGAGCTTGTTCAGGTCGGCGATCTTCTCCGGGGTCGCCTTGTCACCCAGCAGGGCGCCGGCGGGGCCACCGGGCAAGGACCGGAGCCAGGCGAAGATCAAAATGGACAGGATCAAGAGCGTCGGTATCGCTTGTAGCAGCCGACGCACGAGAAAACGGAGCACGTGCGTTCCTTTGTTGCCAGCCCGGGAATGGACTTCAGGGGGTGAGCGCGGTAGCACCCACCCCCTGAGCCACTAGTGGTGGAGGATCAGTTGACCGTGACGGTGTAGAAACGCTCGTCGGTCAGCGGGCTGGCCACCAGGCCCTTCACCTTCGGGCCGACGACGATCGCCGGGGGGCCGTAGGAGATCGGGATGGCGGGCAGGTATTCCATGATCTTCTGGTTCACTTCCTGGTACGCCTTGGTGTGCGTCTCACCGGCGGGCGCGGCGTCCGCGGCCGAGATGGCCGAGAACAGCTCCGCGTTGTTGAAGCCGAACTCCGGCTTCTCGCGACCGAAGAAGGTGCCGACGAAGTTGCCGGCGTCGTTGTAGTCGCCGGTCCAGCCGAGCAGGTGCACGTCCTGCTTGCCTGCCTTCTGGACGTCGTCCTTGTAGCCACCGTTCCACGGCTTGGCGATCGCCTCGACCTTGATGCCCATGGCCTTCATGTCCTCGGACAGCGAGGTGAAGATATCGGCCGGGTTCGGCATGTACGGCCGGGTGACCTCGGTCGGGTAGTAGAACTTCAGCGTCATGCCCTCGGCGCCGGCCTCCTTCAGGAGGTCCTTCGCCTTCTGGAGGTTGTAGTCGTACTTGGTGACGTTCTCGTTGTAGCCATCGATCGCCTTCGGAACGAACTGCGTCGCGGTCTCGGCGCCCTCGGGGAGCTTCGACTTCACGAACTGCTCACGGTTGAGGCCGTAGGCCAGCGCCTGGCGGACCTTGAGTTCCTTCAGCTTCGGGTTGTTCTTCTGGTTGATGCCCAGATACAGAATGTTGAACGACGGGCGGATGAGCACCTGCTCACCGTCGTTGCGCAGCAGGCCGTAGTCCGCGGGCGACGGGTAGTCGTAGCCCTGGATGTCACCGGCCTTGAGCGCCTGCTTGCGGGCGTTCTCGTCCGGGATGACCTTGAAGACCAGCTTGTCGAGCTTGGCCGTCTGGGTCGGCGAGTCGGTGGCCTTGGAGAGCGTGATCTCACCCTTGGCCTGGTCCCAGCTCTCGAACTTGAACGGGCCGGTACCGGTCGGGTGCTTCAGCGCGTACTCCGGATAGGAGAACGAGTCACCGCTCTGGGTGACGGCGTCGGCGTTGTACTTCTTCAGCGCGTCCGGGCTCTGGATCGAGAACGACGGCAGCGTGAAGGCCGCCGGGAAGGCGCCCTTGGCCTTGTTCAGGTTCAGGACGGCGGTCGACTCGTCCTTGACCTGGCAGTCCTTGAACACCGGGGCGCCGGAGGCGTCACCCTCGTTCTTGGCGAAGCCTTCGAAGACGTCGCCGTAGTAGATCATCTGACTCTGGGCGGCGGCGCCCTTCATGTTGAACATGCGGTTGAAGTTGAAGCAGACCGCTTCGGCGTTGAACGGGGTGCCGTCGTGGAACTTGACGCCCTTCTTCAGGGAGAAGGTCCACGTCTTGCCTTCGTTGCTGCCTTCCCACTTCTCCGCGAGGCCGGGCTCGAGGTCCGCGGTGCCCGGCTTGTTCATGATCAGGGTGTCCATCATCTGGCGGATGATGCGGAAGGTCTCACCGTCATCGTTGAACAGCGGGTCGAAGGTCTTCGGGTTACCGGCGGCGCCGAAGACCATGGTGCCTCCAGAGCCACCTCCTGCGCCCTCTTCACGCTTCGAGTCGGCACAAGCGGAAATGGTGACCGCGAGTGCGCCGGCAAGCCCGATCAGGGCCACACGGCGCGCTCTGGTCGCCCGCAGTTGCTGCATCTGGCACCCCTTGAGGAGAATTTCGGTGTTTTAGTCACCGTCCGGTCGGTCGGAAACTCGAACTCCGCGGACGATCGGTGTGCTCGCCGACACTAGCGGGAACTCGGCCCGCACTTAAGCACGTGAGGTTACGATCGCGCTACGCGAAGGCCAATACGACCGCAAAGTGTCCGCAATTCCAGACGGAGCGTAATCAATTCTCGACCACTAACGCGCAGAGTGCCGGGTCACTAACACAAATGGGTGTCCACCACTACGCCAGCCGGTCTCGTGAGTGGTAATGACGGTTAGAACCGTCATTACCACTCACGAGAGGTGACCACTCGATCCGCCGCCGCCCTGGTCCCGTCCACGGTGAACCAGCCGCGTTCGAACAACTGCCAGCGGCGCAGGGGCGCCCGGGATTCCGGGCCGTCGCGGCCGGCGGCACGGTCCAGGCGTTCGAGCTCGGTTCCGCCGTCCAGCCAGACCAGCAGGGACAACGACGGCCGGATCCGCGCCCTGCCACTGGAAACGCCCTCCAGCACCAGAACTTCGGGGACGTCGATTTCGACTTCTTCACCCGGCAGAGGGACACCGCTGGACCAGTCCACCCGCCGGTAACCGCCCGGCTTGCCCGCGCGCAAGGGCTCCAGAACGCCGGTTTCCAGCCGTGACCACCACGAAACGGGTTCGTCCCAGGTGGCGAATTCGTCGGTGCTGACCAGCGTGGTCCGGATCCCGCGGCCGGCGAGCTCCGCGACGATCTTCCCTGCCAGTGTGGACTTCCCGGAGCCGGAAGGCCCGTCGACGGCGAGCACGCGGACGGCGCCCAGCCTCGGCGGAGCCGCCAGAACGGCGTCGATCAGCGTGCGCGTGCGGGGCTCACTTCGGGGAGCCCTTTGACGTTGTCGGGCGTGGCCGTCCTGGCTTCCAGCGCGGCGACACGTTCTTCCAGTTCGCGCTGGGCATCGGCGAGTTCGCAGCGGAGCAGCGCGATCTCCTCGACAGAGGTCCGGACCTCTTCTTCGAGATGCCCGACCTCGGTCGACAGATGCAACGCGACCAGTGCCAGAACCACGCCTGCCAACAGGAATACGAAGTTCGACGGCGTCTGGACGCCGGTTACGCGAGCCAAGAAGTCGGCGGCCTGCGGAACGAGGGCGAGGACCACCACACCGATGGCGAGGACGAGCCACACACCCGCGTACTTCTCACGCAGTTTCCGCCGTCGCATCATCTCGAGGACGACGAACAGCACGAGACAGGCGACGACGATGCTGAGAATGCGCCAGCCAGCCATAATCAGCTCCTTTTACGCCGAATCCGACGAGTCGACGGCGGGGCGGCGGCGCACCAGCGCCAGCAGCAGGGCGAGTCCGGCTCGGCCGAGGTAGATGGCCGATTTCACCGGCGAATGGCTCGGCGTTCCGGCCGCCCGTTCGCGCATGATCACCGGGATTTCCTTGATCTTCAGTTCGGCCCGGATCGCCATCACCAGCGATTCGACCGTGTCGCCGAGGTATTCGGCCGGGTAGTACGCGGCGAACAGTTTGATCGCGCGCGGACCCATCGCCTTGAACCCGGAGGTCACGTCGGTGAGCTTGGTCTTCGCGAGCCGGGAGAAAACGAGCGAGAGCACGACCATCGCGTATTTCCGCGGGCCGCTCGCCTTGTACGAGCCCTTGCCCGCGAATCGCGAACCGATCGCGATGTCGACGTCGTCGAGCGCGTCGAGCAGGGCGCCGACCTCTTCCGGGTCGTGCTGGCCGTCTGCGTCCACCTGGACGACGACGTCGTAACCGCGGGCCGCCGCGTACCGGAAACCGGTGCGCATGGCCCCGCCGACGCCGAGGTTGACCGACAAGCGGGCCACCTCCGCACCCGCGGCACGGGCGAGCTTGGCGGTGTCGTCGGAGGAACCGTCATCGACCACCAGCACGTCCATGCCCGGCAAGGACTGCTTGACCTGGGAAATGACCGCGCCGACGCTGGCCTGCTCGTTCAAGGCAGGCATCACGATGAGTACGCGACGGGTGGTCACGGACGTACTGGACACTGGATCACTCTATCTTCTTACTGGCCGTGAGCGGTGTCGGACCCGGTGGTGGCGCCGGCGGCGACCACACCTTGCTGACCTTCGATTTCGTAGATCGACGCGTCGGAGTTACGGAAGACGCGCTTGAAACCCGGAGTGATGTCGAGACGCTGGAGCCCCACCGCCGGCTTCGAAGCAGGCGCGACCTTGCCCTTGCCGACGATCACGTAGCGCACTTTGAGCTCGTCGAGCGCCTGCCGGACCCGGGGCTCCCGGTTGATGTCGTTCAGGAACACGCTGAGCCAGCCCGGCTTGGTGGTGAACTCGGCGCCGTAGTTGGTCCACTCGACCGGTTGAACCCCCGAAAGGGCGTACATCCACACCGAGCCGTCGGCCCGGTCGTTCATGACCCGTTCGCCGGGTACGACGTGCTGGGCGAGCCAGGTGTAGGCGGCTTCCTCGGCCTTGCTGACGGCGGGACCGTCGCTGTACTTCATCGCGAGCGTCGAGGAGTTGCGGCCGATGTAGCCGCCCTTGCTCAGCGCCGTGACCACGAGCCCGATCACCACCGCGCCGACGACCGTCGCGGTGAACGGGTTCAGGTTCGGCTTGCGCTCGCCGAGCTTCTCGGCGAACTTGCCCGACGCGGTGTGCACGAACTCGCCGAACGCGACCGCGCCCGCCAGCGGCACGAGCGCGCCGATCCGCCAGTGGTCGTTGTAGAACACCCCGGTCAGGGTGTGGATGAGCGGGGTCTCCAGCGAGATCGTCGCGGCGAACAGCCCGCCGAGCACGACGTACGCCCCGACCATCCAGAGCATCCGCCGGTGCCGGACCAGGAAGAACACGCCGATGATCGCCGGGACGCCGATCCACCACTGCGGGAAGGCCGCCATCGGGGAGAAGGTGAGTGTCTGCCCGAGCGCGCCGGAGACGGTGGCTTCCGACGCCCAGGACGCACCGGTCACGCCACCCGCGTTGTACAGCGCCGGGAGGACCTGCGGCACGCCCAGCACGACCGCCGCCACGATCGTGGCCACCAGCGAGGTCGCGCTGCGGCGCCAGTCGATCTTCTCGAGGCGGAACAACACCGCGAGCAGGATCAGCAGGAAGTAGACCATGATGACGAAGATCAGGCTGGTGTGCAGACCCGCCAGCCCGGCGACGCCGACACCGATCGCGACCGGCCCGGCGATCCCCCGCGGCTTGAGCAGCAGGTGGGCGAGCGCGAGCATGGCGGGGACGAGGGCCACACCGGCGACGTACGGCCACAGCGGACCGCGCCACAGCGAGTCGTACGGGAACGCGGTGAACCAGGTGGACACGGCCGCGGCGGCGGCGGTCGCGAGTACCGGCATCCGCCAGGCGCGGCACATCGCGGCGACACCGAGCGGGATGGCCAGCACGACCATGAGCGCCGCCAGGTTCAGCGTCGGCATCATCGTCAGGCCACCCTTGCCGAAGACCAGGGCGAGCAGCGCGTGATAGGTGTCCGGGTAGAAGTAATCGGTCTGTTTCGGCAGGTTCGCGATGGTGCCGACCGTGGACGGCCGCGCGTCGCCGTGCTCGGCGATCCAGCGCACCAGGTTGCCGTGGAAGGGGGCGTCCCAGTCCTGCTGGACGTTGTCCAGCGAATGCGAGCCGCGCAGGAAGGTCACCGCGCCGACGCCGAGGCCGACCACCACGCCCGCGCCGATGAGCAGGTGATCACGCAAAGACCGCTTCGGCGCGTCCTCGTCGTCTTCAGCCCAGTCGGGGTGCCGTTTCGCGGTGAACCGGAGGACGAGGAACGACAGTCCGAAGCCGACGACGGACAACGCCAGTACCCACAGCCCGACGTTGAGCATCGACCAGCGGATGCCGAGTCCGCCGAGGATCGGGATGGCGATCGCGACGAGGCCGAAGGTCAGCAGCGGGGCCGCCGCGGCGAGGGTCCAGCCGCGCAGCCTGATCGCGGCGCCGAAGACGAGCCCCGGCAGCCAGAACGCCAGTACCACCAAAAGAACGTTCATCGAATTCGCTGTCCAACCCTATTTCGGCGTAGGAACGCCATCGCGTTTCGCGGCGCGTGATGGCGCGGCCACACTATCGAGACGTTTCGGACGGCCGTGCGTTGCCCGTCTCCGGCGTGCCCCGCACCACGAACGCCATGACGACCAGCAACCCGACCGTCGGCCCCGCGGCGAGGCCGACGACGGCCCGCACGACGGTGTCGCCGGGGAAGAACAGCAGGACCAGCGCGGTCGCGACGACGACGGCGGCCCAGGTGATCAGCACCTTTGTGGCCTTGGCCTGCGCGACCAGCACGGCGGCGAGCAGCTGCATCGTGGCCAGCAGCACCGACGACCAGACCAGCCCGGCCATCCACCAGGCCTCGGGGTCGTTCTTGGCGCCGTAGACCAGGCGGACCACCCACGGGCCGATCAGGTAGCCGATCAGCGCGCCGAGGGCCGCGAGCGCCAGCGCGCCAGCCGAACCGAGCGCGAGCAGCCTGCGCAGCCGGTGCTTGCCCTCTTCGGTGCTGGACAGCCGCACCACGGTCGGGACCGCGAGGGCCTGGACCGGCGCCATCAGGGTCAGCGGCGTCCTCGCCACGAACAGGGCGAGGAAGAGCACGCCGAGCTTGTCCTTGTCGCCGCCGGGCGCCAGCAGGCTGACCAGCGCCGGGTAGCCGGTGATGACGCTCGCGGTCAGCCCGGCACCCGCGAGGAGCATCAGCATGTTCGTGACGATCGGCTTCGCGGGCTCGTCGACGTCCAGCTTGGGGTCGACCAGCTTGGCGGCGCCGCGGGCGAACAGCAGCCAGGCGAACGAGCCGGTCGCGGCGGCGATGGCGAACCAGTACAGCTGGGTGAGCCCGGCGACCACGAGCGCGGCGACCACGAGGATCCGCACGGCCGCCTCGACGAGGATCAGCCAAGAGTAGGACCGGACGTGGTCCTGGCCGATGAGCAGGCCGCGCGCGGCGAACTGGAAGGCGAACGAAAGGCCGCCGGCGAGCACGATCACCGCGAGCGCGAACTGGCCGCCGTAGACCTTTTCGGTGATCGGCGGGAGCAACGTGACCAGCCCGACGACCGCCACGGCGATCGCGCTGGTGACGAACGCGATCACCGCGGGGCGCCCGGCTTTGCGGCCCTCGATCGCGGCGTGCGCGGACTGGCGGGAGATCTCCTGCTCCAGCGGGGACAGGGCGGCGCCCAGCCCCATCAACATGCCCCAGAAGGAGAGCAGGACGGCGTTGTCCTCAGGCGGGAGGACACGCCCCCAGACCACGGTGAGGACATAGCCGAGCGCGATGGCGATCAGTAGGTAGACACCGATCCGGCCGGCGGATTTCCCGGTGTCCTTGGCCAGTTCTTCACTGCTCACCGCGTTGCTCATTTACGCAGCCGTGCTCGCAGTGCCATGAAGAGGCCGCGGAGCGCTCCGGCGCCGAAACCGGCGGCGAACACCGGCGCGAGCTGGGCGACGGCCTTGGCCTCGGCCTTGGTCGCGCCGAACTTCGTCACCGCGAACCCGGCGGCCGTCGACCCCGCGGCGGCCAGCGCGACGGCGGTCTTCGGGCGCTTCGCGGCGACTCCGAGTCCGAGCACGCCGACGGCCATCGCGGCGAACAGGCCGTTGCGCGCCGGGCCGGGCGACGCGAGGTAGGAATCGACGAAGGTGGTGCCGCGGAAATACGACTGCCCGATGAACTTCTTGAACGAATCGCGACCGTGGTAGGTCGCGGAGAAGTCGGGGGCGAGGAAGATGCGGTGCCGTTCGGCGATCCACCGCAGAACACCCGTGTCGTCACTCGCGAAACGGACGTCTTCGAAGAGCGACTCGAACGCGTTGGACGAATCCTCGAGAACGTCCTTGGGCGCGGAAAAGAATCCGGTGCCTTTCGGGAAGACGTCGAACTCTTCGATACCGAACGACATCAACCGCGGGTTCGCGCAATAACGGCGCCACGGGATCTTGACCAGACCCGCCATGAATCCCGCATACGGATTGTGTTCGGACGCGACGTTGACGTGACCGTTCCACACCGTGCGTTCGGGGTGGTCCACGAGCTGATCGCGGAGGAAGGTGAGCGAGCCCGGATCCACGATCACGCGGCTGTCGAGCAACAGGATCTGCTGTCCGGACGCCTTCGCGATCCCCGCCCGACGTGCCTCGAACCGGCCGCTGTTCGGCTGGGTGAGGACCGTGATGCCGTACAGTTCCTGCAGCTTGGCGAGCTTGTCGCCGGTGCCGTCGGTGCTGCCGTCGTCGACCACGATCACCTCGACCGGCCAGTTCGCCGCCTGTGCCGACGCGATCAGCGCGCCCACACTGCGGTCGATCCAGTTCTGCTCGTTGTAGACCGGGATCACCACGGACAGGGCCGGGAGGAGCGAATTCGCACTCACCCCGGCGAGGCTACCTTGCGCGGGCCACCAGTATCCTTCGGGCACCGCAGACCCCGACAGAATGGCCCTTCCGGTGATTTCCTTCATTCTCGGCACCACGGCGGAACTGATCAAAATCGCGCCGGTCTACCACGGCATCCTCGAACGCGGGGTCCGGCCGAAGATCTGGTTCACCGCGCAGCACGTCGACGAGGTCTCGGACGTTCTCGCCGACCTGAACCTCCCGGAGCCCGACGTCTGGCTGGTACCGAAGGAGAAGGCGCACAACCTGGAGTCGCCCGCGCAGGTGCCGGGCTGGGCCGCGCAGGTGCTGCGCACCGCGTGGAGCCGCCGCGCCGAGCTGAAGGCCGCGCTGGTCGAGGACGGCCGTCCGCCGCTGGTACTGGTGCACGGTGACACCTTCACCACGCCGTACGGCTCGCTCATCGGGAAGCGGATCCTCAAGTCGCGGGTCGGGCACGTCGAGGCGGGCGCGCGATCGGGCAGCATCATGTCGCCGCTGCCGGAGGAGCTGAACCGGAAGATCGCCGCGAAGATCGTCGACATGCACTTCGCGCCGAGCGCTCGTGAGGTGAACAACCTCCGCAACGCCCGCGGTGTCGTCGTCGACACCGAGGCGAACACCGCGATCGACGCGATGCGGCTGGCCATCAACGGGCCGCTCGACCTCGAGGGGCTGCCGGAGAAGTTCGGTCTCGCCACCCTGCACCGCTTCGAGCTGGTCTCGCGCGCGGACAAGTACCGCGAGGCGCTGGAGATCCTGCGCGAGCAGAGCAAGCAGATGCCGATCCTCTACATGGCGGGCGCGCCCGAGCGCGAGAAGATCCGCTCGCTGGGCCTGGCGAACCTCTTCGACGAGAAGAACTTCATCATCCAGCCGAAGATGCGGTACCTGAAGTTCCTGCCGCTGGTCGCGCGCGCCGAGTACGTCGTCACCGACTCGGGTGGTCTGTCCGCGGAGTGCTACTACCTCGGCCTGCCGTGCGCGGTGCACCGCGAGCGCACCGAGACACCGCAGCACCTCGGCGAGACCGTCGTGCTGACCGAGATGCGCGGGGACAAGCTGCAGAACTTCCTCGACACCTACCAGAACCGCCGCGGTGAGTCCTGGGTCGAGAAGTTCCACCCGTCGGAGATCATCGTCGACACGCTGGCGCGACTGGGCTACTGCTGACGTCCGGTCGCCCGGCCCTCCACACGCGCGCTATGAAAGGTCCTTTCCTTGCAAATTTTGCGAGGAAAGGACCTTTCATAGCGTTCGAAACCGGCGAAGCGGAGCTTAGAGAGCCCGCCTGCCGGAAAGAGCGCGTCCCAGCGTCAGCTCGTCCGCGAACTCCAGGTCACCGCCCATCGGCAGCCCGGACGCCAGCCGCGTCACCCGCAGGCCCGGGAAGTCGCGAAGCATCCGTACGAGGTACGTCGCGGTCGCCTCGCCCTCGGTGTTCGGGTCGGTCGCGATGATGATCTCGCTGATCTCCGCGCCGCCGATCCGCGCGAGCAGCTCACGCATGCGCAACTGCTCCGGACCGATCCCGGACAACGGGTCCAGCGCGCCGCCGAGTACGTGGTAGCGGCCCTTGAACTCGCGCGTCCGCTCGACCGCGAGTACGTCCTTCGGCTCCTCGACCACGCAGATGACCGTGAGGTCGCGGCGGGTGTCACGGCAGATCCGGCAGGTCTCCTGCTCCGAGACGTTGCCGCAGACCTCGCAGAACTGCACGCCTTCCTTGACCTTGCCGAGCACTTCCTGCAAGCGCGAGATATCCGCCGGATCGGCCGCCAGCAGGTGGAAGGCGATCCGCTGCGCGCTCTTGGGACCGACGCCGGGCAGTCGCCCGAGCTCGTCGATCAAATCCTGGACGACACCCTCGTACAAGCTAGCCGCCGAGCCCGGGGAAGCCGCCGAGATCCGGCATCCCGCCACCGAGGCCGCCCGCGAGCGGGCCGAGCTTCTGTTCGGTGAGCTTCTGCGCGTTGGCCGAGGCGTCCCGCACGGCCGCGACGACCAGGTCGGACAGGGTCTCGACGTCGTCGGGGTCGACCACCTTGGGGTCGATGGACAACGACTTGAGCTGACTGTCGCCGGACACGGTCGCGGTGACGAGGCCGCCGCCGGAGGTGCCGGTCACCTCCGTGTTGGCCAGTTCTTCCTGGGCTTCGACCAGCTTCTGCTGCATCTGCTGTGCCTGCTGCATGATCTGCGACAGGTCGAAGCCGCCACCGGGTTGCACCATGATCCGATCGGTCCTCTCCTGGAAAATCCGTGCCGCCTACCAGCCTAGCCGCCACTCGTATGGCACCGTTGGCGCCGTGCGACGACGGCTGAGCCTGGTGATGGCGATCGGATTGACGCTCTTCGCGGCGTGTGGGGTCGAGACCCCCGCGTCGCCGCCGTCGACGTCGTCCGCTCCGGGGACCACCACCGTCTTCACCACGCCTCCGCAGCCGACGCAATCGAGTTCGGTGCCGCCTTCGAGCGCGCCGCAACCGCCACCCGCCACTCAGCGACCGGCGACGGGGAAGGTCGTCGTGCTGGACCCCGGGCACAACGGCGGCAACGCGGGCAGGCCCGGCGAGATCAACAAGCAGGTGCCCGCCGGGCGAGGCAAGACGAAACCGTGCAACACCACCGGAACCTCGACGAATTCCGGCTACGCCGAGCACGCGTTCACCTGGGATGTGTCGCAGCGGATCGCGGAAGCCTTGAGCGCCAAGGGAATCCGGGTCATCCTCACCCGGCAGAACGACAACGGCGTCGGTCCGTGCGTGAACGAACGCGCCGCGATCGGGAACGACGCGGCGGCGGACGCTGTCGTGTCGATCCACGCCGACGGCTCGAATTCCGCCGGTGCGCACGGTTTCCACATCGCCTATTCGGCACCGCCCTTGAACGCGCAGCAGGGCGAGCCCTCGGCGAAACTCGCGACGGCGTTGCGGGACGGCCTCCGCGCGGGTGGCTTCCCGACGTCGACCTACCTCGGTTCGAACGGGCTCGCGCCGCGTTCCGACCTCGCCGGGCTCAACCTCTCGACCCGGCCCGCCGCACTCGTCGAATGCGGGAACATGCGCAACGCCGCCGAAGCCGCGGCGATGGCGAGCGAAGAAGGGCGCCAGCAGTACGCCGCCTCCATCGCGAAGGCCATCGCGGACTACCTGGCGGCCTGACCCCCCACCGCGTTCGCCCCGCCGCGTTTCGTCCTCTAAATGCGGTAGTTGGCATCGCGAACTACCGCATTTAGAGGACGAAACGCGTTCTCGTCAGCGCTCGTCAGCGTTCTCGTCAGCGCTCGTCAGCGTTCTTCGAGGGGGCGGGCGTTGAGGTGGTCGGTGAGCAGCTTCCGGGCGATCTCCTCCGGGTCCTGCTCGGGCGGGAGCGGCGGAGGGGGCGGAGCGGGGCTCGCGTCCTCCGAGTAGAGCTCTTCGTCGTCCTCGACCGGCTCGGGCGGGAGCGGAATGTCCGGTTCCGTCGTCGCGACCTTGGGCCGCTGAGGCTCCGGCTTCGGCGGCGGCGGAGGCGCCGCAGGGGCGCCGGACACCTCGGCGGACCGGCGGGTGAACGATCGCTCGGCCGAAGGCGGCGGCGCGGTGGCCTTGGGAGCGGCGGCCTGCCGGGTCTGCGCGGCGCCGTGCACGCACCGTACCTGCCAGTCGCCGCCGAAGACCTCCTTGAACGCGGCCGCGATGCGCTCCGTGTGCTGCGGTTCGGAAAGCCTGAGTGCCACCGGTTCCGCGTTGTGCGTGAGGGTGACGGCGTTGCCTTCGACGCCGACCACACTCGCCTGCGTGAGCATCGCCCCGGTCACGGCGCCACCCGGGAGCTTGCGGATCGCGGCCTGCACCTGCGGCCAGCGGCCGCGGATCCCGTCCGCGTCCGACCCGCCACTCGAAGCCGCCGCAGGCGCCGGCGTGGCCGCGGGCGCCGGAGAGGCAGCGGGGACGGAAGGACGTTGGGGAGCGACCGGCTCGGGCCGCGCGGCGGGCTGAGCCGCCGGCGCGGGCTGCTGGACCGGCGTGGCCTGCTGGTCGGAAGCAGGAGCACGACGCGAGGGCCGCTGAAACTCACGAACGGGCTCACCGGCGGGAGCGACCGGGGTCGGCGCCGCGCCCACCGAAGCGACCGGCGCCGTCTGGGCGACCGGAGCGGCCTGGACGGCTTGAGCGGCACCGGCGACCGGCGCGGGTGCCGAAGCGGCGCGGCGTTCGAGCCGTTCGAGCCGGGCGAGCAGCGCGTTGGCGCCCTCGGCGACCGACGGCAGCAGCATCCGTGCCGTCAGCAGTTCCAGCACCAGCCGCGGCGAGGTCGCGCCCCGCATCTCCAGAAGTCCATTGTGGACGATGTCGGCGTAGCGCGAGAGCGTGGCCGGCTCCAGCTTGGCGGCCTGCTCCTGCATCTTCTTGAGTTCGTCGTCCGGCGCGGAGACCAGTCCGCGTTCCCCCGCATCCGGCACCGAACGCAGCATCACCAGATCGCGCAGGCGGTCGAGCAGGTCGGTGGCGAACCGGCGCGGATCGTGCCCGGCCTCGGCGAGTTTCTCGACGGTGCCGAACACCGCGGCCGCGTCGTCCGCGGCCAGCGCGTCGACCATGCCGTCGATGAGCGCCACGTCGGTGACGCCCAGCAGGGACACCGCCCGCGAGTAGTCGACGCCGTCCGGCCCGGCCCCCGCCAGCAGCTGATCCAGCACCGATTGCGTGTCCCGCGCCGAACCGCCGCCCGCCCGGATGACCAGCGGGTACACGGCGGGCTCGACCTTCGCGCCCTCGGCGGCGACGTTGCGTTCGAGCAGCTCGCGCATGGAACTGGGCGGGATCAGCCGGAAGGGGTAGTGGTGCGTCCGCGACCGGATGGTGGGCAGCACCTTGTCCGGTTCGGTGGTCGCGAAGATGAAGATCAGGTGCTCCGGCGGCTCTTCCACGATCTTCAGCAGGGCGTTGAAACCCTGCGTGGTGACCATGTGCGCCTCGTCGATGATGAAGACGCGGTAGCGCGAGTCCGCCGGGGCGTAGAAGGCCCTGTCCCGCAGTTCGCGGGCGTCGTCGACACCACCGTGGCTGGCGGCGTCGAGTTCGGTGACGTCGACACTGCCGGGGCCCTCGGGCGCGAGGTTGCGGCACGAGTTGCACTCGCCGCACGGATCCGGTGTCGGGCCCTTCGCGCAGTTCAGCGACCGCGCCATGATGCGCGCGCTGGAGGTCTTGCCGCAGCCGCGCGGGCCGGAGAAGAGGTAGGCGTGGTTGATCCGGCCGGCCGCCAACGCGGTCCGCAGCGGATCGGTCACATGCTCCTGCCCGACGACCTCGGCGAAGGTAGCCGGACGGTACTTTCGGTACAGCGCTAATGCCACGGCCGCGAGACTACCGGGAGGGCCCGACAGGTGGGACCAGCACCGACCCCAGGCACCTACCCGGTCCGCTTCGGCGCCGCCGAACTGCTCCGCGACACCGATCGCCCGAACGCCTGGACGATCACGGTCGACGGGGTCGCCCAGTCGCACGTCAACCTCGACGATCCCACGGATCTCGAGTTCGACTACGTCCGCCGGATCGCCGACGTCGTCGACTGCCTCGGCGAAGGGCCGCTCGACGTGCTGCACGTCGGCGGAGCGGCCTGCACCCTCCCCCGCTACATCACGGCGACGCGGCCGCGCTCACGTCAACTGGTCTTCGACGCCGACGGCGAACTCGTCGCGCTCATCCGCGAGCAGCTGGGTCTGAAGGGACTGAAGGTCCGTGTCGGCGACGGCCGCGAAGGCGTCTCCGGCAGGTATGACGCTTCGGCCGACCTGGTCATCGTGGACGCCTTCGAGCGGGGAGTGTTCGCCGGCGGGCTCGCGACCGTGGAGTTCACGAACGAGGTCGCGCGCGTCCTCCGACCGGGCGGGACCTACCTCACGAACGTCTCCGACGGCCCGAATCTGCCGTTCCTCCGCCGTTTCCTGGCGACACTGGCGACGTCGTTCCCGCACCTCGCGCTGCTCGCGGAACCGGGTGTCCTGCGGGGCCGCCGCTTCGGCAACATCGTGGTCGCCGCTTCTCGCGTCGAACTGCCCGTGACCGACATGACCCGCCGGGCCGCCTCGGCGACCTATCCGGCGCGTTGTGTCGCGGGCGAAGACCTCCGTGACCTGCGAGGCAAAGCGCGGCCCATCACCGACGCGGACGCCCTGCCGTCCCCGATACCGCCGAAAGACGTCTTCGGCATCTTCGAGCCCCGGAAATGAAAGGGGACCCCGCGCACCCGTCAGAGCTTGCTTATCCTTGCTGCCTTCCGGCCCTGGGGAGGTTCACAAGATGGACGCCGCGCGGGGTCCGGGGACCAGTGTAGTCACTCCCGTCCCGGCATGGAGGACAGTGGGGGGTATGAGTACTCCGACCTGGGAAGATGTCCGCGAAGCCGCCGAAGCCGTCCATCCGTTCGTGCGACGCACGCCGGTGCTGCGCGCCGAAGTCGACGGGCGGCCGCTCGTCCTCAAGCTGGAGCATCTGCAGCGGAGCGGGTCGTTCAAACTGCGGGGTGCGGTGAACGCGCTGGTGAGCGGTCCGCTGCCGGAGCGGGTGCTGACGGCGTCCGGCGGTAACCACGGGCTGGGCGTGGCGACGGCGGCTTCGCTGCTCAACGTGCCCGCGACGGTGTACGTGCCGGAGTCCGCTCCGCAGGCGAAGACGGATCGGATCGAGGCCACGGGCGCGAAGCTCATCCGCCACGGCACGACGTACGCCGAGGCGGCCGCGAAGGCGCTCGAAGCCGCGTCCGAGCCGGGTACGCGGTACCTCCCCGCCTACGACGATCCCGCCGTCGTCGCCGGCCAGGGCACCGTCGCGGCCGAGGTGATCGAGGACGCGCCGGACGTCGACGCCTTCCTGGTCGCCGTCGGCGGTGGTGGGCTGGTCGCCGGGACGTCGCTGGCCGGGTTGCCGACATTCGCCGTCGAACCCGAAGGGTGCCGTGCGCTCAACGCGGCGCTGGCGGCGGGAACGCCGGTGGACGTGGACATCGACTCGGTGGCGGCGTCCGCGCTGGGCGCGAGCAGGATCGGGAGCGTCCCGTTCGAGGTACTCCGGACGCGGGTCACGTCCGTGCTGGTCAGCGACGCGGAACTGCTCGCCGCACGGGACCGGCTCTGGGAGGAGTTCCGGCTCGCCGTCGAACCGGCCGCGGCGGTCCCGTTCGCCGCCTGGCTGGCCGGGCGGACCGGCGGCGAGCTGCCCTGCGTCATCCTGTGCGGCGCGAACAGCGAGTGGACGCCGTGAATCAGCGCTGAACAGGAGCGGCGCGGAACTGAACCCGGAACTCCGTCCGCCCCGGACGGCTGGCCACCCCGACCTGCCCCCCGTGCGCGGCGACCACGGCCGCGACGATGGCCAGTCCGAGTCCGGTGCTGCCCGCCGCCCGCGATCGGGAATCGTCGCCGCGGGCGAACCGTTCGAAGACGTCCGGGAGGAACTCCGGCGGGATTCCCGGCCCGGTGTCGACAATGGACAGTGTCACCATGGAGTCCACTGTGGATAGAGCGGTGGTGATTTCGGTTCCGGCCGGGGTGTGCGTGCGCGCGTTGCCGAGCAGGTTGATCACCACCTGGTGCAACTGACCCGCGTCGCCGAGGACGGTGATCGGTTCGGGCGGGACCTCCAGCAGCCATTTGTGCTCCGGCCCGGAGACGTGCGCGTCGGCGACGGCGTCCGCGACCAGCCGGGAGAGATCGACCGGCTCGTGCACCACCGGGCGGCCGGAATCGAGCCGCGCGAGCAGCAGCAGGTCCTCGACGAGGCCGGTCATCCGGGTGGATTCCGATTCCACCCGCCCCATCGCGAACGCGATGTCCGGCGGCACCTCGGAGCCGGAGCGGCGAGTGAGTTCCGCGTAGCCGCGGATGGCCGCGAGCGGCGTCCGCAGTTCATGGCTGGCGTCCGCGACGAACCGGCGCACCCGGCTCTCGCTGGCCTGGCGCGCGGACAGGGCGGCCGCGATGTGCCCGAGCATGCGGTTGAGCGCGAACCCGACCTTGCCGACCTCGGTCCGCGGATCGGTGTCCACTTCGGACACTCGTTCGGAGAGCGCGACCTCGCCGCGGTCCAACGGGAGTTCGGCGACCCTGGTCGCGGTGGCGGCCAGCCGGTCGAGGGGTTGCATGGTGCGCCGGACGGTCACCGCGCCGAGCGCGCCGGCCAGCAGGATGCCGCCGATGGCGACCCCGCCGAAGATGAAACCCAGGTTCCACAAGGTATCCGTGACGTCCTTTGTGGGCAGTCCGGTGATCGCGATCCCGCCGTTGGACGCCTGCTTGGCCACCACGCGGTACTCCCCGAGCGCCCCGAGGTCCACGTCAGTCGGCTTGTCGGTCGGCGTCGACCGCAGCAGGGCCGACAGCTGGGCCGGGCCGATCGGGTCGTGGGGGAACGGGTCGGCGACCTTCGCGTCGTAGCTGGACCGCAGCACGGCCGCGACCACCCGGCCGTCCGGGAGGATGTTCACGAACAACGAACCGGTGCTCTGGCCGTAGGCACGCAGGCCTTCGGGAACCCGATCGCCACCCGGACGGCCCGGCGGCGGCGGACGGCTGGCACGTTCGCTGGTCTCGGCGATCCGCGCGTCGAGCTGGCCGAACAGGAAGTCCCGCAACGCCAGTTCGGTCACCACGCCCACCACCAGGCAGACGAGCGCGAGCAGCCCCGCGACCTGGGCGATCAGCCGCCGTCGCAGGGACCAGGGCCGCCTAGCCCGCGGGCTTGAGGACATACCCGGCGCCGCGCATCGTGTGGATCATCGGTTCCCGGTCGGCGTCAATCTTCTTGCGGAGGTAGGAAATGTACAGTTCGACGATGTTGGCCTGGCCGCCGAAGTCGTAGCTCCACACCCGGTCCAGGATCTGCGCCTTCGACAGCACGCGCTTCGGATTGCGCATGAGGTAGCGCAGCAGTTCGAATTCGGTGGCGGTCAGCGGCACCGGATCACCACCGCGGTGCACCTCGCGGCTGTCCTCGTCCAGGGTCAGGTCGCCGACGACGAGCGTCGAACCGCTCGGCCCGGCGACCCCGCCCGCGCGCCGCAGCAGCGCGCGCAATCGCAGCGCGACCTCCTCCAGGCTGAACGGTTTGGTGACGTAGTCGTCGCCGCCCGCGGTGAGCCCGGCGATCCGGTCCTCCACCGCGTCCTTCGCGGTCAGGAACAGCACCGGCAGGTTCGGCACCTCGGAACGCAGGCGGCGCAGCACCTCCAGCCCGTTCATGTCCGGCAGCATGACGTCCAGTACCACCGCGTCCGGCCGGAACTCCCTGGCGACCCGGACCGCCTCGACGCCGTCGGCGGCGGTGCGGAGGTCCCAGCCCTCCATGCGCAGGGCCATCGACACGAGTTCGGACAACGTCGCCTCGTCGTCGACCACCAGCACCCGCACGGGACTGCCGTCGGCACGGCGCAGGCCTGCCTTCGCGGAACCTGACGAAGGGACGTTCACACTGGTCATGCTGCCATCCTGAGCGCCTCCGTTGAGGCTTCCCTGTGTCCGGCCTGTGCGTTTCCTGTGAACGATCACCCGGCCGGGGCGGAATCACAGCGCGTGCCCACGGTCGGCACAGCTTCCGCACAGCGACGGCGCCGAGCATGGCCGCAACCGAGTACACGGAGGCGACCAGATGACCGAACCGACCAAACCCGGCGAGCCCGCGGGGCCGACCGAGCCCGCGACGGGAGAACCCGCCGCCTGGGGCGCGCCCGTCCCGCCCGGTACCCCCAAGAAAGCGTGGTCCGGCCGCAAGACCGCGGTCGCGGCCGGGGTGGCGGTGGTGATCGCCGCCGGCGGCGGAGCCGCGATCTGGGCGGGAACCGTCGCGAACGGGGCCGAACGCGCTCAGGGCGGGATGATGGGCGGCCCCGGCGGTGGCCGGGTGATGATCGGCCCCGGCGGGGGCATGCCGCGTGACACACTGCACGGCGACTTCGTCGTCCCGGACGGCAAAGGCGGCTACAGCACGGAGCGGCTGCAGACCGGGGAGATCACCGAGATCAGCGCGACGTCCGTCAGTCTGACCAGCAAGGACGGCTACCGGCAGGTCTACACGATCGACGCGTCGACGCGGAAGACCGGCGACCCCAAGACCGGCGAGACGGTGACGGTGACCGCCAAGGTCTCCGGGGACACCGCGACGGCGACGACCATCGGAAAGGCCGGGCAGAACCAGCGCGGCCAGACCGGCGGCCAGCCCGGTCAAGGACAACAGGGTCAGCAGGGTCAGCAGGGTCAGGGCGGTCCGCGCGCCGGCTATTGACGCACGGCGGCGAGCAGGGCGGCGGCCGTCTCGGCGGGCTCCTGTCCGGAGGTGTCGAGGACGACGCGGTCGCCGCGGGACGCCCGCATCCGCTCCGCCTCGGTGACCGCGCGGGCGGCCACCCGGTCCCGCACACCGGGTGGCGCGCCACGGAGTTCGTCGCCTGCCAGCAGCGCGGAGTCGCCATCGGACCGGCGCCGGACGCGTTCGGCGAGCGCCGCGGCGTCCGCGTCGAGATGGACGACGGTGACCTCCTCGAAGACCCGGCGGTGCTCCGGGCGCAATTCTCTGGCCACGACGAGAAGTCGCCGCGCTCCAGCCTCACGGTAGCCGCGCCAGAGTGCCGCGAGGTTCGCCGCCTCCAACGCCGGGTCCGGGCCGGGGTGGGCGAACCCGAGCTGCGCGAGATCGACATAGGCGACCGGCGTCTCCTGCTGCCAGAAGTCCCGCAGCACCCGCCACGCGGCCGTCGACTTGCCGACCGCCGTCGGACCGGTCACCACGGTCACCGGTCCGGGCAGAGGCTCCCCCAGGTCCGGTCGGCGGACCGGTCCGTCGGCCACGACGCAACGCCGGAACAAGGCCTCCACGGTCTGTTCCGGGCGCTGGCCGGTCGTGTCCATCTCCTCGCCGAAGCCGGTGCGGTCGTAGGCGGCGGCCACCGCGAAGAGGTCGGGCAGGGCCTCGGCCGGCGAACCACGGCCGAGGAAACGGCTCCGCAGTTCGTCACGATCGCAGGTCAGGCGGACGAGCGTGAGGTCGAAGTCGCGGCCCTCGAAGGACGACTCGACACCGTTTTCGGGATCCACCACCCCGGACACGACGACCTGCCGGGTGCCCCGGTGGCGCAGGATCTCCAGCACCTGGAGCAGATTGGCCGCCTTGATCGCGTGCGCGGCTTCGCCACCACCTGGCGGTGGACCGATCAACCCGAGCTGGTCGATGTCGACGTACGCGACGTTGCCACCCGCTTCCACGACGCGCGTGTACAAACCCCAGGCGGTGGTCGATTTCCCGGCGCCCGGTGCCCCTGTCGTCCAGAGCACGGGCGTCTTCGCGGCCCTCATGGCTTTCGATCTTAAGAACCTTTGTCCACCGAAATAGGGCAGAGTTGGGCGCGTGCGGGACATCAGTGGTTCGCTGGCGAGGCAGGCCGGTGCGGTCGCGGCCGTCTGTCTGGTCTCCGACGCCGGGATATACCTCATCGCCGGGCCGCCGCTCTCCCTCGGCTGGCAGGCGTGGGTGGTGCTGTTCGGCGGGATTCTCGCCAACATCGCGCTCGCCGGGCCGTCTCGGTACTCGGGCTGGGTTTCGGCCGCGCACGCCACACTTCTCATCGCCGCGCCGCTGCTGTTGTTCCCCTACGACCACTACCTGCAGGCCACCAACGCGGGCGTGCTGATCGCGGGATACCGTGCGGGCGCCTGGCTCTCGACCAAACCCGCGGTGGCCGCGCTCGCCGCGATGCTCGCCGGGCTCGTCGCCTGCAACCTCATCCCGGTCGACCGCGGCGACCGGGACTGGCGGTTGCTGATCATCGACGTCGGCGTGAGCGGACTGCTCCCGTGGATGGTCGGCCGTTACACGACCGCGCGGCGCGCGTACATCGCCGATCTTCAACGCGCGGAAGAACAGCGACGGCAGCACGAAGCCGAGGCGGTGCGCCGTGCCGTCATCGAAGAGCGCACGACGATCGCCAGGGATCTGCACGACGTGATCTCCCACCACGTCAGCGCGATCGGCGTGCACGCCGGGGCCGCACGGCTTGGTTTGCCGGACGGCGAACCCGCCGTACGGCGTTCGCTCTCCGCCGTCGAATCGTCGAGCCGGGCCGCGATGGCCGATCTCCGGCGCCTGCTGGATCTGTTGCACGGCAAGGAGAACGGAGACGCGCAGCGGCAGCCGGGGTTGGACAATCTCGACGAGCTGCTCGAAAACCTCCGCACCGCCGGACTTCCGGCGCGGATGACCAGTCACGGTGGACCGCGGGAACTGCCGGGCTCGGTCGACATCGCGCTGTACCGCATCGCGCAGGAGGCGCTGACGAACGCGCTCCGGCACGGGCTGGACAGCGTCGTGGAGATCGACCTCTCCTACCGGCAGACCGAGGTCGTCCTCACCATCACGAACGAGATCGGCCGTCCGAGCGGGGGCTCGTCGGCCGAGTCGACGAAACGCGGTCTCGCCGGGATCAGGCAGCGCGTCGCGTTGTTCGGCGGGCACGCGGAATGCGGGCCGCTGGACGACGGGCGGCATTGGCGGGTTCGAGTCGGTTTTCCTTTGGAGGTCGAGTGATCCGGGTTCTGCTGGCGGACGACCACGCGATGTTCCGGTCCGGAATGCGCGCGGTGCTGGACACCCAGGCGGACTTCGAATGCGTCGGCGAGGCCGCGGACGGACGCGAGGCCGTCGCTCAAGCGGCCGCGCTGCGCCCGGACGTCGCGGTGCTCGACGTCCGGATGCCCAAATTGGACGGACTGGCCGCGACCGAGGCGATCATGTCGGCGCCCGGCAACGACACCCGCGTCCTCGTGCTGACGACCTACGACTCCGACGAGTACGTCTACCGCGCGCTGCGGGCCGGGGCGAGCGGATTCCTGTTGAAGAGCCTCGCGCCCGAAGAACTCGTCTCCGCCATGCGGGTGGCCGCGCGCGGCGACGCGCTGATCGACCCGACGGTGACCCGGCGGCTGGTCTCGACCTTCGCCACCAGCATCGAACCCGTCGCCGCCGAACCGGCGGAACTGGAACGGCTCACCTCCCGCGAACGCGAGGTCCTCCTGCTGGTCGCCGACGCCTCCAGCAACGCGGAGATCGCCGCGCATCTGCACGTCGGCGAGGAGACGGTGAAGACGCACGTTTCCCGGATCCTGGCGAAGCTCGGGCTGCGGGACAGGGTGCACGCCGTCGTCTACGCCTACCGCAACGGTCTCGTCGGCGGCCGGTGATCAGTTCGCCGGACGCGGCCGCCGGTGACAGAATCGCTCCAGGGCACGTCGAGGCGGGGAGCTGCGAATGAAGCGCTGGATCACGCTCACGATCGGGCTGGTCTTCCTGCTGGTGGGCGGCGTTTGGGTGCTCCAAGGCGCCGGCGTGCTGACCGGCAGCTTCATGACCGGGCAGAAGCTGTGGTTCCTGATCGGACTCGTCGCGTTCCTGGTCGGGGTGGTGCTGGTGGCGGCCACCGCCCGCCGGGGCAGGCGAGCGCCCACCGACGACCGGTCGTGAGTCCCTCAAAGCTGCAGCAGCACCCTCAGTCACACCTTCCCCAGTACATGAAGGACCCCTTCACTGCGCTAGGCGCAAGGAAGGGGACCATCATGTACCTCCCGCGAGCAGGGTCGCAGGTGACGCGAAACCGTACATAAGGACATCAATCGGTCACCCGCCCGCAGGGGTTTGTCCTTTGTGGACATTGGGCATCGGCCGACCCTCGTCGGTCGCGTTCGAAGCGTCCTAACGGCGTCAGCGGATCTGGAAGATCGGGTAGCCGGGCGCGATCTCCCGGAGCTTTTCGTCGGACGCCTTCGCGTCGACACCGTCGAAGAACACGCCTACCTCGAACTTCCAGCGCTTGAGGTAGGCGCGCAGGATGTCGGGCTTCTCGTCGTCGGCGAGTTCGGTGCAGGTGAACGTCTCGGTGCGGCGCCCGACCTTGAGTTCCCCCTCGCCCGCGACACGCAGGTTCCGCACCCACTGCGTGACGCCGCGCGGAGCGACCAGATAGCGCTCGCCGTCCAGCTTCAGCAGATTGACCGGGACCGAGCGGAGTTCGCCGCTCTTGCGACCACGGACCGAGAGGACCCGGCTGCCGAAGACGCTGACGCCGAGCTTCGTCAGCTTGAGCACGAACTCGTTGAACGCGTTGGTCGCCTTCGCGGGCTTGATGTAGCGAGGGGCGGTCATCTCGGCTCCTGAAAGTTTGGGAGAGCAGCGCTCTCCGTTAAGAGCAGGGAACACCAGAGCACCGCTTCACGTCAAGAGCAGTGCTCTCATTTAGGTGCGATGCTCTACAGTGAGAGCGTGCCCGCCACCCAGACCGCACGTGAACGCGCCCGTGCCGAGCTCACCCGTGAGATCAAGGACGAAGCCCGCCGCCAGCTCGCCGAGGTCGGCGCGCTGGGCCTTTCACTCCGCGCCGTCGCGCGGGAACTCGGCATGGTCTCGTCGGCGCTCTATCGGTACTTCTCCAGCCGTGAACAGCTGCTGACCGCCTTGATCATCGATGCCTACAACGCCGTCGGCGAGGCAGCGGAGGCCGCCGACGCGCCCGAGAAGAGTCCGCTGGAACGGTGGGAATCGATCTGGCGAGCGGTCCGCGCCTGGGCGAAGGCGCATCCGCACGAGTACGCGCTGATCTACGGTTCGCCGATCCCCGGCTACCAAGCCCCGCGGGACACCATCACGCCCGCCGGCCGGGTGGCGTTCGCGCTGGTCGCCGTCTTGCGTGACGCGAACCTGCGGGTCGAGACCGAGGTCGGCGAAATGCCCGTCGAGCTGATGCACCAGCTCGACGCCGTCACCGAGACCCTCCGCGTCAACCTGGCCCCGGAGACGGCGTCCCGCCTGATCATGGCCTGGACCCAGCTGTTCGGGATGATCAACTTCGAGTCGTTCGGCCAGTACGTCGGCAGCGTCGACCCATCGGACGCGTTCTTCGCGCACGGGACCCGTCAAATGGCCGAGTTCGTCGGGATCAGGATGACCGGCTGAGCGCGGTCCACGAGCGCATCAGCAGCTGGACGGCGTCCACCACGTCCTCGTCACCGGTCCCCTCGGGACTGAGGAAACGCTGCAGCAGGAGGCCGTCCTCGAGCGCGTGCAGGATCAACGCCAGGAAGGCCGGGTCGGCGGGCGGTTCCACGCCCCGCGCGGCGAGTTCGGTCTTGACCGAGGTCTCCAGCAACGCCCTTGTCGACTTCTCGCCTTCACCGACCAGCGGCCGCGCCTCGGGATTCCGCAGGGCGTAAAGCGCCAGTTCGGTGCGCAGGGTCAGCCAGCCCGCGAGATGTTCGGCGCGCTCGACGTTCCAGACGCGCAGCCGGTCCATCATCTCGGCGAAGGAACCGACGCCTTCACGCAGCGCGGTGACCTCCTCGGCCTCGCGCTGGGTCCGGCGGCGCAGCAGTTCGACGACCAGCT
The DNA here is from genome assembly GCF_055575355.1 of Amycolatopsis sp. NPDC034160. Lineage (NCBI taxonomy): Bacteria > Bacillati > Actinomycetota > Actinomycetes > Pseudonocardiales > Pseudonocardiaceae > Amycolatopsis > Amycolatopsis sp. NPDC034160. Next base: position 765,016 of record NZ_JBVISU010000001.1, on the reverse strand, counting down.
CGTGTTTGCCGTCGAAGTTGCCGTAGAAGGCACCACGCGTGAATCCGGCCCGTTCGGCGATCTGCTCGACCGACGTGCCGTTGACCCCGCGTTCGGCGAACAGCTCGGCGGCCGCCGCGAGCAGGCGCCGTTTGGTCTGCTCGCGACTTTCTTCTCGCGTCAAGCGCTTCGCCGCCACATGGCGATCCTAGAGTTCGCTGCCCTTACGCCCGCTCAGCCACACCCCGCCCGCGAGGACGGCGAGGGCAACCACGACGACCAAGGCGGTGAGCGGCCACAGCGCTTGGCTCGCGAAGAAGGCGGAGACGGCACCGAAGAGCACGGCGACCAGGAGCAACGGCGTGGTCCGGACGGCTGCGGCGGCGGGGGCGGTGGCCATGGGAGGTTTCCCTTCGGAGGCGGTGCGCGGAACACTCGGTTTCACGGAGGGACTGCCCCGGTTCGGCGGCCTTACGCAGGCTGGGGCACGGATCACCCTTCCGGGCGAGATATCCGCGTGGCGGCTAACGTCACGCCGGGGACGACATCGAGGGAAAGGCGGCTCGCGGTGGAGAAGTGGGCGGAGCAGGTCGGCAGGATCCGGGTCATCGGAACCGGGGTGATGGGCCGCGGCATCGTCCAGCTCGCCGTGACGGCGGGGCTCGAAGTCGAGCTCGCCGACGCCCAGCCCGACGCCGTCGAGAAGGCCATCGACCATGTCTGCGCGATGCTCGGCAAACTCGCCTCGAAGGGCAAGATCACCGAAGAGGCCGCCGCGTCCGCGAAGGATCGGCTGATCGCGGTCGCCGATCCGCTGGCCCCCGCCGACGGCATCGACCTGGTCGTCGAAGCGGTCCGCGAGGATCTGGAGATCAAACGCGCGCTGTTCGCCGAACTGGAACGCGTCTGCGGCCCGGACACGGTGTTCGCCACCAACACCAGTTCGCTTTCGGTCACCGAGATCGCCGCCGCGCTGAGCGATCCCGGCAGGCTGCTCGGACTTCACTTCTTCAACCCGGTCCCGCTGATGCGGCTGGTCGAGGTCGTCCCCGGCGCACGCACTCACGCCTGGCTGCCGCCCGCGATGACCGAACTCGTCCGCCGCTGGGGGCACGAACCCGTGCTCGCCCGCGACGCCCCTGGCTTCCTGGTCAACCACGCCGGCCGCGGGCTGGGCACCGAAGCACTGCAGATCCTCGCCGAAGGGATCGCGAGCCCGGCCGAAGTCGACCGCGTCGCGCGTGATGTGCTCGGCTTGAAACTCGGCCCGTTCGAACTGCTCGACCTCACCGGTCTCGACGTCTCGCACGCGGTGCTGGAAAGCATCTGGAGCGGATTCCACAGCGAACCGAGGCTGCGGCCGTCGTGGCTGACGCGCCCGCGCGTCGCCGCCGGGCTGTTCGGACGCAAGAACGGCGAGGGCTTCTACCGCTACGTCGACGGTGCGCAGCAGGCCGAGCCCGAGCCGACGGCGCCGGAAGCGCCCACGACGCCGGTGTGGGTCGAAGACGAACGCCTCGGCACGCTGCTGTCGTCGGCGGGGATCCAGGTCGTGCACACGGCCTATCCGGACACCGTCCTGATCGTCAGCCCGGTCGGATCATCCACTGTGGACGCCGCGTTGGCGGCCGGTCTCCCGGCGGAACGCGTCGTCGGGGTCGATCCGCTCGGCGGCTACGGAAAACGCCTGACGCTCTCGGTGCACCCCGCGCTCGATCCGGCCGCCGGCCGCACCGCCTGGGGCGCGCTCGCCGCGACCGGGCTGCCGGTGACCGTGGTCCGCGACGGCCCCGCGCCGATCGCGCAGCGGCTGCTGGCGTCGATCGTCAACACCGCCTGCTTCATCGCCGGACAGCGGCTCGCGACGCCGGAGGACATCGACACCGCCGTCCGGCTCGGACTCGGTTACCCACGTGGACCGCTGACCTGGGGTGAAGAGGCGGGCGCCGAGCTCCTCCTGCGGGTGCTGCGCGGTCTGGTCGCGAGCACCGGTGACCCGCGCTACCGGCCGAGCGGCTGGCTCACCGAACGAGTCGCCCTCGGCCTGCCGCTCACCGCCTCCGGCACCTCACCGGCCGACCTGCTCACCTGACCCGTCGACCCCCGCGTTTAGTCCTCTAAACGCGGTAGTTGCACGCGCAAGGACCGCATTCAGAGGACTAAACGCGTAGTACACGAAGGCGGAGCGGGTGAAGGCCCCCTTTCCCTCGACTGAGCCGAGGGAAAGGGGGCCTTCACGCGCGATTACCGCTTACCAGCCGCGGTCGGTCACCGCACCGTTGGACGCGTTCCAGAACACGTAGCCGCCCTGGAAGTTGTTCTGCCGTCCGCCCGAGACCGAAAACTCGTCGGTCGTCGGGTACCTCAGGTAACCGGCCTCCCACCTGAGCGCCTCCCAGCGCTGCCGAATGGCCCCCCAGACGCCGTGCGCGTCGGTCTGCATCGTCCAGTAGATGGAGCCGGCCTTGGTGAAGTGGACGTACCGGCCGATACCGTCCGGCGTCGTCGCCTCCTCCATGGTCGGGTACCCCAGGGGACCCGCCTCCCAGCCGAGCGCTTCCCACCTGACGCGGATCCGGCCCCAGATGGCCCTGGCGTCGGTCTGCACCGTGTAGTAGACCGACGCGTTCTTGCTGAAGTGGTTGAACCGGCCGATGCCGTCGGGCGTCGTCCGCTCGTCCGTGGTCGGGTAGCCGAGCTCCCCGGCCTCCGCGCCCAGCGCCTTCCACTTCATCCGGATCCGGCCGAACACCGCGTGCGCTCCGGTGTTCACCGTGTAGTAGATCGACGACTGCAGCTTTCCGGGCCACATCGGGAAGTCGTTGTAGCGACCGATGGTGTCCGGCGTGGTCATCTCGTCGCTGGCTGGCGGGCCGAATTCCTTGTGGCCGCCGAGGGCGAGGTACTGCTTGAGGATCTCGCCCTCGATATGCTTGACGCCCGTTTCCTTCGACCAGTACAGCCGTGCGCGTTCGTAAGTGCGGAAATGGACCGTTCCGTCGACCGCTTCGGGCGCGGTCGGCGCGCCGAGTCGTTGCGCCAGCGCGGGTTCGTCGCGATAGCGCTTGTCGATCGGCGTGATGTAGTTCGCCGTGAGCGTCTGGTCCGTGGCGCCCATGGTGATCTTGGTCAGCCGGCCGGTGGCCCCGGTGGACCAGCCGGTGAAGGTCGACGAACCGTCCGAAGCCACCTCGGCCGCCTGGATCTCGACGGTCGCGCCCTCGACCACCATCGCCGAAGCCGCACCGCCTTCCGGCGTGATGCCGAGTGCCGCGGCGACATTGCTGGTCAGCGTGAGCCGGTGCTCACGAGGCTTCGCGATGTAGGTCTTCGACACCTTGACACCGGCACTGTCGGTCGCCGACGCGGTGAACTCCAGGTTGGAGTCCGTGTGGTCGGTGAACGGCATGGTGAACTCAGGCCCGGTCGCGCCGTGGTCGGGATGCGCGTGGCAGACCGCGTTCTCGGGGCAGTGCCGGATCAACGTGGTCCAGGTGACCGGAAGCTCACCGTCTTCGGCGTCGGTGATCGTCGCGCCGACCTTGACCTGCTCGCCGACCGCGAACAGCCGCGCACCGGGGTCGGTCATGGTCAGCTTCGGCGAGTGGTTTCCGGGCGCCACGGCGATTTCCGTGCTCCCGGCGGCCTGCAGCCCGTCCTTCACCGTCAGCTTGGCGGTGAGCTTCTCGACACCCGCCGCGTAGGTGTGGCTGACCTTCGCACCGGTGCCGGTCTTACCGTCGCCGAAGTCCCACTCATAGGTCAGCGGCTCGTTGTCGAAGTCGTACGAAGCGGTGCCATCGAAGGAAACCGTGCGGGTGTCGGCATTCGTCTCCGAAGTGGCCACCGCGACCGGCGCCTTGTTCCCGGTGGTGTAGCTGAGCCGTCGCAGCAGACCGCTGTAGAGGTCGGCGTACACGATGTCGCCGTTGGCCGCGGCCGCGAACTTGACCGGACCGCCGATGCCGGTGAACTTCGGCGGCGTCTCCTGCGGGCGGACGAGCCGTCCTTGCGTGTCGTACTTGGCGGTCCACAGCTTCTGCGTGGCGTAGTCGCCGAAGAAGTACGCCCCCCGGTACTCCTCCGGATACGACTCTCCACTGTAGACAATGCCGCCGGTGAGGCTGTTGCCGTTGTCGACGCCCTCGCCGTGGCGGATCGCCAGCATCGGCGGGGTGTTCACCGCCGAAGCGCACTGCGCCATCGTGGAGAAACCGTCGGCGGGCTGGTTGCCTTCGAAACAAGGCCAGCCGTGGTCCGCGCCCTTCTGGACGAAGTTGACCTCTTCCCAGGTCCCCCAGCCGACGTCGCCGGCCACCGGGAGACCGGTGGCCGCGTCGAGGCTGAACCGGAACGGGCTGCGGAAGCCGCTCGCGAACACCTTCGAGCGCAGGGAGTTCGGGTTCGCGGCGGTGTAGTAGGGGTTGTCCGGCACGCCGGCGCCGTCCGCGGTGACGTGGAAGATCTTGCCGAAGATCTTGTCGAGGTCGCGCACGTTCAGCGCGAACGGGTCGGCGTCGCCCTGGAAGCGGGAGCTGTCGCCGGTCGAGACCCACACCGTGCCGTCCGGGGCGGCCACCACCCCGGTGATGCCGTGGATGTCGGTGTTGGCGAGGCCTTCGATGAGGACCTTTTCCCCGGTCAGCCCGGTCGGCTGCGCGGTGCCGGACACCGTCCAGCGCGAGGCGCGCAGGGCGATCCCGCCGGGGACGTCGACCGCGCGGGCGGTGTAGATCGTGCGGGAGGTGGCGTAGTCGGGCGCGATCGCGATCCCGATCAGACCGAGATCCCCGGTACTGCGCACGGGCAGGTTGGCGACGGTCTGGACCTGTCCGGTGGTGGACACCCAGGCGACCTTGCCGCCCTTGCCGGTGGTCAGGATCGATCCGTCGGGCAGGTAGGCGAAGTCGGTCAGGTCGAGCGCGGCCTGGCCGCTCGGCTGGTCCCGCAGGACAAAGCCGGGCGGCAGCGTCGGCGCCGCGGACGCCACGGTGGACATCAACGGCGCGAGCAACGTCGCCACCATCAACGCCACGACGGCGTGACAAAGCGCACGGATTCTCGAAGGCATGCGAGGGCCCCTTTCCCCAGTCGAACGTCTCATCGACCGGGTCTACGTGGGCATTTCACACTTTCGAGCGCCTTTATGGAACTGTGATCACCAGCGCCGGTCGATCATCTGACCCGTGGTCCGGTTCCAGGTGACGTAGCCGCTCTGGAAGCTGTTCTGCCGTCCGATCTGGATGGTGAACTCGTCCGTCGTAGGGTAGCGCAGGTACGACCGTTCCCAGCCGAGCGCGGCCCAGCGCTGCCGGATCGCCCCGTAGACGGCGTGCGAATCGGTGGCCATCGACCAGTAGACGGAGCCCGCCTTCGTGAAGTGGTTGAACCGGCCGATGCCGTCCGGGGTCGCCGTCTCGTCGGTCGCGGGGTAGCCGAGCGGCCCGGCCTCCCAGCCCAGCGCCTCCCACCTCGCGCGGATCCGGCCCCAGATCGCCTTGGCGTCGGTCTGCACCGTGTAGTAGACCGACGCGTTCTTGCTGAAGTGGTTGAACCGGCCGATGCCGTCGGGGGTCGGCAGTTCGTCCGTCGTCGGGTACCCGAGCGGTCCGGCCTCCCAGCCCAACGCCGCCCACTTCACCCGGATCCGCCCGTAGACCGGATGCGCTCCGGTCGCCATGGTCCAGTAGATCGACGACTGCAGCGTGCCCGGCCGGTTCGGGAAGTGGTTGTACCGGCCGGCACCGTCCGCGGTGGCCGTCTCGTCGGTCGCGGGCGGCCCGAACTTCCGGTGCCCGCCCTGCGCGAGGTACTTCGCCAGGATCTGGCCCTCGATCTGCTTCACGCCGGTCTCGGCGCTCCAGTAGAGCCTGCCGCCCGTGTACGGCCGGTAACGCACGGTGCCGTCGACGACCTCGGGGCCGGTCGGGGCGCCGAGTCGTTGCCGCAGGGCGGGTTCCGCCTGGTAGCGCTTGTCGATCGGGGTGAGGTAGGTGGCGGTCAGGGTCAGGTCGCGCGGCGGGACGGTGATGGTGATCGTGCGCGACGTCCTTCCGTCGGACCAGTTGGCGAAGGTCGAAACACCGTCCGCGGCGACCTCGGCCGCGACGACCTCGAACGTCGCGCCCTCGGCGACCATCGCGGTGCCGACCCCGCCTTCGGCCGGGATCCCCAGCGCCGCCGGGACGTTGCCGGTCAACGTCAACAGATGTTCACGCGGCCGGGCGACGTAGGTCTTGCTCGCCCTCACCCCGGCGCCGTCGGTCACCGCCGCGGTGATCTCGACCCGGGAATCCTGGTGCTCGGTGAACGGCATGGAGAACGACGGCCCGGTGCCGGGAGCGCCGGGATGCGCGTGACAGGTCGCTTCCTCCGGGCAGTGCCGGATCAGCGTGGTCCAGGTGATCGGCAGCGCACCGTCCTCGGCGTCGGTGGCGCCCGCGCCGACGACGACCGGTTCCCCGACCGCGTAGGTGCGCGCGCCGAGATCCGTCATACCCAGTTCCGGTGAGTGGTTCGCCGGGACCACGACGACGTCCGTGCCGCCGGTGGCGCCGAGGCGGTCGGTGACGGTCAGCCGCGCGGTCACCGTGCCCACTCCCGCGGCGTAGGGGTGGCTCACGCGGACTCCGCTCTGGCTCGTGCCGTCACCGAAATCCCAGTAATAGGTGAGCGGATCGCCGTCGAAGTCGTAGGAGCCGGCGCCGTCGAAGGTCACCGTCCTCGTCGACGGCTCGGTGCTCGACGTCGCCACCGCCACCGGTTCCGCGTTGGCCCCCGGATAACTGAGCCGCCGCAGGTTCCCGGTGTAGATGTCGGCGTAGACGATGTCGCCGTTGGCCGCGGCCGCGAACTTGACCGGGCCACCGACGCCGGTGAACCGCGGCGGCCGTTGCGGCGGCTGGACAAGCCTGCCCTGACCGTCGTACGTCATCGTCCAGATCTTCTGCGTGACGTAGTCGCCGAAGAAGAACGCGCCCCGGTATTCGTCCGGATAGGACGATCCACTGTAGACGATCCCCGCGGTGACGCTGTTGCCTTCGTCGATACCGGAACCGTGGTGATACGCGGTGATCGGCGGGGTGTTGACGACACCCGCGCAGCCGGCCAGGCCGGAGTACCCCGGCGTCGGAGAGTTCCCTTCCCAGCAAGGCCAGGCGTGGTTCTCGCCCGGCCGCACGACGTTCACCTCTTCCCAGGTGTTCCAGCCGACGTCGCCGACGACCGGGAGACCGAGGCGTGGATCGAGTGAGAATCGGAACGGGCTGCGGTAACCGCTGGAGAAGATCTTGGAGCGGTTCGAATTCGGCGCCGCCGCGGAGTAGAACGGGTTACCGGGGACGCCCACGCCGTCCGCGGTGACGTGCAGGATCTTGCCGTAGAGCTGATCGAGGTCGAGTGCGCGCAACGCGTCGGGATCCATCCTGGTGAAGTCGGCGGCGTCGCCGATGGAGATCCACAAAGTACCGTCGTCCGCCGCGACGAGCCCCGTGACGCCGTGGACGTCGTGGAAACCGGGGAGGTCGACGAGCACTCGTTCGTTCGCGAGGCCCGTGGGAACGTCCGCGCCGGTCACCGTCCAGCGCGCGACCCGCATGGTGAACCCGCCGCCCGCGTTGAACGACCACGCGAGGTAGATCTGGCGCGACGTCGCGAAATCCGGTGCGACGGCGAGGCCGACGAGGCCGAGGTCACCGTTGTCGTGCACGGGAAGTGTCGCGATCGTCCGCGACTGGCCGGTGTCGGACACCCATGCGACCTTGCCGCTCTTGCCGGTGCTGAGCACGGAACCGTCCGGCAGATAAGCGAAATCGGTCAGGTCGAACGCGGCCTGCCCGCTCGGCTGATCACGAAGGACGAACCCGGACGGCAAGGTGGGCGCCCCGTTCGCTTCCGGAGCGCCCACCCAACCCGGGAGAAGCAAGAGGGAAACCGACAGCGCGACGAGCACGCGAGTGAGTACCCGGTTCCTGATCATCCGCACTTCCCCATTTCCGGCGTGTCATGGACACGTCGCCGGGAACGGGAAAGTCATTGCCGCCGGGGGCTTTCGTTTATCCCAACGACACCGAACCGCAATGATCCGCACCAGAACGCTGGCTCACGGTGGTCGTGCGTGGCGATTCGGGTTATCGAGTGGTAAGGCAAACGTGGCGCGTTCGGGCGGGATGGGAGGCCCGGGTGACGTGGCACCGCACTCGCGTGCTTGACGCCGGATCTCGTGTGCTTGGAGGCGTAACACCCGAGCGCGGCATCCAGCACGCGAGCTACGCCTTCGCTCGGCTCGCCACCCCGGCGAACAGGCCCATCCACAACTACGACGTGCCGTGAAGGCCCCTTTCTCGCAGCTCAGCCGAGGAAACTCGACCTTCACACCTTCCCTCGGTACATGAAGGCCCCCTTCCTTGCGCCTGGCGCAAGGAAGGGGGCCTTCATGTACTTCACCGCAAGCAAGGGGACCGGAAATACCGCACGTCACGACCCACGCCTCACCGGAAGCGTCAGGCCACGACCTGCACCACGTCGCCACTCTGCAGAGTCGTGAAGTACTTCTGCGAAGCCGCCGCGGCCAGGTGGATGCAGCCGTGCGAGTACACCGACAGGCTGCCGGTGTGGAAAGCGATCCCCGGCAGGAAGAACACCGAGTTCGGCATCGGCGCGTCGAACTGCTTCGAATGGTAGTTCTTGACCTTGGCCGAAACGTGGAAGACCCCGGTCGGCGTCGCGTGGCCCTTCTTGCCGGGGAGCTGCTTGACCGGACCGTAGATGACCTTGCCGTCCTGCAGCAACCAGGTCTTCAGCGCGGAGAGGTCCACGCAGGCGCTCACGCCCGGGGAGGCCAGCGCGGCCTTGCACGGGACGTCGGCGGCGTTCGCGGCGGGTTTGGCCGCCGGTTTCGGCGTGGGCTTCGGCGTCGGCTTGGGCTTGGGCTTTGAGGACGTCGGCTGCGGTGTGGAGCTGGAGCTGCTCGGCGTCGGTGTCGGTGACGACGTGGCAGGTGCCGAGGACGGCGCCGACGTGGTCGTGGTCCCGGAGGCCGGGTCACCCTGCGCGAGGGCGCCACCACCTGGCGCGCCGCCACCGGTGTTGCCGGAACACGCGGTCAGCACCAGCGCGGTGGCCAGTGCGGTCACCCCCACCAAGAACCTCTTCACGACCCTTACCCCCGTTTGTCCGTAGTCCGTCCGACATGGGTAAAGACGGAACTCACCCGTCCGGGGTTGTTGATCGGAAGGTCACGATCACATCTCAGGGCTGGCAGGCAGCGCCCTGCCGACGTCGATCGCGGCCGCGGGTTCACCTGCGGAAATCAGGGCACGCGGCCGACGACTCTCGCGTACATCCTGCCCGGGTTGGCGCCCTCGTCCAGGTATCCGGGCAGCGGCGGCAGGTCACTGGCGAACACGGCCAGCCGGTCGAACAGTTCGTTCGCGTCCGCGGGACGTCTGTCCGGGTCCTTCTGCAGCAGATCCGCGAGCAGGGCGTTCAGTCCGCCCGGGACACCGTCCACTTCGGCCGGGCTTTCCTTGACCTGCTTCTCGAACACCGCGTACGCCGTCGGCCCGGTGAACAGCTGCCTGCCGGTCAGCATTTCGTGCAGGACGCAGCCCAGCGCGTACAGATCGCTGCGCGGGCCGGCGATCCCGCGCTGGATCTGCTCGGGCGCCATGTACGCGGGTGTGCCCAGGATCTGCCCGGCGCGGGTGAACTGGGCGACGTCGGTCTCACGCAGCATCGCGAGCCCGAAGTCGAGCACCTTCACACTGCCGTCGGGACACAGCATGAGGTTCGTCGGCTTGAGATCGCGGTGGCAGATCGAAAGCGCGTGCGCGGCCGACAGGACGGCGCACGCCTGCGCGGCGATCGCGGCCGCCCATGGCACCGGCAGCGGTCCGTGTTCGGCGGCGAGATCGGCGACGGTCACGCCCTCGATGAACTGCATGACCTGGTACAACCGCTCGTCGTAGGTGCCGAAGTCGTACAGCGTCGGCGCGCCCGCGTGCTCCAGGGTCGCGAGGATCCGCGCCTCCCGGATGAAACGCTGTTCGAGTTCGGCGTCCGGACCGCCGGGAAGCCCGAGGAACTTCACCGCGACGCGGCGGCCGAGATGCCGGTCGTGGCCCGCGTAGACCGCGCCCATCCCACCCCGGCCGAGCGGCAGCTCGTCGAGTTCGTAGCGGTCGGCGATAAGCAACCTAATTCTCCGGGATGAGCTGGCCTTCGGTGAGCCCTGCCAACCCTAGCCTCACCAGCTCCAGACCCGATTCAGCCGCCTCGCGTACTGCCTCCTCGAACTCCGCGAGCCGGGTGAAAGCCTCCCCGTGCGCACGCTGGGCCTCGATCGGCAGGCGCGGAATCCGGGTGCGTTTGAGGTCGATCCGGGTCGAGGAGGTCGGCGCGATCTGCCCGGCCGCGCGCAGACAGCCGGCGAGGAACGCCGCGTCCAGTCGTTCCGGATCGGTGCGATACTTCGACATCGACGGCTCCACCTCGATGGATGGTCCACTGTGGACATACGCGGGCACCGCCGGGGACGCGACGACGTCACCCTCCTCCACCGTCTCCGGGATACTCAGCACCCCGGACTTCAGCAGCTCGGCGATCGTGGTGAACGCGGGTTTCTCAGCGGACACGACTAGCGACGGGGGTTCTGGCCGGATCTCCTCGAACCGCCGTCGTGTCGCGAGGAAGGCCTCGCCCGCGTGTTCGTCCCTTGCCTGATGCCGCGCGGGGGAAAGGTCGATCTCCTCGTCGAGCAGGTCGATGACCGGGACCGCGCCCGGCACCTCGACGCCCCGCAGGTGCTCCCGCCATTGTTCCTCCACAGTGGACGGATCGGCGAGCAGGAGCAACCGGGAGGGCGGTCGTTCGCCGGGTTTCGGCCGCCGCAGCAGCCAGAGATCCGCGCCGCCGACCGTCACGATCGCGCGCAAGGCCCCGGCCCGCAACAGGTTCCCGCGGATCCGGCGGCCGGTCCGGCGCGCGGCGGCGGCGGGCGGCATGCGGATCACGACCAGCCCGCCGGGTTTCACGTGTGCGAGACAGTGCTGCACCCACGCCAGTTCCGGCTCGCCGCGTGGCGGCTGGCCGTACTCCCAGCGTGGGTCGCCGACGAGTTCGTCGTAACCCCATTCCCGATCGTTGAACGGCGGGTCGCAGACGACGGCGTCCGCGAGAACTCCTTCGTAGGAGTCCATCGGCAGGGCGTCCGCGCCGTACATCTCCATCTGAGCGCCCGCGAGCAGCAGCCGGTGCGCCGCGATGCACGAGATCGCCGGGTCGTCGGTCTGACCGAGCAGCCGGGTGCCGCCGGAGGCGAGCAACAGCGTCCCGAGCCCGCACGCGGGATCGAGGACGACACCGGGGTCGGGGCCGATGAGCCGGGACATCAACGCGGCCACCGGTTCCGGGGTGATGGACAGTTGCCGCGAGTGCGCCTCGACGAAGCGTTCGCACAGGAACTCGAAGGCCTCCCGCGCACCCCGCTCGTCGGCGAAGCGGTCCAAGAGTTCGAGCAATTCGGGATCGTCGTGGCGGGGCGAAAAATCCCACTCTCGCGAGCCCCGGTGTGACAGGAACGTGCCCGCCCTGCCGATTCTCGAGCTCAGCCACAGGTCGTCACCGAGGTTCCGCAGCCGCTGCCAGATCCGGTCCCCGAGCGAGATCTCGAACGGCTTCCCCCGCTCACGCAGCCAGTTTTCGACATCGCGCAGCGAAAAGAGGGGGCTCGACACCGTCCCGCCGACGGGCGGCGGAAAATCTCCGTAACGTCGACGCCAGTTGCTCACCGCGGCGCGGCCGACGCCGGCGATATGCGCGATGTCCGCCGCGCTGACGGTGGCTTGCTCCTCCATCGGCGCATCGTAACCGACAGCTGACGATTCCAGCCCTTTATTTGTGAACTCAGTACACAGCTGCTTTACTGGGTCCCATGACGTACACCCTTCGGTACGCGGCCGGCTCGGACGTCGGGCGGCGCCGTCAGGTCAACCAGGACTCGGTCTACACCAGCCCCAGGATGTTGGCCGTCGCCGACGGTATCGGCGGCCAGCCGCACGGCGAGGTGGCCAGCGCCGAGGCGGTCGATGTCCTGTCCCGGCTCGACGCGGACCTCCGCGGTTTCGACCTGGCGGAGGTCGACCTGACGGAGGTGCTCTCCGGCGGCCTGCGCACCATCGACGACCGGCTCGCCGCGACGGCCGAGCAGGAACCCGAGACGCGGGGCATGGGCACCACCCTGACGGCGGTGCTGTTCGACGGGGCGCACTTCACAGCCGCCCACATCGGCGATTCCAAGGGATACCTCCTCCGCGGAGGCACGCTTCAGCGCTTCACCCGCGACCACACCCTCGCGCAGGCCCTCGCGGACGACGGCCGCATCGACCCGTCAGAGGTCGAAGGTCACCCTCGCGGCTCGCTGCTGATGAAGGCACTCCTGAGCACTGGAAGCGGCGAGGCCGACATCTGGGCCTTCGACGCCGCGCCCGGAGACCGTCTCCTGCTGTGCTCGGACGGGCTGACGGCAACGGTTGTCGAAACCGTTATCAAGGACGTCCTGGGCGCCTTCCAAGATCCCGCCGAGACCGTCCCGAGGCTGATCCACCTGGCCAACGAAGGCGGCGGGCCGGACAACATCACCTGCGTCGTCGCCGACGTCCTCGCCCCGGCGCACGCCTGAGGCCGCCGACCGGAAACCCAGGTCAGACCCGCCTTCGAAGGACCGAAAGGGCATCCGGTAAAGTTCTCCACGGAGGATTGGCCGAGCGGCCTAAGGCGCACGCTTGGAAAGCGTGTTGGGTTCACGCCCTCGCAGGTTCGAATCCTGTATCCTCCGCCGTCAGCAAGGCCCCGGACGTTCCGACGTCCGGGGCCTTGTTGATTACTTAGCAGGACCTTCACTTAACAGAGTCAGTTGATCACGCTAAGTTTGATGGTGGTCGTTCCAGCCCCCGACGTCCCAAGGAGTCCGCCAAAATGGCCGGAGTCGAAGAGATCCGCGCTGGTATCGCGCTCGCGAACGAAAAAGCATCCGCGGGTATCGCCGCACTTCAGCAAGCCGCGCAGTCTCTCGAAGAAGCCCAGCTTTCGCTTTCCCAGGCCACGCAGGGCAGCACCCAGCACGAAGTGAGCCAGGCGCACGGGCTTCTCGCCGAGGCCCTGCAGGGCATCACCGGTATGCAAAGCACCATCCAGGCCGGCATCTCGTCGGCCGAGTCGTACTCGACCCGCCTCTAAGCATGTACCTCGAGGAACTGCAGCAGCTGCTGACGGCCGTCCAAACCGGCCTCGCCGACGGACGCACGCACGCCGAACGGGCCAGAAGCCTGCTCGAAGAGGCCCGGCGGGCCATCGTGGACCCACAGGCGCAAGCCGTGCCATGGGTGCCGTCGCAGCTGGCGCAGGCCGACGAGGGAATAGAAAATCTCCTGACGCGCCTTTCCGCCGCTGACGACCTGGTCAGCGGCTACCAATCACGCCTCTGAGATCGGCGAGCCGGTATGGGCAGCAAAGCGAGTGAACAGCGCAATCGCGTCGCCACGGCGCTGGAACGGGTCCGGCACCAGATCGGGCTCGTCCTCGGCGCCGCCGCCGGCGCCCGCCAGGCCGCCGAGGCGGAACTGGCCAAACTGGAACTGGAACAGCACATCGTCCGGGTGGGGATGAACAACTCCACCTCGGATCAGTACGCCGAATGGTCGCGGCATCCCGCCGCGGGCGAGGTGTTCGGTCTGCTCGGCAACGTGCGGAACCAGTTCTACGCGGACTGGGAAGCGGGGCCGGACGCGCTGCGCGACCTCGTCGCGCACAACGCGCCGGGTCCCGCCGGGCAGCAGCCGGGCAACTGGCTCGGCCGCGTCGGCGGGAATCCCGGCATCACCGCGCCGGGCCTGTGGCGCGTCGGCTCGGCGACCGTGCCGGGCAAGGACGTTCCGCGCACGTTCGACGTCGCGATCCCCCTCCTGGACGAGTCGCACCTGTCCATCACGTCGGCGCCGAAGACCCGGGCCGCGGTGGACGGCATCGTGCAGAACCTGCTGATGCGCGTGCTGAGCACGTTCGAGCCCGGCGCGGTGCGCGTCCACCTGTGGGACGTCGGGCAGCTGACCGCGATCCTGCCGGACCTCTATCCGCTGAGCCGCACGAGCGCGCTCACCCTGTACGACCCCGGACGGCTCGAAGACCTCCTCGACGAACTGGCCGGGCACATCCGCCGTATCCACGCGACCGGGATGCAGGCGGGCCACACGTCGCTGCGAGAGATCCGGCAGGCGAGCGGCCAGCGCGTCGAACCGTTCCGCGTCGCGGTGCTCTACGGCAACGGGGAGACCCTCGAACCCGAGCGCGCCCGCGAGCTGAAACGCGTCGCCACCGGGGCGCTCGCGGCCGGGATCTGCCTGATCCTGATCGACGTGCCGACCACGCTGTCGACGTCGGTGGAAACCTTGAGCCTGTACGACGACCGGCGCGCGACCAGCAGCATGACCGGCCCGGACCTGATCGTCGACCTCGATCCGCCGATGCCGTCCGCGCAGGTCATCCGGGCCGCCGGGCGGATCGCCGAGGCGCTGATCGCCAAACAGGGCGGACCCCGGTCGTTCGCCGACCTCCTGCCGACCGAACTGGGCAAGGAGAGTTCGGCGCGGGAACTGCGGGCGCCGGTCGGGTTCTACGAAGGTGAGCCGGTGGAGGTCGTCATCGGTGACGCCAGCCCGCACGCGCTCATCGGCGGACCGAGTGGTTCGGGGAAGACGAACTTCCTGTACTCGCTGCTCGGCAGCCTCGCGGCGCGGTACTCGCCGGACGAACTCGCGCTGTATCTGCTGGACTTCAAGGAAGGCGTCTCGTTCGCCGGGCTCGCGCCGGGACGGCGCGACGCCAGCTGGCTGCCGCACGCCAAGCTGATCGGGGTCAACGTCAACACCGACCGCGAGTTCGGCCTGGCGCTGCTGCGCTTCCTCGCCGACGAGCTGCGTCGTCGTTCGGCGGCGGCGAAACAGCACGAGGTCACCAATCTCGCGGATCTGCGCGAGCAGGATCCCAGCGGTCACTGGCCGCGGATCGTCGCGGTGATCGACGAGTTCCAGTACCTGTTCGCCGGCCGTGACGGCGTGACCTCGACAGCGACCCAGCTACTGGAGGACATCGCGCGGCGAGGCCGGTCGCAAGGCATCCACCTGGTGCTGGCGAGCCAGGACGTCGCCGGGATCGAGGCGTTCTGGGGCAAACCGGCGGTGTTCGAGCAGTGCACGCTGCGGATCGCGATGCCGAAGGCGCGGCGCGTGCTGTCCGAGACCAACAACGCGGCGGTCTCGGCGCCGAAATGGCATGCGGTGATCAACCACGATTCCGGTATCGCGCACGGGAACCAGCTCGCCCATGTGCCGGACGCGAGCAGCAAGGACGTCTTCGTCAAACTGCAGCACCGGCTGTGGGAACGGTACTCCGCTTATGCCTCCTCGGCGGGAAAGAGTGCCTCGGAGCGTGAGTCGTTCAAACGGCCACGGCTGTTCGACGGCGCGCATTCCCCGGTGCTGGAACAATTCCCGGTGTTCAACGACCTGAAGCCGACGAAGAAGCCGCGAGCGCTGCTGGGTCAGTCCATCGACGTCGACGAGGCCGCCTGCGGGGTCGAGCTGCCGAAGGCGCCCGGCCGGAACGTCGCGGTGTTGGGCGCCGCGACGGCGGAAGCACTGTCTATTATGGACTCCGCCGCGCGATCGCTCGCCCGGCAGCATCCGCACGGTTCGGTGGAATTCGTGCTTTCGTGCCCGATCGAGGCGTCCGTCCCGGCGGTGACCGAGCTGGCCGAGCGACTGCGCGCGGAGGGACACCACGCGTCACTGGTCGACGACCTTCCCGCCCGGGTAATCGATATCGCGGAGAATCTGTCCACTTTGGACAATTCGAAGGTGTTGCTGCTGTACGGCGTAGACGCCTCGATCCCCTCGCTGGAAGCCAAGGCTCCCGGGCAGTTGAAGAGCGGCTTGGACCAGCTGCGGGTACTGCTGAAGCAAGGGCCGACACACGGCGTCCACACCATCGGGTGGTGGCGCAGTGTCGCGCGGCTGAAGGACACCCTCGGGTTCGCGGGCACCGACGACATCGGCACCTGGGCCGCGTTGGACGTCCAGGGCAACGAACTGTCGCCGTTCGCCGCCGGGCAGGTCGTGCACTGGTCGCCGCGACCGGGTCGCGCGCTGTTCTTCGACCGCACGACCCACGGCGCCCCAGAGGTGATCATCCCGTTCCAGCGGCCGGAAGGGCTTCTCGATGGATGACGGCATGACAGCGGCGATGCGGTACAAGGAGGTCGTCGGCCTCGCCCGCGCTTCGGCGGAAAACCTCCGCAATTGGGAGATCGGCCGCGCGGACGAACTGGAGGCCCGGCTCGCCGAGGCACACCAGGCGGTCGCGGACGCCGCCGAACGCGAGCAGCGGGCGATCGACCGGTGCACACGCTGGTGGAAGATGGCGCAGCACAACGTCGAAGGCCTCGCCTGGCTGCCGGACGACGAAGACCCCCAGCCGGCGCCGACCGCGCGCGCCGGCTACCTGGAGCGGTATCTGGAAGAGGTCAAGCCGAGCTACCAGGAACTCGTCCAGGCCGTCCTTTCCCTGGGCTGGCGCGCCAAACGCTCCTGATCCCCTCCCGCGTTTAGAGGACGAAACGCGGGAAGGCGGGGGCTAAGGAGTCGGCAGGTAGGGGCCGAAGATTCGCTCCAGGTGGTCCGCCAGGTCGTAGAAGGCGTCCTGGATCGGGTTGCCCGCGCTCGGCCGGAACCGCAGCACCTGCGGGTCGTGGTCGCTCGCCTGCTTCGCGAACTCCGCGTTCAGGTGGACGACGTCGTAGTCGGTCCCGCGCGGCGCCCGCGACGCCAAAATGTGGTCCAGCACCTGCGACTGGCCCTCGAAAACGTAGCTGTACCGCTCGTTCTCCGGCAGCGAGGCGATGAGGTCCTTCAGCGCGCCTCCGGCGGTCAGGGTCTGCACCGCGGGCGAGAACGGGTAGTCGTTGATGTCGCCGGCGACCACGATGTTCGCGTTCTTGTCCGACGCGAGCAGCTTGTCGACGAAACCGCGGAGCACGGTCGCCTGCTTGACGCGCTGTACCTCGGAACTCCGGACCGGCGGCTGGTTGCGGCCGTGGGTCGGCTGGTCGCCGCCCTTGGAGTTGAAGTGGTTCGCGATGACGAACACGGTGCGGCCCTGGAAGACGAACTCACCGGCGAGCGGTTTGCGGCTGGATTCCCAGGCCTCGTTCGCGGGCTCGACCCGGCCGGGAGAGGCGGTCAGGTGGGTCTCGCCGCGTTCCTTCACCACGCCGACCGCGGTAGTCGCGTCGCCGCCCGGACGATCCACAAAGGACACACGAGCCGGGTTGAACAGGAAGCCGACGCGGATGTTGCCACCCGGCTGTCCGCCGTCCTTGCCGTTCTCCGGGTCGATCTGACGCCACTCATAGCGCGGGCCCCCGGCGGTGACGATCGCGTCGACGAACTTCCGCAGCGTCTGGTCCGCGACGACGGTGCCGTCGTTGACGGGTCCGTTGTTGTCCTGGATCTCTTCCAGGTTCAGGATGTCCGGCATCGCCAGGTTGACAGTGATGGCCTTGGCCAGTTCACCGAACTTCTCCGCACTGTCCAAAGCGGACAGATTCTCGACGTTGTAGGTCGCCACCGACAGCTCGCCGTTGCGCTGCTTACGGGTGCTCTCGCGCTGCAGGCCGTTGTCCTTGGCCGCGCCCAGTTTCGTCGCGAACAGCGTGTAGCCGCCGAAGTTGCTGTACTCGACCGGGCCAGAGGTCTCACCGGTGAGCACGTCACCGGTGTTGACCTTCGGGAAGGGCATCTCGGCGAACGGGATCAGCGACGCGACCTTGAGCACGCCGGTGTTGAGCCGGTCGTAGTCCAGGTACACCGCGCCGCCGCGGACGCTCGGGTTCTGCTTCGGCTTGGTGGTCACGTAAAGCTCGTTGAACGACGACGTCGGGCCGACGACGCGCGCGTCGGAGACGCTGACGGTTTCGCTCTCGTGCGTCTCCCAGAAGTCCAGCGAGTACTTCGACGGCTCCAGCGGCAGCGGTTCGATGTTGCCGCCCGGCGCCGGGGCGACGGTGTCCGGGACCGACTCCGGCGTGACGACTGTCGGCGCGGGTACGGCGTTTCCGCTCGAATCGACCGTCCACTGTGCACTCGTCAGTTCGGTGAGCGACTGGTACGGCGAGGTCGCGGGCGCGTCCGGGTAGAACTCGCGGACGGTTCCGGTGGCCGTCACCGCGTCACCGACGGCCACGGCGGGGGTGGTGGAACCGGTGAAGACGAACAGCCCCTCGCTGGTGCGCGGGTCGGCGTCGGGGGCGGTGTCGGTGATCCAGAATCCGCGTGCCGAACCGAAGCCCCGGATCGCGGTCACGACGCCGGTGACTCCGGCGACCTTCCGGTCCTTGAACGGCGAGATCCGGGTGGTGCCCTGGATGTCGTGGATCTTCGCGATGACCGGCGGCGGGCCGGTCTCGCCCGGCGTCTCGCCCTTGCCGTTGGTCGGCGTGGGCGCGCCCGCGGTGAAGTCCGCGGCGTTGTCGTCGGTGTCCGCCAGCGTCGTCGCCCTCGCGACGGACGCGGTGTTGGACGGCGCCGGTGCCGCCGTCCCCTCCCGGATGACGGCGGCCGGGCCGAAGCCGACCAGGTCCTTGACGCGGGTGTCCGCCGCGCAGTCGGCGGCGGTCTTGCAGGTCAGCGCCGTGGTGCCCTGGACGAGCGCGACGGTGCCCGCGGTGGCGGACAGCGTGATCGTCCCGGTGGCGTCCGGCGTCGGCAGCGCGACCGTGCCGCCCGAACCCTTCGCCTGCGCGACGAGATACCGCGCGCCCGGCGCGACACCGCCGGCCAGCGGCGTGACCTGCCAACTGCTTCCCGACGCGGGCGCGTACTGGACACTGAAGCCGTCGAGACTCAGGGCGGCCGCGCCGCGGTTGGCGAGTTCGACGAAGTCGTTGGTCAGCGTGGCTCCCGAGTTGCCACCACCGCCGTAGACCTCGGCGATCACGGCGTCGGCGCTGGGCGCGGCGAGCGCGGCCGGAGCGGCGGCACCGCTCACGACCAGCCCGGAGGCGACGGCCGCGGTCAGGGTCCTTCTCCGGGCAGCACGTCGGGATGTGGTCACGCTGAGTCCCCTCTTCGCAAGATCGGTCGAGGAATACTCCCCCGGACAAGTGAAATGAGGAAGACGGTCAGACAACGATTCGTCACCGCTAGCCCGTT
This sequence comes from Amycolatopsis sp. NPDC034160, assembly GCF_055575355.1. Taxonomy (NCBI): domain Bacteria; kingdom Bacillati; phylum Actinomycetota; class Actinomycetes; order Pseudonocardiales; family Pseudonocardiaceae; genus Amycolatopsis; species Amycolatopsis sp. NPDC034160. The sequence continues at coordinate 745,775 of NZ_JBVISU010000001.1, read as the reverse complement.
CGGACCCGTGCTTTCGTCGCTGCCGAGGCTGGTTTCTCCGTGTTCCTTCGTGAGAGGATCGAACTCCGCCGCCTGCACACACCAGGAGGCGTTTTCATGCGCGGACTTCTTTACGCGCTCGTCCCTCTCCTCGCGGCGGGTCTCGTGACCCCGGCGGCCGCCGAACCCCCGAAGAAGCCCGCGTTCGAGGTGATGACCCCGGCGAGCACGGTCGCGTCCCGCACCGACCGGCGGCCCACCGCGGGCGGGATCCACGACCCGGTCGCGCGCAAGACCTTCATCTCGTGGTCCGGCAAGGCCGCGGACACCTACGTCCAGGCCTACGACCACCGGAACGGCACCTGGACGGCGCCGAAGAAGATCGCCGACGGCGAGTCGGATCCGCACAACTACCCGACGATGCTGCTCGCGGGCGACGGCCACCTGCTGATCTTCCGCGGCATGCACAACACGCGCACCGTGATCAGCCGCGCGCCACTGGCCCATTCCCTCGACGGGACCTGGACCGACACGGAGGTTCCGGCGGGAGACTCGGCGAGCTACCCGATGCCGGTCAAGACCGTCGACGGCACGCTGTTCATGTTCTACCGCGAGACGACCAACGAACTCGATCCGGCGGCGAACTCCGACTTCCGCCCGATGAAGTACATCGTCTCCCGCGACAACGGGAAGACCTGGAAGAACTCGGTGCAGCTGACCGGGAAACAGTGGGCGTTCGGTTCGCTGGGCCGAGCAGACCACCTGGACGAGGTCTACGTCGGCCAGCTGCGGTACCTGCCGTCGTCCGGGCGGATCCAGTTCGTCTACACGCTGGCGGGCGGTGGGCCGACGCAACACAAGCACGACGTCTACCACCGCAACGTCTACTACCTGTCGTTCGACGTCCGGACCCTGCGGTTCTTCTCCGCGGCGGGACGCGACCTCGGCACCCAGGTCGACGACGCCGAGCAGGAGCGGTACCTGAAGGTCGTCGAGACCCCGCTCGAACTGCCGGGCGGGCTCAAGTCGCCGGACTACATCCTGCAGGTCGGCACCCAGCGCGACGGCAAACCGTTCGTCACCTGGTTCCAGTTCGACGCCGCGGGTTCGCCGCGCGATTTCGCGGGCGCGTGGAACGGCCGGAACTGGGAAGTGCGAGAAGTCGCGAGCGGACTCCGATTGCGCGAGATCGAACAGCTCAACGGTGGCACTTGGCGCGTTTATGGAACTCGTGACGGACAGCCGGGCATCGAAACGTTCTTGCTCGGGAACGGGCGCGTCTGGAAGCCGGAAACCGTGATCACCACACCGAAACCGGTCCAGCGAGTCGAGGTGATCACCGGATTCCGTGATCCCGCCCGCATTCTCGCGACGGGTGCGTCCAGCGCGCGTGACGTCGCGGTGGCCGACGGTGACATTTATGTCGCGGGAATGCCGCGCACATAGACCATTGGTGTTCCGCTGCCTTAAATGAACCTCAAGTCCGGGTACACCGGGGCGTTTTCGGAGTTACCTTTGCGACGTGAGCGAGGACACACTCTTCTGACGCTCGCCGGGGAGGGCGAGCGGGGGGAACTGGGGGAATGGGGGGCGCACCGCCGGTGCACGGGAGCCGTCTGGGGAGGACGGAGCCCGTATACCGGCGGTGCGTCATGTCCGGACCTCACGAGGCGGTCAGCGCTCCAGCTCCTGCCGCGCGCGGTACTTGCCGATGAGCGACTTCGCCCCGGCGACGGCGGCCTTCCCCGCGCCCTTCGCGCTCGCCGCGAGGAAGGTCGTCCAGTCGAAGTAATCCCGCCACAGCACGATGCGGCCGTCGCGGACTTCGAAGGTGCCGCACACCCAGAACTCGGCCTCCCACGTGCCGCGGCGCAGGACGTCGGTGCGCTCGGTGAGCACGACCGGGCCGTCGGCGGCGATGTGATGCGTACGCGCCTCGAAACCGCTGCCGTAGCGGGCCAGGGCGCGCAACTGCTTCTCCACCGCCGAGAGGCCGCGGGCCGGAGGGAGCGGGACGTTCTGATAGACGACGTCGATCGCCAGGAAACCCAGCGCGCGATCGATGTCGAACTCTTCGAGGGCCTGAAGGAAACCGGTCACCACGGTCTTCGGATCCGTCATGTCCGCCAAGGCTAATCCGATTTTGAACCGCCGGAAGGTCACAGCCGTATCACAGAGCGGAGGGGCCGGTTCCCCATGACTACGGAGGTCTCAATGCGACGGCGACTGCCGATGGCCCTGCTCGGGCTGCTCGTCTGGGTGCTCGCGGGCTGCTCGACGGCCACGGGCGCCGCGCCGGCGGCGCCGGGCGGGCCTGGCGCCAACCAGGCCGACATCACGTTCTCCCAGCAAATGGTTCCGCATCACCAGCAGTCGATCCAGGTCGCGAACCTGGCTTCCGAACGCTCGGCGTCCGAGTTCGTGAAGACCGTCGCGGCCAAGATCATCAAGGCCGAGTCGGCCGAGGTCCAGACGATGACCGGCTGGCTGCAGTCGTGGAACGCCGCCGTGCTCCCCGCGGCGGGACACGCCGGGCACTCGATGCCCGGGATGATCACCTCGGGACAGGTCGCGTCACTGCAGAACATGACCGGCGACGAGTTCGACCGGACGTGGCTCCCGCTGATGGCCGAACACCTGCGCAACGGCGTCACGATGGCGAAGACCGTGCTGTCGTCGGGCGAACACCCCGAGACCAAGGCGCTGGCACAGGAGATCGTCGAGAACCAGACGGCGGCGATCGACGAGATCACCGCACGGATTTCTTGACCCCCTGAAGGGCCCGGAAGGCCCTCCGGTATTGTTCTCGGCGGTGGCGTGTCCGAGCGGCCGAAGGAGCACGACTCGAAATCGTGTGACGGTTAATACCCGTCCGTGGGTTCAAATCCCACCGCCACCGCAGCGAAGAGCCGGTCTCCACGGAGACCGGCTCTTCTGCGTGAGGGCTACTTGTTGAACTTGTCCTTGAGGTCCTGCACGCCGCCTTCGGCGCGATCACGCAGATCGTGCCCGGTTTCCTTGACCTGACCCTCGGTCTGGTCCGCTCGACCGGAATTCGCGAGGTCCTGGTTGCCGGTCTTCTCGCCGAGCTTCTCCTTGGCGGCGCCGATGGCCTGCTCGGCCTTGTCCTTCGCCTTGTCGAAAACGCTCATGGCGGACGTTCCTCCTTCGACTGCGGCCGCCGTTTGCGGCCGCCTGTCCTTGGAGTACCCGTGATGCAGGAAGCAACACATCTGTCACCCGGTGCGGTTACCCCGTTGCCCGTGGAAGAAGTCTTCGAGCAGGGCCGCGCACTCGGTCTCCAGCACCCCGCCGACGACCTCCGCGCGGTGGCTGAGCCGCCGGTCGCGGACGACGTCCCACAGCGACCCCACCGCCCCGGTCTTCGGCTCCCAGGCGCCGAAGACGAGCTTCGCGACCCGCGCCATCACGAGGGCGCCGGCGCACATCGTGCACGGCTCCAGCGTCACGGCGAGCGTGCAGCCTTCGAGGCGCCAGCCGTCGCCGTAGATCTTGGACGCGGCCCGCAGCGCGAGGATCTCCGCGTGCGCCGTCGGGTCGCCGTACTCCTCACGCGCGTTGCGCGCGGACGCCAGCGGGGTGCCGTCCGGGGCCAGTACGACGGCCCCGATCGGCACGTCGTCGCCCGCACCCCGCGCCGCTTCGATCGCCGCCTGGACGGCGGCGATGTCGGCGGCGGAGGCGGCGGGGCTCAGATCTCGTCCAGGATCTTGGAGAACTCGGCGGCGAATCCGCACCGCTGCGCGACCATCTGCAACTGTTCGTCCGGATAGAGGTCGACCTCGCCGACGATCACCTCGAGTTCGGCACCAGGCAGGCCGAGATCGGTGAGGATCTCCAGGTCGCCTTCCGGCCAAACCGCGTCGTCGTCCTCGTCCGGTGGGTCGACTCTCAGCACGTCGAGGACGTCGGCGGCGATGTCGTAGTCGAGCGCCGCGGCGGCGTCGGACAGCAGCAGCGAGGGACCTCTCGGACTCGGCCGGACGATCACGAAGAACTCGTCGTCGACCGCCAGCAGCCCGAAGGCGGCACCCGTCGAACGCAATTTCCCCAGCTCGGTGATCGCAGCGTCGAGTTCCGCGAGCGCCCCCGGGTCAAGAGAGCTGCACCGCCACCGACCGTCCTCCCGCACCACGGCCACCGCGAACCCCGTGATCGGCTCTTGCACCGCCATGCGCACACCGTATTCCGCCCGCATTCGGAGCGCACGCACGGTGCGCCCGAAGCGCCTCATGCGCCACTATCGAGACATGACCGGACCCACCGACCTGCCCACTCTCCCCGACGCGCGCTTCGCCGGTTTGCTGGCTGAAGCCCGCGCACTCCAAGCGAAAACCGTAGAACTCCGCCGGGACATCCACCGGAATCCGGAGATCGGCCTCCACCTGCCGAAGACTCAGGCCGCGATCAAAGCGGCGCTGGAGGGGCTGCCGCTGGAGATCACCGAGGGCAAATCGACCACTTCGCTGACCGCCGTCCTCCGTGGCGGCAAGCCGGGGCCGTCGATCCTGCTCCGCGGCGACATGGACGCGCTGCCGTTGCACGAGGACACCGGCCTCGACTTCGCCTCCGAAGACGACGGCGCGATGCACGCGTGCGGGCACGACACCCACGTCGCGATGCTGGCTTCGGCGGCACGACTGCTGAGCGAGCACGTCGACGAGCTGGCCGGGTCGGTGGTGCTCATGTTCCAGCCCGGCGAGGAAGGCGAGCACGGCGCGCGCCACATGATTCACGAGGGCGTCCTCGACGCCGCGGGCGAACGGGTCGAGAAAGCGTTCGGCCTGCACATCTTCACCCAGGTCGAATCCGGCATCGTGCAGACGCGGCCTGGTCCGATCATGGCTTCGGCGAACAGCTTCCACGTCAAGGTCACCGGCAGGGGCGGGCACGGCTCGGCGCCGCACCAGGCCATCGACCCGGTGCCCGCGGCGGCGGCGATGGTCGGCGCGCTGCAGACGATGGTGGCCCGCAAGGTGAGCGTGTTCGAGCCCGCGGTGGTCTCGGTCACCCGTATCGAAGCCGGGACGACGACGAACATCATCCCGGAGACGGCGTTCCTGGAGGGCACCATCCGGACGCTGTCCGAGCGGACGCTGGCGTTCGTGCGCGAGGAGGTGCCGAAGGTGTGCGAGGCGATCGGTGCCGCGCACGGGGTCCGAGTGAGCGCCGAAGTGGTCTCCGGCTACCCGGTGACGGTGAACGATCCGCAGGTCGCTGCCAGGGTGCTGGAACTGGCGGGCGAGGTCCTCGGGGCGGGCAAAGCCGAGGTCATGGAGAACCCGGTGATGGGCGCGGAGGACTTCTCCTACGTCCTGCAGCGCGTTCCGGGTGCTTTCGCCTTCCTCGGCGCCTGCCCGCCCGGCGCCGACCTGGCCACTGTCGAGGCGAACCACTCGAACCGGGTGGTCTTCGACGAGGACGCCATGGCCAACGGTGTGGCGATGTACGCCGCGTTCGCCCTCGACGCACTGCGCTAGCAATTAGACAACAGTGTTGATTTAATGACGGCATGACCGACGACATCCTGGCCGTCCTCGCCGCACAGGAGGAGCGACTCGTCTTCCGCCGGTTCGACCACGAGACCGCGCTGCAGCTGGGCCTCCACCTGCTCGCGGCGGCACGGGACCGCGCCCTTCCGGTGGCGGTCTCCGTGCGCCGCGGCGGGCAGCGGCTGTTCCACGCGGCGTTGCCGGGCACTTCCGCCGACAACGACGCGTGGCTCGACCGCAAAAGCCGGGTCGTCGACCGCTACGGGCACAGCTCGTTCTTCGTCGGCGAACAGTTCCGCGCGAAGGGCACGACGTTCGAGGCCGAGTCACGCCTGGACCCGGATCTGTACGCCGCGCACGGCGGCGTGTTCCCGGTACTCGTCGAGAACGTGGGGCCGGTCGGCACCGTCGGCGTCTCGGGCCTGCCACAAGCCGAGGACCACGCGTTCGTCGTGGAGCAGCTGGAGTCCTTCCTCGCCACGTGAGGGCTATAGAGGGGTAAGGCAAACGTGGCGTGTTCGGACGGGATGGTGGCTTGGGTGACGTGGCGCCGTACTCGCGTGCCTAGAGCCGGATCTCGCGTGCTGGGAGGCGTAACACCCGAGTGCGGGCTCCAGGCACGCGAGTTACGTCTCTGAGCACGCGCGTTACGCCTTCGCTTAGCCCCTCACCTTGGCGAACAGGCCCGCCCAACACCACGACACGCTTGTTACTTCTGAAGAGAACGCTCATTACCACTCACGACCCCCACGCCGGGGCCTTCCCTGCCTTGAGCGCAGAGGAGTCCCCTCACGGAGTTCCTGACTCGAGGCCGCCGGTGAGGGGTGGGCTGAGTTGGTCGTGAGTGGCGATTCGGGTTCTAACCCGAATCGCCACTCACGAGCCCTAGACCGCACGCCCCACCCTTCAGGACACTCGTCCCGATTCCCTGGCCGTGATACTGTAGGCCGTCACATCATATATCAGATCGGACATGCCAGTGACGACCGCTTCTTCGTTCGACGAGCTGAAACGAGCGCTGTCCGGGGTCGTGGCGATCCCGGTGACCCCGTTCGACGCCGACGGCGCCGTGGCTCCGGAGACCTACGCGAAGCTGGTGGACCGGCTGCTCACCGGCGGCATCGACGTCGTGACGCCGAACGGCAACACCGGCGAGTTCTACGCGCTCGACGAGGCCGAGGTGCGACACTGCCTCGAACTGACGGTCAAGACCGCGTCCGGGCGGGCGACCGTGGTCGCCGGTGTGGGGCACGACGTCGCCACGGCGATCCGCGCGGCGCGACACGCGCGGGAAGCGGGCGCGGAGCTGATCATGATCCACCAGCCGGTGCATCCGTACGTCTCGGCGGAGGGCTGGGTCGAATACCACCGCGCCATCGCGGCGTCGGTCCCGGAGCTGGGTGTCGTGCTGTACGTGCGCAACGCGCTGATCGGCGGTGAGCAGCTGGTCAGGCTCGCCGACGCCGCGCCGAACGTAATCGGCGTTAAGTACGCGGTGCCGGATCCGGTGCGGTTCGCGTCGGTGGCGCGGGACGCGGGGTTCGATCGGTTCACCTGGATCGCCGGACTGGCGGAGCTGTCCGCGCCCGGCTACTTCGCCGTCGGCGCGACCGGGTTCACGTCGGGACTGGTGAACGTCGCGCCGTCGATCTCTCTGGAGATCTTCCGCTCACTGCGGGACGGTGACTTCGGCGGCGCCATGGCGCACTGGGAACGCATCCGCCCCTTCGAGGAGTTGCGGGCCGCGAACAGCAACGCGAACAACGTGAGCGTCGTGAAAGAAGCGTTGGCACAGCTGGGTTTGTGCCGCCCTGACGTACGACCGCCGAGCAGCCCGCTCCAGCGCGGCGCACGCGAAGAAATCGCGTCACTGCTGGAAAGCTGGGGCTTGCGGTAGAGGTTTTCTGACCGTGTTCACGCCCGCCAAGGGGCGTGAACACGGCGACAGGTCAGAGGTCGTGGCCATCGATGATCGCGGCGTGGCCCTTATGGGCGCCTCGGGGCGCGCCTTGCGGCGCGGCGGGCGGCTGCTCACCGGACGAGGCCGGCGGGACCATGAGCGCGAAGGGATCGATGTCTGGCCGGTGCTCCTGTCCCCGGTCGGATCTCGGACCGGACGGAACCGGGGGAAGTTTCCCTCGATGTCCTTGACTGTACGCCAGATTGTGCGGTCTTGGTGAATTGCTTCCGTTTGACCGGCGTGGGACGATGGGGGCAGACCACGGAGCTACCGTGGCGTGTTGTGGTACCAGTGCCATTTCCTCGGCCGACCAGACCTCTCGGTGTTCCGAAACCCGTTGCTGGATTGCCCACTTTCACGAAACCAGAACGGTGTGATCTCCCATGACCTCCACTCAGACGAGGCAGGGCAGCGACTTCGCCGAACTGTCCAAATTGGTCAAAGACGCCGGCTTGCTCAAACGGAGACGCGTCTACTACGCGCTCAAAATCTCCCTGAACCTCATCGCTTTCGCGGGTGGCTGGGTCGCGTTCGCGCACCTCGGGGATTCCTGGTGGCAGCTGTTCCTCGCCGCCTTCTTCGCGATGATGTTCACACAGCTGTCCTTCATCGGCCACGATGCCGGGCACAAGCAGATCTTCTCCAGCCGCAAGGCGAACGACGCCACCGGGTTCGTCCACGGTGGACTGACCGGGTTGAGTTACGGCTGGTGGATCGGGACGCACAACCGCCACCACGCCAACCCCAACCACGAGGACGAAGACCCGGACGTCAACCTCGCGGCTCTCATCTTCACCAAGGCCCAGGGTGCCGAACGACGTGGTTTCCTGCGCTGGATGGCGAAATACCAGGCGTTCCTGTTCTTCCCGCTGCTGTTGCTGGAAGGCCTGAACCTGCACGTGTCGAGTGTGACGGCGATCTTGCAGCGCGGCTTCAAGCGACGCAAGCTCGAATCGGCGCTGATGCTGGCCCATATCGCCGCGTATCTGACAGCGGTGTTCGTGGTCCTCTCGCCCGGTCTCGGTTTCGCCTTCATCGCCGTGCACCAATGCCTCTGGGGCGTGTACATGGGCTGCTCGTTCGCCCCGAACCACAAGGGCATGCCGACGCTTTCGGCCGGTCACAAGCTCGACTTCCTGCGCAAGCAGGTCCTCACCTCGCGCAACGTGCGCGGCGGTCCGGTGGTGGACTTCGCCCTCGGCGGGCTCAACTACCAGATCGAGCACCACCTGTTCCCGAACATGGCCCGGCCGAACCTCAAACACGCGCAGGTGATCGTGCGTGAGTTCTGCGCGAAGCACGGCATCGACTACGCGCAGTGCGGCTGGGCGGCGTCCTACGGGTTCGTCCTCCGACATCTGCACGAGGTCGGGGCTCCCCTGCGCGCCCCGGCGACGGCGGGTGCGCGATGACCGCCGTCCAGTCCCTCGGTGACGTCGCCGAACCCGCCGCCGACGACCGCTGCCCGAGCTGCCCGCATCCGATGTCCTCGCACGACGCGATCGCGCGACGGTTCTGCACCGCGACCGCGGCCGGCGGCTTCAGCCGCGGCTGCACCTGCGCCACGAAGCCCGAAAAAACCGAATAGAGGATCACTGTGAACGCCGAAACCATCCCCGTCTCCCGCTACGAAATGCGGGTCGACACCGTGAAGAAGATCGTCGCCGAACACACCACTCTCGACAACGAGGCGGCGTTCTCGCTGGCCGTGCACATGGTGCGGGCTCTCGACACCGTCCCGGAGCCGGTGCGCTAGCGGTGTGGCCGGGGTTACTCGCGCGTTAACAACGCGTCAGTGACCCGCCCCGCGACGTCAGAGAGATGTTGGCGGAGCGGCCGGGGCAGGTCGATCGGAGTTGTGCTGACAGAGCACTGACCGATCGACGCGGAGGTACCCGTGACGCTCAGCGAGCTCCTGCCCAGCCTCGGTTGCGAGGCCGCCGACCATCTCGAATCCGGCGTCTGGCCGAGGAGCACCAGCCTCGGCCCCGGCGGGGAACTGCTCTTCGCCGGCGCACCGGTGTCCCACCTCGCCGCCCGGTTCGGGACACCGGCGTACCTGCTCGACGAGGACGAGGTCCGGCAGAACGCCCGCGCGTACCGAAGGGCGCTTCCCGACGCCGAAGTGGCGTACGCGAGCAAAGCGCTGTGCACCCGGGCGGTCCTGCGCTGGATCGCCGAGGAAGGTCTTTCCCTCGACACCTGCTCGGCTGGTGAGATCGCCGTGGCGCGGTCGATCGGCTTCCCGCCCGAGCGGATCCTGCTGCACGGCAACGCGAAGACCCCCGAAGACCTCAAGGCCGCGTTGTCCTACGGCGTCCGCCGGATCGTGGTGGACTCGCTCGACGAGATCGAGCAGCTCGGCGCGCTCACCACCGGCGCGCAACAGGTGCTGATCCGCGTGACCCCGGACGTCGCGGCCGGCACGCACGCGGCGATCACCACGGGCACCGAAGGCCAGAAGTTCGGCTTCTCGCTGCGCGAGGAGGTCCACGACAATCTCGATCGGGCCGTCTCCGCCGTCCTCTCGCAACCGGGACTGCGCCTTGCCGGATTGCATTGCCACATCGGTTCGCAGGTGTCCCGGGTGGATTTCTACGAACTGGCCGCCCGCAAGATGGTCGGCGTCCTCGTCCGGCTCCGCGACACCCACGGCGTCACCCTGCGGGAACTGGACCTCGGCGGCGGGCACGCCGTCCGCTATCTGCCCGGCGACGCCGGTTTCGACATCGACGGCTACGTGCGCCGCCTTCGGGTCGCACTCGCCTACGAATGCACATCGCACGGCTTCCCGCTGCCGAAACTGACCATCGAGCCGGGCCGCGCCATCGTCGGCCCGGCAGGTATCACCGTGTACCGGGTCTGCGCGGTGAAACGCGGCTCGCGCACGTTCGTCGCCGTCGACGGCGGCATGAGCGACAACGCCCGCCCCGCCCTCTACGGGGCGGCGTACACCGCCCGGCTGGTCGGCAGGCGCAGCCGCGCGGCGAGGCGGCCGATGACGGTGGTCGGCAGGCACTGCGAATCGGGCGACATCCTCGCCGACGGACTCGCCCTCCCCGACGACGTCCATCCCGGTGATCTGCTCGCCGTGCCGTGCACCGGGGCCTACCACCACTCGCTCGCGTCGAATTACAACCTCGTCGGCAGGCCGCCGGTCGTCGGCGTCTCACGCGGTACGGCGACCCTGCTCGTCCGGCGCGAAACCGAGGAGGACCTGCTGAAACGCGATCTCGGCTGACCCGGCTTCCGAAAACCTCGGCCTTGTCCCTGTCGCGCGACAGAATCCTGTGCAAGACAACGTCTTGAAAGAGAATCGCGACAAACAACTTAACGGCGGTAGCATTACGGGCATTGATCGATACGCTGCGCGACAAGAATCGCATGCCGAAACAAAGGGAGGGACGGCATGGGTGACGAACCACGCGCGCAGATGGAGCAGCGCACACCTAGAGGTTTGGACAATACCGATCGCACTCTGATCGCCCTGTTGCAAGTCGACGGGCGGGCCTCGTTCACGGCGCTCGCCAAGGCCGTCGGCCTGTCGGAGGGCGCCGTACGGCAGCGCGTCCAGCGACTGCTGCGGGACGAGACGATGCAGATCGTCGCGGTCACGGATCCGGCGAACGTCGGCCTCGGCCGGCAGGCGATGGTCGGGGTCAAGGTCCATGGCGATCCGCGGGCGGTCTCCGACCAGCTCTCCGGATTGCCGGACGTCCATTACGTCGTCCTCACGGCGGGAACCTACGACCTGCTCGCCGAGGTCGCCTGCCGGGACGACGAACACCTCTTGAGTGTGCTGAACGACGACATCCGGCCCATCCCGGGCGTCGTCAGCACGGAGACCTTGGTCTACTTGAAACTGGCAAAACAGACATACGCCTGGGGCAACCTGACCCGATAACAGTCCAGGCCCGTGCCATGAAAGGTCCTTTCCTTGCAAATTTTGCAAGGAAAGGACCTTTCATGGCACTCGGGGGGTCAGACGCAGCGCAGGTACGCGTCCGGAGTCCGCTGTCCGGAGTCGAGCCCGCGAAGCACCTTCGGCAACACGCCGCTGTACAAGACCCCGAGCCGTTGTGTCGCCCGAGTCAGCGCGACGTACAGTTCCGCCTCGCCACTGGGGCCCTCCGCGAGAATCCGCTCCGGCTCCACGACGAGGACGGAGTCGTACTCCAGGCCTTTGGTCGCGGACGGCACGATCGCGCCCGGCACGTCCGGCGGCCCGATGACCACCGAAGTACCTTCACGACACGATTCCTCGCGGTCGAATTCCGCGATGGCGTCCGCGAAGTCCACTTCGGACAGTCGATGGGCCCACGGTCGCACGCCGCACGAACGCACCGAGTCCGGTGGCACCACGTCCGGCGCGAAACTCGCGAGGAGCGAGGAAGCCACCGACATGATTTCCGACGGCGTCCGATAGTTGACGGTCAGCTTCCGATACACCCACCGATCGGCGACGTACCGGGAGAGCATCGAGTCCCACGACCGCGCTCCGGACGGCGACCGGCGTTGCGCGAGATCCCCGACCACGGTGAACGACCGGCTGGGACACCGTCGCATCAGCACCCGCCAGTCCATTTCGGACAGTTCCTGCGCCTCGTCGACCACGACGTGACCATAGGTCCATTCCCGGTCGGCGGCCGCGCGTTCGGCCAGATCCCGGTCGTCACGTTTCGCGAAGCGCTCCGCCAGATCCTCCGCCTTCAGCACGTCGGCCGGCCGGAGCGCGAACTCGTAGTCGTCGTGGTCCTCTTCGACCTCGACGATTTCCAGCACGCGCTCCGCGTATTCGCGCTGGGCCAGCTGCCGCCGCTCCTCCGCCCGGCGCTCGGCGGTGCGGTCCCAGCCGAGCAGCTCGACGGCCTCGTCCAGCAAGGGCACGTCGGACACCGTCCACGCCGCCCCGTCCTCGCGGAACAGCTCCGGATCGGCCCCTGCCGCCCGCAACCGCTCCGGCGACGAGTAGAGCTCCGCGAGCAGTCGCTGTGGCGTCAGTACCGGCCACAGCCGATCGAGTACCGCGCCGAGCCCCACGCTGACTTCCAGGTCGCGCCGGAGGTTCTTCAGCATCTCCGGGCGGGTGTGCGCGTCGTCCTTCGGCAGCCAGCCCTCCCCGAGCCTGTCGACAGCGCGTTCGGCGAGCGCGGTGATCACCTCGCGTTCGAAAACGGCCTTCGCCTCGTTGTGCAACAGGCCGGTGTCCCTGGCCACCTCGCGGGCGGCCGCCGCGACCCCGACGTCGAGCGGCACGGTGACGTCGTCGAGTTCGATCGGCTCCGGTTCGGCGGGCACTTCCTGCCGGTCCGTCACCGCCGCCGCGAGCACGTCCAGTATCGCCAGGGAGCCCTTGAGCCGCTGGACTGCCGGCGGATCCTCGCGCTCGGTGTGCAGACCGGGGACGAGGTCTCCCGGCGTCGCGAAAACGGCGCTGGTCTCGCCGAGCGACGGCAGGACGCGGCCGATGTGGTCGAGGAAGCCACTGCTCGGACCGACCACGAGCACGCCGCGGCGTTCCATCCGCTCCCGTTTCGTGTACAGCAGGTACGCCACCCGGTGCAGCGCCACCGCCGTCTTGCCGGTGCCCGGGCCGCCCTCCACGACCACGACACCGGGGTGCTCCAGGCGGATGATCTCGTCCTGCTCGGCCTGGATCGTCGCGACGATGTCCCGCATCCCCTCACCGCGCGGCGCGTTGACCGCGGCCAGCAGCGCGACGTCACCCCGCTCCCCCGCCGATTCCGGACGGCCGAAGACCTCGTCGGTGAAGTCGAGGACCTTGCGGCCGAGGGTCCGGAACTGACGCCGCCGCGACATTCCCTCCGGAGACGCGCCCGTCGCGCAGTAAAACGCGCGCGACGCGGGCGCGCGCCAATCCAGCAGCAAGGGTTCATAGTCGTTTTCGTCATCGAAAAGGCCGACCCGGCCGACATAGACCCGGTCGCCCGGAAGGGCGTCCAATCGGCCGAAACAAAGGCCCTCGTCGGCGACCTTCAGCCGGGCCATTTCGCGGGCTTTCATGCCGACGGAGACTTCTCGGTCCGAGAGCGCGAACCCTTCTCCCCGCAGCGCACGGGCGTATGCTTCGCTTACCCGCACTCGTTCCGCGTCCAGCCGCCCGTAGAGCGCCGCGACGTACTCCCGTTCGGATCGTAATTCCTCGTCGTACCCCTGGTTTGACAAGTTCCCCTCACAGCGGTTAGACTACTGACACATTCGGCGTACTGATCAGTCATTCTGATTCGGGCGCCGATTTTTTATTGTCCACCACTTGTCAAGGGAGACCCGGTATCACTCCGGGAATGATCGTGCGCGATAATGGGGACCACAGCCCACCATTACCGCGCACGATCCGCGCTGTCGCCGGTGCCGCTCAACCGAGCATGAACTCGCGGGGCTCCAGTGCCCTCCCCACCACGCGGACGTCGCCGAGCCAGCCGTGGAACGCCTGCTCGACGATCGAGTCGTAGGCGTAGGCCCCGATCAGCCAAGGGCCACCGGGATTCGCGATCCCCGCGGCCGCCGTCTTCGGATTCCGCAGCACCGGGCAACCGTCGACGTACAACGTCGTCCGCCTCCCATCGTTGACAGCGGCGACGTGAATCCATTCCCGCAAGGCCAGTTCATGACCCCAGCAGGTGGAAATCCCGTTCTGGTTCACCGGGAACACCGCCCACTGGAACGCGGCACCGTCCGAAAGGGACAGTGTCGCGGCGGGCTCGCCGGGGTCGTCGCCGGTCTTGCCCGCTTTGCCGCCGGAGCCCTGCCTGCCGAAGAGCGCGGCCCAGGAATGCTTGCCGTCCTTGAAATCGTCAGGCAGCTTCACGAACGCCTCGACGGTGTAACCGCGCGCGAACGTCTCCGCGTTCATCGGCGCGGAGTCCGCGGTGCGCAGGTAACCGCCGCGCGCCGGCTTCTTGCCACCGTCGAACCGGAGGCTCGACCTCGACGGCTGCCGCGCGGAGAACTCACCGGAGAACCGCACCGCGTCGGGCGCGCTGCCAGGCAGGGTCACCCGGACCAGGTCGTTACCCCGGCCGGACAGGTCGCGGACACCGGCGACCGGCGCGCCGTCCCGGCCTTCGAACCGCCAGTACGCCACGGTGCCGCGGATCAGCTGCCGTTCGGCGGGCCGCGCGGGCGGGACCGGGACCGGCGCGAAACCGGCGAACCTCGCCTCGAAATCGATCTCCAGGCTGAAGTAGTCCACCGGGCCGGTGCGCTCGATCTCCTGCCGCTGCAACTCGTTCAGCCGCGGCGCCTGGTCGGCCAGCCACGGCGAGAACGTGCGGACGTCGATGACGTTCCGCGCGAGGTCGAACCGGTAGAGCCGGATCATCGCGCTGCCGCCGTAGTAGCGGTCCTGGTAGTTGGTGATGTGCAGGTGGACGTCATTGCCCGCCTTGTTCCGCTTCACCGCGCGCCCTGGCGGCCAGTAGTGCCCGTTGAGCGTCAGGAAGATCTGATCGTTCCCGTCGACAAGTTCGTCCCACACCTTCTGCCCGAACTCCGAAAGCCGCGCTTCACCCACCTCGTCGGCCCATACCAATTCATGGATGGTCAAAATCGCCGGAAGCCGGGGATTTTTCGCGAGTACCGACCGCGCCCACTCCAGCCCGCCCGCCGACGGCCGCCAGTCGAGCGCCAGCAGCAGCCACTCCCGGCCACCCGCGCGGAACACGTGGTGGCTGTTGTAGCCGTCCGGACTCGCGCCACGGAAAGTGCGCGAACCCCGTTGCCGCTGCGGACCGAAAGCGTCGAGGTACGGCGTGCGGCCGCGCTGGTCGTCGGTCGAGGACTCGATGTCGTGGTTGCCCGCCAGCGTGCTGTACGGGAACCGGCGCCGGTCCAGGTGCTGGAACGACCGGCTGATCTGGTCGAACTCACCCGGCTGCCCGTTCTCGGTGAGGTCACCGAGATGTGCCAGGAAAACGATGTTCTCGTCCCCGCCGGTGACGTACCGCAACGTCGCGTCCAGCGGCGCGGGGTCGCCGCGGTCGGCATCGAAGAGGTACTGGGTGTCGGGCAGGACCGCGAGGGTGAAGCGGCCGTCTTCGGTGTCCAAGCCGTGGTGGCCGGGAGTCGCGGAAGCCGCCGGTGCGCCGAGGGAGGGCAACGCGGACACTGCCGCACCGGCACCGAGCAGGCCGGCACCACGCAGGAAGGTCCGTCTGGATGAGTCGTTCACGGCCGCAACCTACGGTCGCGGAGGCAACGGTTCCCGAACCGCGGATGAACACTTGCTCCGCTCGGTAGCTTCGTGGCATGGGGAATCTCAACCGCTGGCCCGTGCTCACCGGGGTCGGCGTGCTGGTGGGCGCGGCCGCCTGGTGGATCGTGGACGAGATGCCGACGGTGGACGACGCCGTCGTACGGGAGGCGCTGCCGCCGATCGACGAGCATTTGCGCGCTTGGGCGGGGACGGCCGCCCGCTCCGGCGATCCGGACGTCCGCTGGGTGTGCACGCAGAAGGTGATCGAGACCCGGCCGGACGGCGAACGGGTCAAGGTCGGCCTGGTCGCGAACTGTGACGAGGTCGCGAGGGAAGGCGACGGGCTCGTCACGCGCGGCGGATTCCGCCGTCAGCCGGTGGTCTACCGCGTCGAACGCACGCCGGGCGGGTATCGCGTGCTCGATCGGGAGTTCGCGAAGGATGGTGCGGGCTATTCACCGTCGGTCAAGGAGATGTTCTCCTGGGTCGGCGCCCGCCGGGTGCTCGACGGCGCGAGCCCGGACGACCCGAAGTCCGTGTCCGCCGCCGCGTTCGGCCTGCCCGGAAGCACGCCGGTGCGCACGGGTCGGTGATCAGTCGCCGTTGCGGTCGATCGTCTTCGGCACGATGAACCACATGACGACGAACAGCACCGTCGTCACCACGCCGAGGATCGTCATCGCGATCGGGCCGAAGACGACCTTGGCGATGAGCGCGACGGTCGTGCTGATGGCGGCCGCGAGGCAGGCGAGCCCGACCAGGACGGACCGGTTGCCGACGGTGAGGATCCGCTCACGATTGCCGGTGCGGAACAGCAACCGGTGCCAGGCGGCGGGTGCCGTGAGCAGCACCGTCGAGCAGACCGTGAGCAGGACCGCCGTCAGGTGAACGGATTTCTCGAACCCGCTCGCCTCGTGGAACTCGTCGGTGAACACCACCGTGAGCAGGAAACCGAAGAGGATCTGGACGCCCGCCTGCGCGACCCGCAGCTCTTGCAGGAGCTCATTGACGTTGCGGGTCAGGCGTTCGTTCTTCGTCTCGCCGGTGTGCTCGACCATTCAGCGGCTCCAAGACCATCGGTTGACGCCTGACCTTTTCATGCCAACCGAGCGACGTCACTGACACGACCACCACGGCGAGGCCCAGCCACTGAGTACCCGACAAATCGGCGTTCAAGCACAATACGCCGATAACGGCGGCCGTGACGGGGAACGCCAGCTCCGCCAACGTCGCCCTGGCGGCGGGCGTCGACCGCAGGCCCCAGTAGTACAGGCTCAGCGCCAGCAAACCGGGGACCAGCGCGAGCAACCCGAGTCCGAGCGCGTTGTCCCAGCCGACCGCGAACCGGCCGCCCTGATATGCCACGATCCCGGCCGCGACCGGAAGTCCAATGGTGAAGCGCAGGGTCGTGACCTCCTTCGGCGCCAGTTCGGTGGAGAGCAGCCGGCCGAGCACCGTGCCCGCCGCCCACAACGCGGCCGCGCCGATCGCCAGCAGCGCCGCCTTCACCGCGGCGAGCTGGATGTCCAGCGGATCCTTGAACGCCAGCAACCAAGCACCCAGCAGCGCCGGGATCGCGAAGAAGGCGTACCCGGCGCGCACACGCTCACCGAGGACGAAGAATGCCGCGAGGACGGCGAAGACCGGCTGGAGTTTCTGCAGCACCAACGGCGTCACGGGGTCGCCCAGTTTGAAGGCGGCGGTGAACATCGCCGTCGCCAGCGCGGACGAGCCACCGCCGATGGCGAGCACGGCCAGCCATTCCCTCGGCCCGCATCGGCGCAACGCGCGGAAGGCGCCCGGAACGAGCGGACTGAGGACGAGCACCACCAGCAGGTGCTCCCAGAAGACGACCGTGGCCGCCGGGAGCGCCTCGGCGAGCGGAAGACGCAGAAGGCCGTCAGTGCCCCAGAGGGCCGCGGCGACCGCGACCAGCCAGGTGCGATCCGGAGGGTTGGTACTCACATTTCCTGCCCATAGTTTGAGAATGATCGCCCGACCGAGTGACCACCCTGGCGTGTCCGATTCGTGCGGACTAGGCAAGGGGCATGCGCCCCGTCCCCGCACTCTCGCTTGCCCTGTCCGCGGCCGCACTGGCCCTGACCGCCGGCGCCGGACCGGCCACCGCCATCCCCGGCTCCCGCGTCCACGTGATCACCGCCAAGAGCGGTCTCACGAGCTACAAACCCGAGCTGGTGCCGCCCGGCGCCCGCGCCCACGTCTTCGGGTTGACGTCCAAGCAGTTCGGCACCTCGACCGCGGTCCTCGTGACCGGCCTGCTGCCGAACCGCGAATACGGCGCCCACGCGCACACGAAGCCGTGCGGTGCCACCGGCGACCTCGCCGGACCGCACTACCAGAACGTCGAAGACCCGGTGAAGCCGTCGGTGGACCCGGCCTACGCCAACCCCCGCAACGAGATCTGGCTAGACCTCACCACCGACGCCACCGGCCGCGGCGCCGCCGTGTCCAAAGTGGACTGGACGTTCACCGATCGGCGGGCGAACTCCATCGTGATCCACGAAACGCATACGCACACCCACCCGGGCCACGCCGGGACCGCGGGGGCCCGGCTGGCCTGCGTGACCGTCGGCTTCTAGAACCCCCAGGTCCGTTCGGGCCGGATCCTGATCCGGACGTGGTACTCCCGGTCGAACTTCGGGACGTCGTAGTCGATCGCCGGATAGTGCTTCTCGTACTTTTCGAGGAAACCCGGCTGCTCCGACGCGAGACCGTCCGGCAGGATCTCGGCCTTGCCGCCGATCACCAGGATCGAACCGCCGTGCTCGTCGCTGTTGAAGTGGAGGCTGACCTCGGGGTTGGCCTCGATGTGCCGGGTCTTCGCCGTGTCCGGCTGACTGAAGACGATGAAGTCGTCACCGTCGAGGACGAACCACACCGGGCGGGGCGAAGGGCGTCCCTTCGGGCTGATCGTGGTCAGCCAGGCGACGTTCTCCCTCGCCCGGTCGGCGAGCCGTGGGTCGGGTCGGTAGCTCATGAACCGACCAACCACGGCCCGGCGGCATTTCTTCCTCGTCCGCTCAGCGGGACGCGACGAGCTTCGCGTACCGCGACCCGGCACCGAGCAACACCAGACCGGCGAGAAGGAAGGCGGCGACCCTGGCGAGACCGTCGAGCGCGGAGAGGTCGAACAGCACCAGCTTCAACACCGCCGCCCCGACCAGCACGAAGCCGATTACCCGCAGGCTGACCGCGGAGATGCCGCGAATGAGCAGCACCAGCGCGGCGACCGTCCAGGACACCGTGATCACCACGTGGCCGACCAGGAAACCCGAGCGACCGGGGACGGCCAGCAGCGCGCCGCACAGCACCATCGCGCCCGCGCCGTAGAGCCCGCAGACCCCCGCGAAGAGCCACGGCACCACGTTCTCCGACGGGGCCTTGAACAGCCCGAGCCGGTGCGCGACCCACGGAAGCGTGATCGAGACGGCCAGGATCGCGACGGCCACCAGCAAGGCGGCGGCGAGGTCGGCGTCCGGCCGGTTCCGGATCAGGAAGAAGAGCGTCGGCGGGATGTCGAAGATCAGTGCGATCATGCCCCCGATGACGGCGAAGCCCAGCCCGCCGAAGAGCGCCACGTGCTTCTTCGTCCACAGCGCGACCAGCGCCAGCAGAACACCTTCGCCGAGGAGGATCGCCGAACGCGCACTGCCGTCGAACAGGGTCATCGTCGTCTGCAGGGCCGCGAGGAGCCCGGCGGCACCCGCGAGGTCACCCGTCCAGCCGTTGAGCCACTGCCCGGCCGCCCACACCCCGAGCAGCACCAGCGCGACCGACGCGGTGACGAGCACGGCCGGGGTCTTCGGCAGGAACAACGCGGCGAGCAACGACGGCGCCGGCGCGACCGCCAGCAGGGCGAGCGCGGCGGCGTCCCCCGGCCGCTTGGCGGTGACGATCAGGGCCAGCGCGAGTCCGACACCGCCCGCGGCCAGCGCGGCGGCGGTATTGGCCGTGCTACCACCGAACCCGGTGAACGCCGTGCTGAAGACCGACGCGACCAGCGGCGGAATCCCGGCGGCGACCGCGACCGACGGCCACGACTGGCGCAGCTGCACCGGCGTCGAAGCGACCTGGACCACCAGCAGGAACGCGACCAGTTCGGCGGTGAAACCCTGCGTGATGATCGGCGCGCAGACCACACAGCCGAGCACGACGGCCGTGGCGAGCAGCGAAGACTTCCACCGCACGGCCAGCAGCAACCCGCCGACCGCGATCAGGAGACCGATCGCGAGACCGGCGTAGGCGGGGAGGTACTCGTACATCGTCGTCGCGGCGATGGCGTCCAGGTACAACGCCCCGATTCCGGTCGCCGCGAGCGCGAACGCACCCGTGCGGCCCGCCGGCGTGCGGTGCAGGCGAAGCCCGATTCCGACCAGCGCCGCGCCGAGCACGGCACCCCCGAGCACCCGCGGCAACGGCCCGAACCAGCCACGCTGGATGGCGAGCACGAGGAACAGCACGACACCCAGCAGCGTGACCGCGCCGCCGATCCAGGCCAGCAGCCTGCTGCCGGCGCCTTCCTTGCTCAGCTTCTCGCCCAGCGTCACCTTCGGGACCGGCTGGTACGGGCGGTAGGGCTGCTGCGGCTGCTGATACTGCTGGCGGTATTGCTGCTGCCACTGCGCGTACTGGGCCTGCTGCTGGTAGTGGGCGTGCTGCGGGTGCTGGTACTGGGGGTACGGGTACGGCTGCTGGGGGATCTGCGGCTGCGGCGGCACGTGCGGCTGTTGCGGCTGGGCCCGCGGCGGCTGTTGTGCGGCGGGCTGCTCGGCTTGCTGTGCGGCCGGTGCCTGCTCAGGCGCCGCTTCGGGCTCCTGCTCCACTCCGGCCTGGACGGTCCGCAGCTCCGTGCCGACCCGCGCGAGGCGGGCCCCAAGGTCGTCGATCTCCCCGGCGAGCCTGAGGAGCACATCCCCATCGGTGGTCATGGCGATCAGCATGCGGCCTGAGCCCCCTTGAGGGATCCGTAGCACTACTCAATCGTGATGACGATGTGGGAAGACCGGGTGAGCGTGCGGTCACTGTGTGGAAATAGGACGTTGAGTGTCCCTATTTCCACACAGCCCGGATCTCGGTTGCGTACCGGCAAGAAGGGGAAAATATTCAGCCCTTTTCACGAACTGTCTACCCCGCCATTGACGGTTGCGTCTATCCCTCCCTAGACATACGCTGTGAAGAGACGGGACGTCATCAAGAAGATCGCCGTAGCCGCCAGGCGGCAACGGGCAGCGTGGATCCTCGAGCGAGAGGGCGCCAACCACACCATCTACACCCTGAACGGACTGGTGGTCCCCATTCCACGACATACCGAACTGGGAGAGATCTTCGCTGTCGAGATCTTCAAAGAGTGCGAGGACGTCCTCGGGAAAGGATGGTGGAGGAAGTGAAGACCTACCACGCCGAAGTCACCCGCGATGGCAAATTCTGGCTCATCCGGATCCCCGAGATCGGCCGCTCGACACAGGCGCTCCGTTACAAGGACGTCGCGACCATGGCGAGCGAACTCATCGAGATCATGGAGGACCTCCGTGGCGACGAGTACGACCTTCACCTCAAGGTGCGGCTGCCGAATTCGGTGACTGACCATCAGGCTCGGGCCGAGGTCCTGCGCGAGGAGGCCCAGCGCAAACAAGCGGAAGCGGCCGCGGAGCACCGAGCCGCGGTTCAAGAACTGCTGGCCCTCGGGGTTTCGCAGCGCGAAGCCGGCGAAGTACTCGGCATGTCGTTCCAGCGTGTCAGCCAGCTGGCGAAGTCGTCCTGACCCGGCCCACCTGCGAGTGACAGACACCACAGGCGACAATGGAAGACGTGACAGCCACCTTGAGCAAGCCCAGCCTGAAGATCGGCCCCTACGAGGTCGATCCCCCGGTCGTGCTCGCTCCCATGGCGGGCATCACCAACGTCGCGTTCCGGCAGCTGTGCCAGGAGTACGGCGCCGGCATCTACGTCTGCGAAATGATCACCGCCCGCGCGGTGGTCGAACGGCATCCCGGCACGATGCACATGATGACCTTCGGCGAGAACGAAAAGCCCAGGTCCATGCAGCTGTACGGGGTCGACCCCAAGACCATGGCCGAGGCCGTCCGCATCATCACCGGCGAGGGGCTGGCCGACCACATCGACAGCAACTTCGGCTGCCCGGTCGCGAAGGTGACGCGTAAGGGTGGCGGCGCGGCGTTGCCGTTCAAGCGCAAGCTGTTCGCCGACATCGTGCGCGAGTCGGCGAAGGCCGCGGCCGAGGCGGGCGTGCCGTTCACGGTCAAGTTCCGGGTGGGTATCGACGACGACCACCTGACCTATCTCGACGCCGGGCGTATCGCCGAGGCCGAGGGCGCGGCGGCGGTCAGCCTGCACGCGCGCACGGCCGCGCAGCGCTACTCCGGCCAGGCCGACTGGACCAAGATCGCCGCGCTCAAGGAGGCCGTCACGAGTATCCCGGTGCTCGGCAACGGCGACATCTTCACCGCCGAGGACGCGTTGCGCATGGTCGACGAGACCGGCTGTGACGGCGTCGTGGTCGGGCGCGGTTGCCTGGGCAGGCCGTGGCTGTTCGGCGAGCTGGAAGCCGCCTTCGCCGGGCGCCCGCAGCCCACGCCGCCGAATCTCGGCGAGGTCGCGAAAGTCCTGCGCCGTCACACCGAACTGCTCGTCGAGCACGACGGTCACGACAAGGCGATGCGCGACATCCGCAAACACATGGCCTGGTACTTCATGGGTTTCCCGGTCGGCTCCGAACTGCGCCGCGGTTTCGCGATGCTGTCCAGTTTGGACCAGCTCGACGACCTCATCGCCAAACTCGACCACGACGCCCCGTTCCCCAGCGCCGCCACCGGACCGCGTGGACGGCAGGGGTCACCGGGCAAGGTCACGCTGCCGCACGGCTGGCTTGACGACCCGGACGACGACTGCGTCCCCGAAGCCGAGGACATGCACTCCGGCGGCTGAAACGAAAAACGCTCCCGCCGGGCTGTCCGGCGGGAGCGTCTCGTTCACGACTCAGGTGCCCCTGGTCTTGTAGGCGAACTTCCACTGGCCGTGGTCGACCTCGAAACACCGCATGGTGATCGTGTAGTACCGGGCCATGTTGCTCTGCTCGATCTGAC
Source organism: Amycolatopsis sp. NPDC034160 (assembly GCF_055575355.1). NCBI lineage: Bacteria > Bacillati > Actinomycetota > Actinomycetes > Pseudonocardiales > Pseudonocardiaceae > Amycolatopsis > Amycolatopsis sp. NPDC034160. Next base: position 722,984 of record NZ_JBVISU010000001.1, on the reverse strand, counting down.
AACTGCTCAGACTCGAAAACGGTCCGAGCTGGCAACCCGGATTACCGTCACAGACACCGAGCGCCGACACCGGTGCCTCCTGCGCCACCGCGACATTCACCGCGGTGGCACCGATTCCGCCCGCGAGCGCGACGGAAGCGGCGCCGACGGCGAGCCGGCGCCTCCAACTGTTCGACATGTGTTACCCCAGTTTCCCCAGTGCGACCGAAGATCGGCCGCGGCGCTCATTAGACGATCAAGTGACACTCGTCGTCAATCCCTTCCGCTCGCCCGGACCGAAGGCCCGTAAAGTCGGCGTCGTGATCGAGCAGCTGACCATCCCCACCGACGCCGGTTCCTTCGACGCCATCGCGGCAGGCCCCGAAGACGGCCGACCCGTCCTGTTGCTGCACGGGTTTCCCGAGGCCGCGGTGGAATGGGAGCACCAGGTCGCGACGCTCGGCGTACTCGGATATCGCGCGGTGGCACCGGATCAGCGTGGTTATTCGCCGGACGTCCGGCCGGAACAGGCGTCCGAGTACAACATCGACTATCTCGTCGGAGACGTGATAGCGATCGCGGATCGCTTGGGGTGGAAGGAATTCGACCTCGTCGGGCATGATTGGGGCGGCGCGGTCGCGTGGTGGACGGCCGACGCGCGGCCCGGCAGGCTCCGCAGTCTCGCCGTCATTTCGACGCCGCATCCGGCGGCGCTGGCGGAAGCCATGAAGACCGACGAGGACCAGCATCTCCGTTCGGGGTACATGACCGAATGGCGGCAGACCCGCGTCACCGAACGCCGGATGCTCGAGAACAACGCCGACGCGCTGCGCCGCATGTTCGACTGGAAACTGCCGCCGAGCAAGGTCGACGAGTACGTCCGGCGACTGTCCGAACCGGGCGCGCTGACCGCCGCGCTCAACTGGTACCGCGCCGGCCGTCCCGGCGGCAAGATCGGGCCGATCGAGGTACCGACCCTCTACATTTGGAGCACCGAAGACGCCGCCTTCGGTTCGACGGCCGCGCTCGACACCGCGAACCGCGTCACCGGCCCGTACCGCTTCGAGATGATCGAGGACGCCTCACACTGGGTGGTGGAAGAGGCGCCGGAGGCCGTCACTTCTTTGCTCGTGGAGCACCTTTCGTCCCACTAACAGGGGTAACTCAGGTCGCGGTACCGGTTACAGCGAGCCGAGTGGTTCAGTGGGCCCGGTGAACAACACGACCGAAGTGGACACCGAACGCATCGTCTATGTGACCGAGGACGGCGAACCGACCGGCGAGACCGCGCCCAAGCTGTCCGCCCACCACGAGGACACCCGGCTGCACCTGGCGTTCTCCTGCTACCTGTTGCGCCGCGGCGACCAGGCTCTGCTGATCACCAGCCGCGCCGCGTCGAAGAAGGTGTGGCCGCGCGTCTGGACCAACAGTGTCTGCGGGCATCCCGCACCGGGTGAGCCGATCGAGGAGGCCGTCCGGCGCCGAGCCGCCTTCGAGCTGGGACTGCCCCGATTGGACGGGCTCCGTTGCGTCCTCCCGAAGTACCGCTACCGGACGCCACCGTTCGAGGGAGTGGTCGAGAACGAGTTCTGCCCGGTCTTCGTCGCCTGGGTCGACGGCGACCCGGAGCCGCATCCGGACGAGGTCGGCGACTGGCGTTGGCTGAGCTGGAATGATTACGCACTGTTGCTGAATGACGATGTGACTGACGTGAGTTACTGGGCGAAGGATCAGTTTTCGCAGCTCAAAGACGTCGAGCCGTTTTCGTCCTTACGGAACGGTACTTCGGTGCGTGACAATGGTGCCGAACCGTCGTCCACTTGAGCGATATTCGCTTTGGCCCGTACCGATACCTCAAGAGATCCCTCCTGTACGACGAAAATCAATTCGTGGCGGAGGTGAGCGTGGTAGCCGACGACGAGGCCGCGCTCCCCCCGGGCGCGCCGGGTACCGATCTGCTCAGCATCCACGAGTCGATCGCCGGAGTGCTCGCCACCCAGGGTGACTGGCGGCGCGCCTACCACCATCTCAAATCCGCTTTCGACCTCGCCCGCGCCGGCAGCCTGCGCGACACCCTGACGTCCAGCTACAACCGGCGCTACCTCGACCAATGGCTGCACGGACCGGCCGTCGAGCACCGCGGCCCGCCCGGGATGGCGATCGCCTTGGTCGACCTCGACCTGTTCAAAGAGGTCAACGACACCTTCGGGCATCTGGTCGGGGACCGGGTCCTGCGTGAAGTGGCCGACCTGCTGCAGCAAGGACTTCCGCCGGAGGCGTTCTGCGCGCGCTACGGCGGCGAGGAGTTCGCGCTCGTCCTGCCGGCCGTCGACGCCGCCCGCGCGGTGCGCATCGCCGACACCGCCCGCATCCGGGTCGCCCGCCATCCGTGGGCGCGAATCCAGCCCGGCCTCTCGGTGACGATCAGCGTGGGACTCGCGCACGAAAACGGTGCGGAACCGCGCCGCGCGAGGGAAACGGCGGAACCGGAACGGCAGTTGCGCCGCGCCGACGCTTTGTTGTATATGGCGAAACGAGCCGGTCGTAACAAAGTGGCATATCACGATAACGAATCGTCACGGACGATTCCCCGTTCGATGAACTCGGCGGAGTCCGCGGGCGCCTAGCCACCCACTCGGTCAATGTCACACTCTGCGTAACGGTCTCGGCGCTTTTAACGATGCTTTAACCAGGACCGCTCACCCGATCGCATGGACCGTTCAGCGCTTCTCGGTACCTTGTGTACAGAAAATTCCGGGATGGTTGTCGTCACGAACCTGAGGTGTCCGTACGATAACGAAAGAGCTTCGACGCCCGTTGTGAAAGGAGACCGAGTGCCCGACGAGCACCACACCCCGGGGACCGGTCGCCACAGCACCATCGACAGCAGCGCCGGTGAACGCGGGCAGCGCGGCCGACGCCGCTCGATGGAGACCCACGGCGGGATCAGCGTCTCCGACGTCGTCGCACGTCATACGGGTGAACGCCCGGTCTTCGAACCCGAAGCCGAAGCACCGTCTCCGCGCCGTCTCCGGCAGGCCGAACCGACGCCGGAACCTCCGAGACCCGGTTCGCACGCCGCGCGGGTGGAGCCACCCGCACCCCGCCGCCCTCGGCCTGCCACACCGGTCGAAAACCCGGCGGCCGCGCCCCGTGCGGCCCGCCCCGACGCGCCGCAGGCCCAGGTGCCGAACCCGCATCCCACCGAGACGCCGCGTCCGCCTCGCGCACGCCAGCCGCGCCGCACGCCGCAGGCCGCGCCGAGCCCCGAAGCGCCGACGCAGCGCCGTCCGCCGGTGGTGAACCCGGGCGCGCAGCAGCAGCCCGCGGTGCCGTCGCCGCCCCGCCGTCCCCGCCGCCCGGCGCCGCGGCCGACCCAGCACGCACCGGTCCCACCGCCGCCCGTCCCACAGTCGATTTCCGGCGACGTCCCGGCGCGGTCCGAAATGGACCGGCTCACGATGACCGACGAGCTCGAGGCGATCGACGACGCGACGATCGTCAAGCGCAAGATCGACCACACGCTCGCCCGGTTTTCCGCCGCGCACGACGAACTCGAAGCCGAAGAGGCCAAGAAACGCGAACGGCGTGAACGGCTCGCTTCCCGCCCGGCGGCGCTGCTGGAGCAGACTCGCACGGCACTGCAGCGGGTGGTCACCACCACCGACAGCGACCCTGCCGAAACCGAGCAGGCGCCGCAGACGCGCCTGCAGGAGAAGAAGGAACGCAAGACCAAGCAGAGTGCCAAGGCCGGCCGGATCGCGGCGGCCGTGGTCGCCGCGCTCGTGTTCCTCTCCATCGGCACCGCCTGGGGCGCGCAGACCTGGTTCGACGCGAAGTTCAACACCGTCGCCTCGCTCGACGAGGACTCGGCCGACATCCAGGACGCCGCCGGGCAGAACGGCGACGAGAACTTCCTGATGGTCGGCTCCGACACCCGCGACGGCGCGGCCGCCGAGGACGGTGTCGGCGATGCGAACGGCACTCCTGGTGCCCGTTCGGACACGGTCATGATCGCGCACATCCCGGCCGACCGGCAGCGCGTCGTGATGGTGTCCTTCCCGCGCGACCTCGAGATCAACCGCCCCGAATGCAAGCGCTGGGACCCGGTGACGTCGTCGTACTCGGACCAGACCTCGCCGGCGCAGAAGATCGCGAAGCTGAACACCGCCTACGCGGTCGGCGGCCCGCAGTGCGTCACGAAGGTCATCCAGCAGATCACCGGCATGAAGATCAACCACTTCGTCGGCATCGACTTCAACGGCTTCAAGTCCATGGTCGACGCCGTACAGGGCGTCACCGTGTACAACGAGAAGCCGATCGACGACACGACGCTCGGCATGGTCATCCCGCAGGCGGGCGAGGTCCGGATCTCGGGCGACCAGGCGCTGAACTACGTGCGGGCGCGGCACGTCAAGGGTGACCCGACGTCGGACTACGGCCGGATCAAGCGGCAGCAGGCCTTCCTCGGCGCGCTGCTGAAGACCGTGATGTCCAAGGAAGTGATCCTGGACACCGGCAAGCTGAGCGGCTTCATCGACGCGTTCGCCAAGGCCACCTTCGGCGAGAACCTCGGCATCAAGCAGATGATGACGCTGGCCAAGTCGATGCGCGGACTGGACTCGGGCAAGGTCAAGTTCCTCACCGTGCCCACCACCGAAGAGGCGAACAACCGCGGCAACGAGGTGTTGTTGCAGGGCAAGACGAAAGCCCTCTTCGAAGCGCTGATCAACAACACGCCTCTGGAAGAGAAGTCCCCCGAACCGCCGGCGAGCAGTACGGCGTCCGCTCCGACGAGTTCCGCCAAGTCCGGCGGCGCCAAGAAGAGCAGCAGCTCAGGCTGAAGATCCGCCGAGGGATCATTCGTTAGTCCGGGTTCACGTCAGGTTCACTCTGCGATGCGGCTTTTGGCCCTTGTTCCCCGTAGGGTTGGGCCATGCGTGAGGCTTACCATGTCGAACTCGAACAGCTCGCCGAGAACCTAGCGGGCATGTCGCTCCAGGTCGCCGACGCGATGGAGCGTGCGACCCGGGCATTGCTCGAGGTCGATCTCGGACTCGCCGAGCAGGTGATCAGCGACGACGCGAAGGTCGACGACGCGCGCGCTGAATGCGAGGAGCAGGCGTACGCGCTGCTGGCCCTGCAGGCACCCGTCGCGACCGACCTGCGGACCGTCCTCGCCGCGATCCACGCGGCGGAAAGCCTGGAGCGGATGGGCGATCTGGCACTGCACGTGGCCAAGGCCGCGCGCCGCCGTCACCCCGACCCCGTGCTGCCCGAGGCCGTGCGGGCCGACTTCGCCAAGATGGGCGAGGTGGCCGTCAAGCTGGCCAGGCAGGCCGAGCAGGTCATCAAGTCCAAGGACGTCGAGGCCGCCCGCACGATCGAGTCGGACGACGACGAGGTCGACGAGATCCACAAGCACCTGTTCACGGTCATCATGGACCGGAACTGGGACCACGGCGTCGCCGCGGCCGTGGACGTCACCCTGCTGGGCCGCTTCTACGAGCGCTTCGCCGACCACGCCGTCTCGGTCGCGCGCCGGATGATCTTCGTGGTGACCGGCAAGATGCCCGGCTACGGCCCCGACGAGCTCTGACACCTGAGTACATGAAGGCCCCCTTCCTTGCGCCTAGCGCAAGGAAGGGGGCCTTCATGTACTTCCGGCAGACAAAAGCGTGCCAGTACCGCGTGAGGCGGGTTGGTCGTGAGTGGCGATTCGGGTTCTAACCCGAATCGCCACTCACGACCACCTTGACCGAAGCCCCGCCTACCCGGCTCAGCCGAACCGGCCTGAGATGTAGTCCTCGGTCGCCTTCTCGTCCGGGTTCGAGAAGATCTTCTCGGTGTCGTTCAGCTCCACCAGGCGACCCGGCTGGCCGACGCCCGCCAGGTTGAAGAACGCGGTCTGGTCCGAGACGCGCGCCGCCTGCTGCATGTTGTGCGTCACGATGACGATCGTGTACTCCTTCTTGAGCTCACCGATCAGGTCCTCGATGGCGAGCGTCGAGATCGGGTCCAGCGCGGAGCACGGTTCGTCCATCAGCAGCACGTCGGGCCGTACGGCGATCGCCCGCGCGATGCAGAGCCGCTGCTGCTGACCACCGGAGAGGCCGCCGCCAGGCCGGTTCAGCCGGTCCTTCACCTCGTTCCACAGGTTCGCGCCGCGCAGCGCGCGCTCGGCGACCTCGTCGAGTTCCTTCCTGCCCTTGGCGCCACCGAGGCGGAGGCCCGCCACGACGTTGTCCCGGATGGACATCGTCGGGAACGGGTTCGGCCGCTGGAAGACCATGCCGATCGTGCGGCGGACCTGCACCGGGTCGACCCCGGAGCCGTAGATGTCCTCGCCGTCGAGCAGTACTTCACCCTCGACGCGGGCGCCGGGGATGACCTCGTGCATGCGGTTCAGCGTGCGAAGCACCGTCGACTTGCCGCAACCGGAAGGGCCGATGAAGGCGGTGACGTTCCGCGGCGGCACCGAGAGGGTGACGCCGTCCACGGCGTGGAACTTGCCGTAGTAGATGTCCACGTCCTTGACGTCGATTCGTTTGGCCATCTCAAACAGCTCACTTCTTCTTCGGGGCGACAAGACGGGCAAAGAGCATGGCGAGGAGGTTCACGATCGCGATGATCAGCACCAGGGTGAGCGCGGCACCCCAGATCCGGTCGAACGCGACGGTGCCCTCGTCGAACGGGTTGCTCACCCGTTCGTTGTTCATCAGAAGCGGCAGTGCGGCCTGCTCGCCACCGAAGATGTCCCAGTTCACGTAGGCGGAGTAGCCGACGAGGACCAGCAGCGGCGCGGTCTCGCCCATGACCCGGGCGAGCGCCATCATGACGCCGCCGACGATGCCGGACAGCGCGGTCGGCAGGACGATCTTCATGATCGTCTTCCACTTCGGCACGCCGAGCGCGTAGGAGGCCTCGCGCAGATCGTCCGGGACGATCCGCAGCATCTCCTCCGAAGAGCGCACGACCACCGGGATCATCAGCAGCACCAGGGCCAGCGACACGGCGAAACCGCTGCGCGGCAGGCCGAGGGTCGTGATCCACAGCGCGTAGATGAACAGCGCCGCGACGATCGAGGGGACACCGGAAAGGATGTCCACCATGAACGTCGTGGTCTTCGCGAGCTTGCCTCGGCCGTACTCGACCAGGTAGATCGCGACCAGCATGCCGATCGGGACCGCGATGATCGCGCACACCAGGCCTTGCAGCACCGAGCCGATGACCGCGTGCAGCACGCCGCCGCCGACCTCGTCCGACAGCACCGAGCCGAAGTCCTCGGTCCACCAGTTGCTGTACGGGATCCGCTTGACGCCGTTGATGACCACGGTGGCGAGCAGCCACACCAGCGGCACGACGGCGATCAGGAACGACAGCCAGATCAGGACCGTCGCGATCCCGTTCTTGGTCTTCCTCGCCAGGCTGACCTGCTGGAAGGCGGGGGTGGTGGCGGGGGTCTTCTCGAGCGTGGTGGACATGCTCAGTCCCCCTTCTTGGCGAGGATGGATCGCGCGAGGAAGTTGACGGCGAACGTCAGCACGAACAGCACCAGGCCCGCCGCGATGTACGCGCCCGCAGAGATCTCGTTGTTGAGCTCCGCGTAGTCGGCCGCGATCTTCGAGGCGAACGTGGCGCCGCCGTCGAAGACGCTCCAGGTGAAATCGCGGCCCACGATGCCGGTCAGGATGATCGCGAGTGCGATCGTCTCGCCGAGCGCGCGGCCGAGGCCGAGCATCGAAGCGCCGATGTAACCCGCCTTGCCGAACGGCAGCACCGTGGTGCGGATGACCTCCCAGCGGGTGGCGCCCAGCGCCAGCGCGCCTTCGATCTGCGGGGTCGGAGTCCGCTCGAACACCTCACGGGACAGCGAGGTGATGATCGGCAGGATCATCACGGCGAGCACGATGCCCGCGGTGAAGATCGTGCCGCGCATGTCCGGCGAGACGTTGCCCGCCGCGAAGATCGGGATCCACGAGAAAGTGTCGTTGACCCACCGGGAGAAGGGCTCGATCGTCGGCGCGAAGACCATCAGGCCCCACAGGCCGTAGATGATCGAAGGGACCGCGGCGAGCAAGTCGATCACGTAGCCGAAGGGGCGCGCCAGCCGCTTCGGCGCGTACTGGGTGAGGAACAGGGCGATCCCGAGCGAGATCGGCATCGCGATGATCAGTGCCAGCAGCGAGGAGTACACCGTGACCAGCAGCAGGCCCATGATGCCGAACCGCATGTCGTTCGGTTCGGTCTGCCAGACCTGGCTGGTCAGGAAGCTCACGTTGTCGGCTTGCAGCGCCGGGATGGCCTGCACCAGCAGGAAGAGCCCGATCAGGCCGATCAAGGCGACGACGAAGACGCCGGCTCCAGTGGTCAAAATCTGGAAGATGCGGTCACCGGGCCGCACCGTCCGGGCATTGGGGCTCGCGAGTTGCACCGAGGACTTCTCGGGCGGTGACGCGGCAGGTTGCTCCGAAATCGGGTCCTCCGTGAAGGTCTCGCGGACACCAGAACGCCCACCGGGGTCGCCGGTGGGCGTTCTGGCCGAAGATGAATCGCTCATCGACTACTTCTGTCCAGCCTGTCTTTACTAGTCAACCTGGGGGTTGGCAACAGGGTCAGGCGATGGCCTTGACAGCGGTCAGGACCTTGTCCTGCAGGCTCTGCGGGATCGGCACGTAACCCTTGTCCGACAGCGGCTTCTGGCCATCGGTGGCGGCGACGGTCAGGAAGGCCTTGACGGCCTTGGCGACCTCGGGGTCGGCGTACTTGGAGCAGACGATCTCGTAGGTGGCGAGGATGACCGGGTAGGCGCCGGCGACGTTGCTGGAGTAGATCGAGTCCAGGTCCAGCGCGAGGTCGTTGGTGCCCTCCTTCTTGAACTTCGCCGCGTCGAGGGACTTGGCGACGTTCGCCGCGGTCAGCTCGACACCGCCGGAGCCGCTGTCGATCAGGGCGGTGCTGAGGCCGTCCTTCGCGAAGGCGGACTCGACGTAGGTGATGGCGCCGTCGGTGGCCTTGACCGCGCTGGCCACACCGTTGGACTTCTCGGCACCGTTACCGACGCCACCGTTGAACTTCTTGCCGTCGCCCTGGGTCCAAGCGCCCTTCGACGCGACCTTCAGGTACTTCTGGAAGTTGTCGGTGGTGCCCGACTCGTCGGTGCGGGAGATGACCTGGATCGGCTTGTCCGGCAGGTTGACGCTCTCGTTGCCCTTGACCGCCTTGATGGCGGGGTCGTTCCACTTGGTGATGCCGCCGTTGAAGATCTTGGCGGTGACCTCGGGGGTCAGGGTCAGCTTGTCGACGCCCGAGACCTTGTAGGCGACCGCGACCGGGCCGATGACGAGCGGCAGGTTCCACGCGTCGCTGGCGCAGCGGGTCTTCGCCTTCTCGGCCTCGTCGCCGTCCTTGAGCGGCGAGTCGGAACCCGCGAAGTCCACCTGGTTGCCGTTGAACTGCTTGACGCCGGCTCCCGAACCGCTCGGGTTGTAGTTCACCTTCTGGCCGGAGCACTTGGCGGCGTAAGCCTGCACGAAGATGTCGATCGCGGTCTTCTGCGCGGACGACCCTTCGGCCGAAAGCGGGCTCTTGCCGCCGCACTGGACGTCGGCCGAGCCGCTGGGCGCGGCCGCGGCTCCCGTGTTCTCGGGCTTCGTCGCCGCCGGGTCGGATCCACAGGCGCCGAGCACGAGGGCGGCGCTAGCCACGATGCCGATCGCGCCCGCGGGCCGCATGATCTTCACTGCATTTCCTCCACTGGGAGAATTTCGCCGGATCGGTGGAACGGGAACGTTCCTGCCGGACCCGGACATTAGGCACTCACAGTGGACAGGTGACCGTCAAAGGGTGAACGAAAGGTGAACAAGGCGCCCGATGTGAGCAGCGTGACTACTCCGAAAGTGGCCCGTGTCCCGCGCGTGACCTGCGCGTTTGCTCTCCGTGACCGGTCAAGGACCAGACGTGTGAACCCAATTACCGAGCGTATTGGACGTCGACCTCGTACCGAGTGAAGCCGAGCTTCGAATAAACGGCGAGCGCGGGGGCGTTGTCGCCCTCGACGTACAAGATCACCTGGCCGAGGCCGCGATCGCGGAGATAGCGCAATCCGGCGAGCGTGAGCGCCTTGCCGAGGCCGCCGCCCTGCGCGTCCGGATCGATGCCGACGACGTAGACCTCGCCGACGGGCTCGCCGCCGAATCGGCCCGGAACCGCCTCGTGGACCTTCGTCCAGTGAAAGCCGATGACCTCACCGTTCTCTTCTGCGAGGAAGAAGCCTCCCGCGTCGAACCAGGCCTCGGTCTCGGCGGCGCGGACCTCGTCGGCGGTCAGCGCGCCCTGCTCGGGATGCCAGTCGAAGGCGCGCGCGTTGACGCGGACCATCGCCTCCTCGTCCTGGCCCGGGACGAACGTGCGCAGCGTGACCCCTTCGCGCGGCACGGGTTCCGGCCATTCGGCCGTCTCGACGTCGGCGTGCAGGATCAGCAGTTCCCTGGCCCGCTCGAAACCTTCGGTCCCGGCGAGGTGGACGGCCGCGGGGTGATCGCCGTGCGCCCAGACGCGCAACGGCTTCCCGCCGACCCGCTCGACGAGCGCCTTGACCAGTGCTCTGCCATGACCAGCGCGACGATGCTCGGGGTGCACGTACAGCTCGGCGACCTGGTTGCCGTGCGAGTCGCCTTCGGTGTTCAGGTGCGCGTACGCGACCAGCTCGCCGTCGAGACGCCCCAGCAGATGTTGCCCACCGGCGAAACCGGTGTCCTCCGGCTTGCCGTCGGCCTCGCGTACGGCGAGGAGGAAGCGGCGGACGTCTTCCGTTCCCGGTTCACCGGTCCACTGCAGATCGAGCATGAAACCGACCCTACCCGGGAACCCTCGCCCTGCCCGGACGTCTTGTCAGGGGAGGAGAGGAAGGGAATCAGTGCGAGGAAAGCTCGGTCGGTTCGTAGACGCTCGCGTCCGGGGCGATGGCCTGGTGCTTGGCCGCCGAACCCTTGGCGGGCCGCTCGAACTTGTAGCCGACGTTGCGCACGGTCCCGATCATCTGCTCGTGCTCCGGGCCCAGCTTCGCGCGCAGACGCCGCACGTGGACGTCCACTGTGCGCGTGCCGCCGAAGAAGTCGTAACCCCAGACCTCCTGCAGCAGCTGGGCGCGGGTGAACACCCGGCCGGCGTGCTGCGCGAGGTACTTGAGGAGTTCGAACTCCTTGTAGGTGAGCTCGAGAGTGCGCTTGCGGAGCTTCGCGGTGTACGTCGCTTCGTCGATGACCAGCTCGCCGACGCGCAGCTCGGCGTCGACCTGGGCGGCACCGCCGTCGCGGGTGGTGACCAGCCGCAGCCGGGCGTCGACCTCGGCGGGACCGGCCGTCGGGAGCAGGATGTCGTCGGTACGCCATTCCGCGCTGACCGCGACCAGACCGCCTTCGCCGACGACGGCGATGATCGGCGTGGAGGCCTCGTCCTCCCCGGCGCCCTTGAGGAGGCGACAGAGGCTCTTCGCGGAGGCGAGATCACTGCGGGCGTCGAGCACGATGACGTCCCGGTGGCCGGCGTCGAGCAGTGCGGTCACCTCGGGCGGACGGACGCGTACGGTGTGGGGCAGCAGATCCAGGGCGGGCAGAACCGTGGTGGCATCTGCTTCCGCAGTCAGTACCAGAAGGTCCAGGCTCATCGCCGCACCGCCTTTACTCGTAGTCGCCTCGAACGTGGCTACAGCCGGTGCTTAGTGAGAATAGCGGGTGAACAGCCGGACACCTACCCCGTGCTGGATCGATCACACCTGCACAAAGAACAACCCGAAGGAGATTCGACGCGATGGTGAGCAGGCCCGTGGCGCGTGACGACCGACCGTCTCCCGGCCGGTCAGCCAAGCGAGGAAAGCGCCGTGGCCGGGGCTGGCTCATCGCCCTCGCGGTACTGGTGGTCCTGCTGGTCGGAGCCGATTTCGGGGCGGCGGCGTTCGCCGAGCACACGATCTCCCAGAAGGCCCGCGAACAGCTGGGGGTGACCAACGATCCGGCGGTCACGGTGCACGGTTTCCCGTTCCTTACCCAGGCCCTCGCCGGTGACTACAGTCACATCACCATCAACGCGCAGGGCGTCCCCGTCCCGCCGAAGTTGAGTGACGTGGACTTCAACGCCGACCTGAGCGACGTCACGGCGCCGCTTTCGGACCTGATCTCCGGCAACACCAAGTCGATCGTCGTCGGCACGCTCAAGGGCGAGGTGACGATCAAGGCCGCGGACATCGCGCGGCAGTCGCCGCTGAACAAGATCGAGAACCTGAAGATCGAGCCGGTCACCGAGGACTACGTCCGCAACGGCGACAGCGGGCAGGGCGAGACCAAGCCCACCACGACCACGAACGAGAACGGCGAGCCGGTGGACACCGCCAGCGCCGGGATCAGGGTGTCGGGCAACGTGCAGATCGGCGGGAACAACACCGAGATCTTCTGCTTCGCGATGATCGAACTGGACGGGCAGAATATCCGTCTCGAGCCGAAGCGGCTGCAGTTCGGGAATGACAAGGAGACCACCGTCGTTCCTCAAGCGGTGCAGGAATTGCTGCTGCCGAACTTCAACGCGACCATCGACACCGGCGCACTGCCGTTCTCGGTGACCCCGACGGCGGTACGCGTGAACAGCGGCTCGGTGACCATCAAGGGCGAGGGCAAGAACGTCGCCTTCAGCGGAGCGAAGCCGCAGGGTTGATGTGAAGCAGGGTTGATTTGACGCAGGAGTGATCGAATGACCGGGGTATGGGTGCTGCTGGGCGTGCTCGTGCTCGGCGGCGTCGTCGGCGCACTGCTGCAGGCGCGCAACGGCCGCATCAGGGCCGCGAAGACTTCGGCCGCGTCCACACTGCCGGAGCGCGTGTCGGCTGCACTCGCGCCCGAAGGCGTCACCCTGGTCCAGATCTCGACGACGTTCTGCGCGCCGTGCCGCCACACCCGAGCGATCCTGTCGGCCCTCGCGGACAAGACCGACGGGCTGACCCACGTCGATCTAGACGTCACCGAGACCCCGGAAGTCGCCAAGGCGCTTTCGGTATTACGGACTCCGACGACGCTGGCCTTGACGCCGGACGGCACGGAGGTCTTCCGCGTCGGCGGCGTTCCCCGAGGTCAGGAGCTTCTCGAAGTCCTGAAGCCCCACCTGGCGAGCGCCTGATCCCGAATTTTGGGAAGCGTCCCAAGGTGTGAACACGGTTCCCAACCTGAGGGAGCTCTGCGTACCCTCGTGCCCGTGAACAGGCTGCCCCGAACCTTGCTGACCCAGCGCCGCGCAGTGGATCTGTGCCGCGTTCGCAGCAGCCTGTGTCCGGCTCGCTGAGCGCGTCTTCGCTGCCTGCGCGTGCCCTTCCGGCACGCACCTTCTCCCTCTCATCGCAGGAGGATCCATGTCCGCAGGACCGGCCGTCGACCCACGAGGTCCGCGTTTCGCCGCCATCCTGACGACGATCGTGCTCGCGGTCGTGCTCATCACCCAGTGGTGGCCACTGCTCGCGGCGCAGGCGGTGGTGTTCGCGATCGGTGCCTTCATCGGACTGAAGCCGGCGCCGTACTCCCTGGTCTATCGCTACCTGGTCGCGCCGCGCCTCGGCCCGACGACCGAACGCGAAGACGCCGCCCCGCTGCGGTTCGCGCAGGCGGTCGGCTTCGTGTTCGCGGTCGTCGGCACCGTCGGCTTCGCCACCGGCCTGACCGCGCTCGGGTTCGTCGCGACGGCGTTCGCGCTGCTGGCGGCCTTCCTCAACGCGGCGTTCAACTTCTGTCTCGGTTGCGAGATGTACCTGCTCATCAAGCGTTTCAGTCCCAGCCCTCGCGCGTCCTAACCCAGAAAGAGAGTCAGCTCCATGAGCCGTGAAGACGTCCTGGTCACCACCCAGTGGGCCGAGGAGAACCTGGACACCCCCGGTGTCGTGTTCATCGAGGTCGACGAGGACACGACCGCGTACGACAACGGACACATCCGCGGTGCGGTGAAGTTCGACTGGCGCAAGGACCTGCAGGACGGGGTCCGCCGCGACTTCGTCAACAAGGAGGGCTTCGAGAAGCTGTTGTCCGAGAAGGGCATCTCGAACGACGACCGCGTCGTCCTCTACGGCGGCAACAACAACTGGTTCGCCGCGTACGCCTACTGGTACTTCAAGCTCTACGGCCACGAGAACGTGCAGCTGCTCGACGGCGGCCGCAAGAAGTGGGAACTCGACGGCCGTGAGCTGAGCTCGGAAGAGGTCAAGCGCGAGCCGACCGAGTACCAGGCCAAGGAGCAGGACCTCTCGATCCGCGCGTTCCGCGACGAGGTCGTCCAGGCCATCGGGAGCAGCAACTTCGTCGACGTGCGTTCGCCCGACGAGTTCTCCGGCAAGCTGCTCGCCCCGGCGCACCTGCCGCAGGAGCAGTCCCAGGTCCCCGGCCACATCCCGGGCGCGCTGAACGTCCCGTGGGCGAAGGTCGCCAACGAGGACGGCACTTTCAAGACCGAGGAAGAGATCAAGGAGCTGTACTCCGACGAGGGCCTCGACGAGTCGAAGTCCACGATCGCGTACTGCCGGATCGGTGAGCGCTCGTCCATCGCGTGGTTCGCGCTGCACGAGCTCCTCGGCTACGACCAGGTGAAGAACTACGACGGTTCGTGGACGGAATACGGCTCGCTCGTCGGCGTGCCGGTCGAGTTGGGAGCGAAATGATGGCGGCAGACGACAGCTGCGGCGCACCGGCCCAGGAGGCCACACCCGCCGATTACGACACGCGTGGCCAGGTCGTGCTGGCAGGCAAGGTGACCGGCGCGGAAGGGCCCGTCGGCGGCGCCTTCGTCCGGTTGCTGGACGGCGGCGGCGACTTCACCGGCGAGGTGGTCTCGTCGGCTGACGGCGACTTCCGTTTCTACGCGGCCCCCGGTGACTGGACGGTGCGCGCGCTGCACCGCTCCGGCAACGGCGAAGCCTCCGTGACCGCTCAGGGACCCGGCGTCCACCAGTTGGCCATTTCGGTCGCCTGACGACTCAAGTACATGAAGGCCCCCTTCCTTGCGTCTAGCGCAAGGAAGGGGGCCTTCATGTACTTGTGGGCACGGCCACGCGACCTCGAGAGGGCTGTCCGGGCAGGTAGCGACTAAAGTGCGTGGCGTGGAGATCCTGTTTACGACCCTGCTGGTGCTCGCGGGCGTCGCGATCACGTGGTTCGCCGTGTACGTCGTCTACCGGCTGTACGCCGACCAGCGCTGACCCATGACGGCTAGTGGCGACGAGGCCATCCAGGCCGCGGAGAAGCGCGCGGAAAACACGCGCGAGCGCAACCTCCCCCAGTTCGACGACATGCCCGTCCCGGGCGACACGGCGAACCTGCGCGAGGGCCCGAACCTCAATGACGCCTGCCTGGCGCTCTTGCCGCTCGTCGGCGTTTGGCGCGGCGAAGGCGAGGTCGACTACCCGACCATCGACGGCCCGTACCGGTTCGGCATGCAGCTGACCATCGCGCACGACGGCCGTCCCTTCCTCACGCACGAGGCCCGCGCCTGGCTGCTCGACGAAGACGGCAACGTCATCCGTCCCGCCGCGCGGGAATCCGGCTTCTGGCGTCCGCAGGCCGACGACACGATCGAGCTGCTGCTGACCCACAACACCGGCATCGTCGAACTCTTCTACGGCAAGCCGCGCGGCAAGGCCTCGGTACCGGCTTGGGAGCTGGGCACCGACGCCGTCGTCCGCACGTCGACGGCCAAGGACGTCACGGCGTCGCAGCGCCTCTACGGCATCGTCAACAACGGCGACCTCGGTTACGTCGAGGAGCGCGCCATGATGGGCCAGGACCTGCAGCCGCACACGTCGGCGCTGCTGCGTCGCGTGGTGGGCTGACCGGGACGCGTTCCGTGCGGTGGCGTGCCTACGGCGAGCACGCCGCCCTGCTCGACTGCGATTCCCTGCCCCAGACGATCGCGGCGCACGCCACGATCGCGGCCGCGCGCCCGGACGGCGTCGCCGAACTCGTCCCCGGCGCCCGCAGCCTGCTCGTGGTGGAAACCCCGGGCTCCGGTGCCCTCACGGCCGTCCGTGAACTCCTGTCCGGCGCCGATCTCGAACAGCCGCCCCAAGGCGAATCCCGCGAGATCACCCTGGACGTCACCTACGACGGTGAAGACCTCGAACTCGTCGCACAGGACGCCGGAGTGTCCACACAAGACGCCGTTCGGCTGCACACCGACGCCGTCTACACCGTGGCCTTCACCGGATTCGCCCCCGGTTTCGGTTATCTGACAGGACTTCCCGAACCACTCCGGCAGCCGAGGCTGTCGACTCCACGCACCAAGGTGCCGCCGGGTTCGGTCGGGATCGCGGGCGAGTTCACCGGGGTGTACCCGCGCGTCTCGCCCGGTGGCTGGCGGCTGATCGGCCACACCCGGACCGTCCTTTTCGATCCGCGCGCCGACCCGCCCGCGTTGCTGGCGCCCGGTGACCGGGTGCGGTTCCGGAGCACCGGGTGAGAGCGCTCGAAGTGCTCGAGACCGGTCCGCTCGCGCTGGTACAGGACCTCGGCAGGCCCGGATACGCGCATCTCGGTGTCCCGCCGTCCGGCGCGCTGGACGTCCCGGCGCTGAAGCTGGCCAACCGGCTCGTCGGCAACGACGAAGCCGCCGCGGGCGTCGAGTGCCTGTTCGGCGGACTGCGGCTGCGGGCGAAGACTTCGTGCACGATCGCCGTGACCGGTCCGGCCGTCGCCGTCAGTGTGGACGGCCGCGACGTCGGCTCGCACGCGCCGGTGTGGCTGGCTCCCGGCCAGGTCGCGGCGATCGGCGCGCCCGCCACCGGATTACGGTGCTATCTGGCGGTTTCCGGCGGACTGGCGGTCGACGCCGAACTCGGCAGCCGGTCGCGTGACGTCCTCTCGGAGATCGGGCCCGCTCCACTACGCGTGGGTGACCACCTCCCGCTCGGCCCGCCGTCCGGGGTGCCGAGCGGCGCCGACGTCGTCTTGCCCACGGTGGCGCCGTCGGAACTGGTCGTGCCTGTCGAGCCCGGCCCGCGGGCTCACTGGTTCACGAGGCTGGCGTCCGGGCTCGCGAAGACCTGGACGGTGACGGCGGAATCCAACCGGGTCGGCCTTCGGCTCACCGGGTCCGCCTTGGTGCGCGAGGACGCCTACGCCGACCGGGAACTGCCGAGCGAAGGCCTGTTGACCGGCGCGATCCAGGTGCCGCCGAACGGGCTGCCGGTCGTGTTCTTGGCGGATCATCCAACTACCGGTGGTTACCCCGTGGCGGCCGTGGTGAGACAGGCGTCACTCCCGGCACTCGCGCAGGCCCGTCCCGGAACCCTTCTCCGCTTTCACTCGTCCACGAGGGTGTGGAACAGGTAAAGGTCGACGGTGGCACGGGTGTCATCGACACGAACAGCGTCCCAACCCAACCGGAACTCCCGCAGTCGCTGCGCATCGCGCTGGCCACCGGCCAGATGCGGCGCCCGCTCGGCGACACGCTCCGCCCGCTTCTCGATCTCTTCGCCGACGGCGAATACCAGGTCACCGGACCCGAGCGCTTGACCGAGGACCGGTATCTGACCCCGAGCGCCGACTGGCCGCCCGCCGACGTCTCACGGGTCGGCTACTATCGGACGGCGATCAAGAGCGGGCACCGTCCGGTGGCCGTGGTGCTGGAAACCGCGGACGCGGCGGTGATCCTCGACGGGCACCACAAGATCGCGGCCTACCGCGAGGAAGCGATCCTGCCGCATCTGCTGATCATCAGCCCGCTCAGCTGATCGCGTATTCGCTCTCGTAGGCGGCGGCCAGTTCGGCGTGGACCGCGCCGGAGTCGCTCAGCGCGACGCCGTCGAGCGTGTGCACCCTGGTCAGCTTGCGGACCGAGGAGGCGAGGAACAGCCCATCGCCCTCGGTGAGGTCCGAGACCTGGAGCGGCTCGACCTTGATCGACCAGCCCGCCCGCTCGGCACCGCGGAACAGCGCCGCCTGCGTCGTCCCCGGCAGGATGCCGATGGTCGCCGGCGGCGTGTAGAGCGTCCAGTCCTTCGCGAGGACGACCGTCGAAGTCGGCCCTTCGAAGACCGAACCGTCGGCGGCGGTGAAAATCACATCGCTCGCACCACGGCGACCCGCCTCGCGCAGCGCGGCCATGTTGACGCCGTAGGAAATGGACTTCGCCCCCAGCAACAGCCACGGCGCGCGCTCGGCGAGGCCGGGGTCGATACCGCGTTCGAGGGTGATGGCCGCGACGCCTTCGACACGGGCGCGCAGGACCTTCTCGTCGATCTCCACGCCGAGCGCGAACCCGAACGGCTTCTCCTCCGGGTCGCCGTCGATTCCCCTGGTGTACACCAGTTTCAGCGCGATCTCGGCGCTGCCCGTCCAGTTGTCGATGACTGCCTGCGCGGCCCGTTCCCAGGCGGCGAGGTCCGGCGCCGGGAGGTCGAGCATGGCGGCGGAACGGGCCAGCCGATCGAGATGCGGGCGCAGCTCACGAGGCCGCCCGTCGACTACGAGGATGGTCTCGAACACGCCGTCCCCGCGAAGCAGCCCGAGATCGTCCACCCGCAGGTGAGCGGCTTCGGGGTCGGCAAGGGTCCCGTCGAGAAAGGCAAGCACGCGCATACCGACACGGTACTCACTAACATGGGTTTTATGCCCTACCGCTCCCCCCTGCTCGACCTTCCCGGACCGATCGCGGCACCCGACGGGCATCCTGAAGAGGGTGTCCCGTGGCATTGGGGAGACCCGTTCGCTGAGCAACGGACGGCGGCGCGCGGCGCGGTCGTGATCGACCGTTCGCATCGCGAGATCCTGGCCGTGACCGGGGAAGAACGGTTGTCCTGGCTGCATTTGGTGATCTCGCAGCACGTCACCGGACTCGCGGAAGGCACCGGCACCGAGGCGCTCGTCCTGGACAGCCTGGGCCGCGTCGACACCCACATGGTCGTCGCGCACGCGGACGGCACGGTGTGGCTGGACAGCGACCGGGGCGCGGTGGCGTCGAGCGCGCTGCCGTCCGGCGGCAAACAGCCGCTGCGCGAATACCTCGAAGCGATGAAATTCTGGTCCAAAGTAGACATTAGTGATGTCTCCGGCGAACTGGCGCTGCTGACCGTCCTCGGTCCCGACGCGGACCGAGTCCTGTCCGCCGTGGACGTTTCACCGGGCTCGGACGCGTACTCCGTCGTCACGATCCCCGGCGGTTTCGCGCGGCGGATGCCGTGGCCGGGGCGGAACAGCGTCGACCTCGCCGTGCCCCGTGCCGACTTGGCGGCCTGGTGGCGCCGGCTGACCGACGCGGGCGCGCGACCGGCAGGCAGCTGGGCGTTCGACGCGTTGCGGGTCGAGTCGTTGCGGCCGCGGCTGGGCATCGACACCGACGACCGCACGATCCCGCACGAAGTGAACTGGGTCGACTCCGCCGCGCACGTGGCGAAGGGCTGCTACCGCGGACAGGAGACCGTCGCGAAGGTCCACAACGTCGGGCGGCCGCCGCGGTACATGGCGCTGCTACACCTCGACGGTTCGCCGGAGATCACGCCGGAAACCGGCGATCCGGTCGTCGTCGGCGAGCGAACGGTCGGCCGCGTGGGCAGCGTGGTGCAGCACCACGAACTGGGCCCGATCGCGCTCGCGCTGGTCAAGCGCTCGACGCAGCCGGGTGCCGAGCTGCTGGTCGGCGCCGAGGACCGCGTCGTGCAGGCGGCCATCGACCCGGACTCGGTTCCCGGCGAGGCCCCCGCTCCTGGGCGTGAAGCCGCGCAGCGGCTGCGGAGCTGAGGCTTCGCAGCCGAGCTGAGGCTTCGCTTCGGCGGCTTCGCTTCGGCGGCTCGCTACGTTGGGCGCTGCCCTCAGCGCCTTTCGCCCGCGATCGAAGTACATGAAGGCCCCCTTACTTGCGCCTACCGCAAGTAAGGGGGCCTTCATGTACTTCGCCCTGTCCACACCAGTTATCCACAACTCCACCCACCTGTGGACAACCCCGCCGACCAGCCCTTTTCCACCCCACCCCCGGTAGACTGGACCAGGGGCCGCCCCCGGGACGGGTGGGGGGCGCGCTCTGGAAGGAACCGAAAGAGCAGCGGCGCGCCGGGGAGGTCTCCGGGAGGGCGAAAGATCCTTGTGGTATCGCGCCCTGCGGAACATTTCCGCTGGAGCGCGATAAGCTACGCGGGTGATCGAAGTCCGGCCCGGTGGTCGCCGTCGTATCGACCGCGTGCTCGGCCCTGGGTATCTCAGCGACCTCGGCGAGCTGCCCCTTTCCGTGCTGCGCGAGCGCCGTGACGAGGCCGCGCAGGAGGAGACCGACCTGTCGTATCTGCGGCGGCTGTTGCACGCACGCATCGACATCGTCCGGGCCGAGCAGGAGCGCCGGAGTTCGGGCGGGGAGCGCAGCGTCGTCGAGCGCCTGGCCGCGATCCTGGCGGACAACGCGATCGGACCGGCAACGGGTTCGGGCAGGCATCAGCGGCTGGAGCCGTCGCGGGCGGGTGAACACCGGCGGTTCGCCGAGGCACTCATCGGCGACACGGACCTTTCCGACGTGAGCACCCTGTCGGACGAGCAGCTGATCAGCGCCCTCAACAGGTACGCCGACGAAGAGGTCTCCGTCTCCTCGTACCGCCGCGAGGTGCAGGGCGTGATGGACACGATCAACGCCGAGATCGCGACCCGCTACCGCAAGGGCACGGCTTCCGTCGACGATCTGCTCGACACCGAACGCGGCGGGCCCGAGTGACGAACCCTGTCCTGGTCGAGGTCGTCCGGTCCGGTTTCGTGGAGAGCGTCCACCGCGGCGCACTGGTGATCACGGCCCCGGACGGGTCGGTGCGGTTCTCGGCGGGCGACGTCGAGCGGCCGGTCTATCCGCGCTCGTCCAACAAACCGCTCCAAGCCGTCGGGATGCTGCGCGGCGGCCTCACCATCGGCGACGAAGAACTCGCGCTGGGCTGCGGCTCCCACAACGGCGAACCCGGCCACGTCGAGGGCGCTTTGTCGATGCTCGCCCGCACGGGGCTGGCCGAGGACGCGCTGGCGTGCCCGCCCGCCTTCCCGCTGCACGAGCCGAGCATGCTCGCCGTGGCCGCCGCCGGAAAACGCCGCGCCGCGATGAACTGCTCCGGCAAGCACGCCGCGATGCTCAGCACCTGCGCCCAGCTCGGCTGGCCCACCGCGGACTACGTGGCCGCGACCCACCCGCTGCAGAAGCTCATCCAGGCCACCATCGCCGATCTCACCTGCGAACCGATCGAAACGGTCGGCGTCGACGGCTGCGGCGCTCCGCTGTTCGCATTCTCCCTCACCGGCCTCGCCCGCTCCTTCGGCAGGCTGGTCACCGCCGTCGGCGGGCCGGAGCGCCGGGTCGCCGACGCCGTCCGCGCGCATCCATGGCAGGTCGCGGGCACCGGCCGTGAGGACACCGTACTGATGCGGAACGTCGACGGCCTCCTGTCGAAGGGCGGCGCCGAGGGAGTGCACTCGTTCGCTCTTCCCGACGGCACCGCGCTGGCACTCAAGATCGACGACGGCGCCGCCCGGGCCCGGCTGCCACTACTGCTCGCGACCCTGCGTCACCTCGGCATCGACCCGGGAGACGAGGCCGAGGAGCTCGCGCGCAATGTCGTCCTCGGCGGCGGGAAACCCGTCGGCGAACTGCGCGTCACCGCCGGTCTCTTCGGCTAGTTCGCGCGTTCTCGCGCGGCCAGGTCGCCCCAGAAGTCCCGCAGGTCGGCGAACAGTTCCGCCAACTCGTCGACATTGCCGGTGCGGAGCGCGTCGAGGATGTCGTGCACCTCTTCGGCTGTCGTGTCGGCCTGCAGGATCGAGTCGGCGAAGAGCTGCACGAGACCGCCGTAGTCGAGTTCGACCGCGGAGCCGGGGTGGAAGCTGTCGAGCCAACGTCGTGTTTCGAGAAGCACCCTGCCAGGCCCTGAGTCACCGAAGGTCGCTTCGAGCAGGTCACCGACCTCGCGGGCGCGATGCCGCGCGTCGGCGATCGAGACCCGCCACGACACCTCGCGTTCGGGGTCGTGACGCCCCTTGCCCAGTTTGACCCGGCGCATGCCGGGATCGAACAGGACGAACCACGGGAGCGGAACGGTCCATGTCGTCGAGAGCGTGTGCGAGGCCCCGGCCGTCAGATCACCGATGGCCGACTTCGCCCGCGAGCGGATCATGTCGAGTGAAGCGCCGCCCGCGTCGAGCACCGAGTTCTTCAACGCCGGATGGGCGTCACCGAGGAAAGTCACCAGTGCCGCGGCCGAACGCGCGCGGATCTCCATCGGGCAGACCAGCGGACCCGGGCCCGCGTCGCCGTGCTCACCCTCCGGCACGTCTTCCGGGTCCAGGACGAGGACGTCGGTGATCAGACTGGGCGAAGGCCTGCCGTCCGCGAGCTCGGCGGGCAACAACCGGCCGACATGCTGTGACTTGAGCCACAGTTCCTGTTCGCGCAGCCCGGCGGCCGAACGATCGAGCCGGGCCGCTTCGACGGCCTCCAGCAGGCGTTCGTCCGGTGGATCGCCCAGCGCGAGCAGGGGCTCATAGACGCGGAGATAAGCCGCGAACGGACGGGGCACACGAGCATCGTGGCACGCCGACCTGCGACTATCGCCACCGACCGGCCGGTAACCGGCGTTCGGAGAACACTGTCGCCACCGGCACACCGTGCCACGTCGCATCCAACCCCCCGGACACGGTACGGTGTCAGCAGGAAATAATTGTCGAGACGATGCGGGGCCGCCGATTCCCCCGGCCGCCCCGCCCCTGTGCGAGGGGGTCGAGCCATGGGGCGCGGCCGGGCTAAGGCCAAGCAGACGAAGGTGGCGCGCGAGCTCAAATACAGCTCGCACGAAACCGACTTCGAAGCTTTGCAGCGCGAGCTGTCCAGTAGTTCCTCGGAAGACAGGCACGAGGACGACAAGCGGTATGACGACGACCCGTACGACGGGTACGACGAATACCGCCGCTGAGCAACGCGTGACACGCGAGGGTGGATCGGGGCTTGCCCCGGTAACCACCCTCGCGTGTCGCGTGCTGCCCAAAATAGGGAAGAGGTGCCATGTCTGACGTATCCCGAGTAGGTGTCGTCGGAGCCGGTCTCATGGGCTCCGGCATCGCCGAGGTGCACGCACGTGCCGGTTTGGACGTGATCGTCACCGAGGTGAACCAGCCGGCGCTGGACTCCGGGCGAGCGCGGATCGAGAAGTCGCTGCAACGCGGCGTCAAGAACGGGAAGCTCTCGCAGGAAGACGCCGACGGGGCGCTCGGACGGCTTCGCTTCACCACCGAGATCGGCGAGTTCGCCGACCGCGACCTCGTCATCGAGGCCATCCTGGAACAGGAGCAGGCCAAGGTCGAGGTGTTCCGGTCGCTGGACAAGATCGTCGAGCGTGAGGACGCCCTGTTCGCGTCCAACACCTCCTCGATTCCGATCATGAAGCTCGGGATGGCCACCGGCCGCCCGCAGCAGGTGGTCGGCATCCACTTCTTCAACCCGGTCCCGGTGCTGCCGCTCGTCGAGCTGGTGCCCTCGCTGCTGACCAGCGACGACACCGCCCGCCGTGCGGAGGAGCACGCGACGTCGGCGCTGGCCAAGACGGTGATCCGGTCGCAGGACCGCGCCGGGTTCATCGTGAACTCGCTGCTCGTGCCGTATCTGCTTTCGGCGATCCGGATGATCGAGTCGGGCTTCGCGTCGGCCGAGGACATCGACCGCGGTATGGAGCTCGGCACCGCGCACCCGATGGGACCGCTGCGGCTGTCGGACCTGATCGGCCTGGACACCATCAAGGCGATCGCGGACTCGATGTACGCCGAGTTCAAGGAGCCGCTGTACTCCTCGCCGCCGCTGCTGCTGCGCATGGTCGACGCCGGCCTGCTCGGCAAGAAGACCGGCCGCGGTTTCTACAGCTACTCCTGACCCGCAACTTTCGTAGCGGCGGAAGACCACTTCTTCGGCTGTCCATGCGACCGGCGCGCCCGGTTGCATGGACGGCATGAACGCACACACACGTCGCAGGGCGATCACCGTCGCCGGACTGGCAGGCCTCACCGGACTCGCGACCGCGGGCTCGGCGTCCGCGCGTGAACGGCGTGGCGTCCCGACGTTCGTCTTCGCCGCGGGCGCGAACGGCGTCTCCGGCGTCCCGAACGAACTCGTGTTGCGCGGTTATCGCTGCGTCGGCGTCGATCTGCCCGGCCAGCGACCGACCGACGCCCAATTCCGGTTCTCGTACCAGGCTCCGCAGGACCTCGCGGCGTTCGCGACCGAGCGGTCGCCGCTGGCCGGGGTGAGCGTGGCCGACCACATCGCCGCCACCGTGGAGACCGTCCGCCGGGCGGCCGCGCACGGTCCGGTCGTGCTCGTCGGCGCCAGTATCGGCGGCGCGGCGATCAGCCTGGTCGCCAACCAGGTGCCGCGGCTGATCGACCTGTTGGTCTACGACACCGCGTTCTGCTGCAGCGCGCTTCCCACCCCCGGCGAGTATCTCGGCACCGAGGAAGGCGCGACGACACAGGTGCTGGCGCTCCTCGAGTTCATGGTGGGCGATCCGGCGACGATCGGGGCCTACCGCTCGAACTGGCGTGTGGCTGACCCCGCGCGCCTCGCGAAGGCGAAAGAGGCCTTCATGAGCGACAGCACCGACGCCGAGTTCTACACGTTTCTGAACTCGATGATGCCGGACGAACTGCCTGGGAAGAGCGAGGTCGATGCACGCGGTGGCCTGCGCACTTGGGGGCGGATCCCGCGCGTCTACGTCCGGCACCTGCGTGACAACGTCATCCCGCTCGCGCTGCAGGACCGGATGATCAGGGAGGCGGACGAGCGGACGCCGGGCAATCGGTTCCGGGTCTTCGACCTCGACACCGCGCACGTCCCGACCTCCGCCAAGCTCGCTGAGCTGCTGGACCTCTATGACCGGTTGGCCCGGCGGCTATGAACGCAGCTCCGCGACAGACCTGCTGAGCCCGGTGCACTCGAGTGCGTCGAGGATCTCGGCGAAGCTCGCCGGCGGCGCGCGCCGGGAATCCGCGATCCTGAGCACCGCCTCGACCACGATTCGCCGGTGCAGCTCGATCCGGTCGAGTACGAAGTCGTCCGCGCTCTGTGCCTCGATGTTCCATCGCCGGAGAACGTGGCCCGGAAAGTCCCTCAGGTTCTCGGTCACGATGACCCGGGCCTGCGCCTTGATGGCCGCCGCGAGCACGTGGCGATCGTCCGGATCCGGCAAGGTGAGGGCGGGGACGAGCGGTTCGTAGCCGGTGACCAGGCAGTCACGGACCGACCGGTTCATCAGCTCCCGAGTGCGGTCGAGCTTGCCGGGGTCGAGGTCGGGGCGATTCTGTTTGAGGTTCCGGAAGACCTCGTCGAGGATCTCGTCCGTCCACTTGGCCTGAACGAGCCCGCTCTGCGCGATCCGGATGAGGAGATCACGCAGAGCGTTCGGGTACAGCACGTTCGCGTCGAGAAGGACCACGAAGGTCACTTGCTAGGTCAGCCCCATCTCCTGGTTCAGCGCGGAAAGCTCGTCCGCCGCCTCGCGACGCCGCTGATCGTCTCGGCTCAGATAGTCGTGCAGGGAACTCGCTTTCACCCGGCGATGTTTGCCGACCGTGCGGAATTCGATCTGCCCCGTTTCGAGCAGTCCAATGAGGAACGGCCTCGAAACGTTGAGCAGGTCGGCCGCCTGTTGGGTGGTCAACTCGGCATGCGACGGAACGATTGAGACGCTCTCGCCTGCCGCCACGAGCGCCAGAACCCTGGCCATCAGATCGACGACACCGCGAGGGATCACCAGCGACTCTTCGCGCTCGTCGACGACCACCACGCGCACGGTGTCCTCTTCATGGCGCCTGGCCAGGTAAGCCTCCACGTGGGGCAGTGCCTCGAGCGCCACGTCGATGTCATGCCGCCCTGGGACGATCTGATCAATGGTCAGCGCGCTCATCACTGCTCCCTACTGGCGTGCACCCAGCATCGGTCATAACCGAAGTATTCGCAACAAACGCAATAAACGCAACTCGATGGTGCGTTCACCTTGCGCGACGGCAGCACACCTAGACTGGGGCGGTGGGACAGGGACAGCTGCGTGCGGGTCTGGTCGGGGCCGGTCCATGGGCGAAGACGGTGCACGCGCCGGGCCTCGCCGATCACCCCGGAACCACCTTGAGCGCGGTCTGGACGAGGCGACCTGAAGCCGCGAAGGAGCTGGCCGAAGCGCACGGCGCCGAAGCGGTCGGCAGCTTCGAAGAGCTGCTGGAGCGGGTGGACGCGGTCGCGTTCGCCGTGCCGCCCGCCGTTCAGGCGGAGCTGGCGGTCAAGGCCGCCGAGGCGGGCAAGCACCTCATCCTGGAGAAGCCGATCGCCGGGGATCTCGACGGGGCGCGGCGGCTCGTGGACGCGGTCGAAGCCGCGGGCGTGGCCGCTCTCGTGATGCTGACCTTGCGGTTCTCGCCGATGACCCGCGAGTGGCTCGACGGGATCAAGGAAGCGGGTGGCTGGCGCGGCGGGGGTGCGCGCTGGCTTTCGGGCGCGCTGCTCGGCGGGCAGTACCAGTCGTCGCCGTGGCGGGCGGACTCCGGCGCGCTCGCCGACATCGGACCGCACGCCTTCGATCTGCTCGACGCCGCGCTCGGCGAGATCACCGACGTCGTCGCCGCCCACCGTACCGATGACGATCTGTGGCAGCTCCTGTTCGCCCACGCGGGTGGCGCGACCAGTACGGCCACCCTGTCGCTGCGGCTGCCGATCCAGCCGACGGTCGTCGAAGTGGCCGTCTACGGCGAGCACGGTTATCGCACGCTGGGCCGGAAACCGGGTTCGGCGGGCGAATCGTTCACCGCGCTTCTCGACGATTTCGCCGCGATGGCGGCCAGCGGAACGACGTCGCATCCCTGCGACGTGCGTCGCGGACTGCACCTGCAGAAGCTGATCGAACGCGCGCGGGAACTCGCCGGACACGGCAAGTAGTACACAGGTCACTCACCGGGCTTTACCTTGTGCGATAACACCTTCTCCTTATCGCTTCTCATTCATCCACAGGGTTGTCCACAGGCTCCATTGTGGACGGTCGCGGTCCCGCCGTCTGCGTTCGCTCGACTGGATCGCGCTGGGCGCGCTGGACCTCTCGGCCGGTAAACCGCTTGACCACCGTGCGACAGTGAGCGCGAAAGCCTTGCTTACGGAAAGAGGGATGCCTCATGCCTGACGCCTTCAGCGGCGTCGGCACGAGCTAGCCGGCGCATAAGCCAGCTCCACCACGCACGCGAGTCCTCCCGTGCGTCGATTCCTTCTGCCTGAAAGGCATTTCCACCAGTGTCTGCTGAGACGATCAATTCCCTGCAGTCCTATATCCGCACCACCGCGGCGAAGTCCCGCGAGACCGAGCGGATCGGGCCGTTCCTGGCCACCTTCACCACCGGGAACGACCACCTGTTCCTCAACTACGCGATCCCCGACAACGGCGGCGTGCCCACCGCGGGTGACGTCGCGGAGCTGACCGAGGCGTTCCGCGCTCGCGGGCTCACGCCGCGGTTGGAGTTCCTGACCGAGGCCGCTCCCGAGGCCGAGGCCGTGCTGGTCGAAGGCGGCTACACCTTGGAACGGCGGATCCCGTTGATGGTCTGCCCGCCGGGGCAGCTCGTGGACCAGCCGGTTCCCGCCGGAATCATCCTGAAGACCCCCGTGACACCGGCCGAACTCCGGTCGATGATCCGGGCGCAGAACATCGCGTTCGGAGAACCCGATCCCGGCGAGCACGTCGAGCCGT
Source organism: Amycolatopsis sp. NPDC034160 (assembly GCF_055575355.1). Classification (NCBI taxonomy): domain Bacteria; kingdom Bacillati; phylum Actinomycetota; class Actinomycetes; order Pseudonocardiales; family Pseudonocardiaceae; genus Amycolatopsis; species Amycolatopsis sp. NPDC034160. Next base: position 695,254 of record NZ_JBVISU010000001.1, on the reverse strand, counting down.
CGCCCGAGCAGCTGAGCGGCGAGACCATCTCGGTCATGGCACTCACCGAGACCGGTGAATGTGTCGGCGGCGGGGTCGCGACGGCGATCCTGGACGGCGCGAGCGAGATCGCCGGGATCGGGGTGATCGAGGGGTACCGGCAGCGCGGGATCGCCGCGGCGCTGACCGAGCACCTGACCCGTGAGGCCCACATCCGTGGCGGCGATTCGGTGTTCCTGACACCGGGCGCTGGGCAGGCGGAACGCGTTTACGGCCGCGTCGGTTTCACCAACGTGGCCGAGTGTGTGCACCTGTCACTCGTCTGAAAAGCGGCCGCGGCGAGTTCGTTTGACCTCGCCGCGGCGCTTCTTCGAGGCCAGGCGGCGTTCCTTCGAACCTCGCGAAGGTTTGGTGGGACGCCGTTTGGCCGCCGGAGGCGCCGAAGCCTCCAGGAGCAGCATCACCAGCCGCGCCCGCGCGGCTTCCCGGTTCATCAGTTGGGAGCGGTGTTCGGACGCGGCGATCGTGACGACGCCGTCGACCAGACGCGACGAAAGCCGGTCCAGCATGCGGGCCCGGAGATGCTCCGGGACGGCAGCCGAACCGGCCACGTCGAAGGACAGTTCGACCCGCGAGTCCGTGGTGTTCACGCCCTGCCCACCCGGACCCGAAGATCGGGAGAACCGTTCGCTCAATTCGGCACCCGGGATCACGAACCGGGTGCCGATCACCACGTCATCAGCCACGGGTCCAGTGTTCCACCTGAACCAAGAGAATATTCAGAAGCGCGGGTGATCGCCGGAGAGCACGGCACGCGGACCGTCCGGATCCTCCGCGGGCTGCACGTCACCGAGGATCCACGCCGGCACGTGCCGCGCGGTCAGCATCGCCAGCGCGCGGTCGACGTCGTCGGCGCCGACGATCGCGACCATGCCGATGCCCATGTTGAAGGTCTTCTCCAGCTCAGCGCGTTCGACCTTCCCGCGGTGCCCGATCAGCGCGAACACCGGCGCCGGGGTCCAGGTGCCGCGTTCGAGCTTCGCGACCAGGCCGCGCGGCATGACGCGGGCGAGGTTCTGCTCCAAGCCGCCGCCGGTGATGTGCGCGAACGTGCGGACATCCGCCTCGGCCGCCAACGCGAGGCAGTCCTTCGCGTAGATCCTCGTCGGCTCCAGCATCTCCTCGCCCAGCGAGCGGCCGAACTCCTCGACATGTCCGTCGAGCGGCATGCGCGCGATGTCCAGCAGCACGTGCCGGGCGAGCGAGTAGCCGTTGGAGTGCAGCCCGGAGGAGCCGAGCGCGAGGACGACGTCACCGGGGCGGACCCGCTCCGGGCCGAGCACCTTCGACGCTTCGACGACGCCGATGCCGGTGCCCGAGAGGTCGTAGTCGTGCTCGCCCATCAGGCCGGGGTGCTCCGCGGTCTCGCCGCCGAGCAGCGCGCAACCCGCCCGGACACAGCCCTCGGCGATACCGCCGACCAGTGCCGCGATCTTCTCCGGCACGACCTTGCCGACGGCGATGTAGTCCTGCATGAACAGCGGCTCGGCGCCGGTGACGACCAGATCGTCGACGACCATCGCGACCAGGTCGATGCCGACCGTGTCGTGCTTGTCGAGCGCCTGCGCGACGGCGATCTTGGTGCCGACCCCGTCGGTCGACGAGGCCAGCACCGGCTCTTTCCACTTGTCCAGCTTCAGTGAGAACAGCCCGGCGAAGCCGCCGACCCCGCCCATCACCTCGGGCCTGGTGGCCCTCTCGGCGTGCGGTTTGAGCAGCTCAACGGCTTTGTCACCAGCGTCGATGCTGACTCCGGCGGCGGCGTACGTGGCGCTCGTGGACTCGCTCACGGAAGCGGACTCCAACTCTGAAAGAAAGGGACTAGGGACGCCGGACGGCGTCTTCAGCACCGTACCCGGCTGGGGTTACGGGCTTCGCCGCACCATTGACCGAGTCCATGCTTTCCAACAGGTGTTTCCCGATCAGCGCGTCGTCAGGGAGCGCGATGGGGTACTCGCCGGAGAAACACGCGGTGCACAGCCGGGACTTCGGCTGTTCCGAAGCCGCGACCAGTCCGTCCAAAGAGATGTAGCCCAGGGAGTCGGCGCCGATCGACCGGCGGATGCCGTCGACGTCGACGCCGTTGGCCACCAGTTCGGCGCGCGACGCGAAGTCGATGCCGTAGAAACACGGCCAGCGGACGGGCGGTGAGGCGATCCGGACGTGCACTTCGAGCGCGCCCGCCTCCCGCAGCATGCGGACGAGCGCGCGCTGGGTGTTGCCGCGGACGATGGAGTCGTCGACCACGACGAGCCGCTTGCCGCGGATGACATCGCGCAGCGGGTTCAGCTTCAGCCGGATGCCCAGCTGGCGGATGGTCTGCGACGGCTGGATGAAGGTCCGGCCGACGTAGGCGTTCTTCACCAGGCCCGTGCCGTAGGGAATGCCGGAGCCCTGTGCGTAGCCGATCGCGGCCGGGGTGCCCGATTCGGGCACCGGCATGACCAGGTCGGCGTCGGCCGGATGCTCGCCGGCGAGGCGGCGGCCGATCTCGACGCGGGTGGCGTGCACACTGCGGCCGGCGATCGAGGTGTCCGGGCGCGCTAGGTAGACGTACTCGAAGACGCAGCCCTTGGGCTCGGGGGTGGCGAACCGCGAGGAGCGCAGGCCCTCGGCGTCGATGGCGATGAGCTCACCGGGCTCGACCTCGCGGACGAAGGACGCGCCGCAGATGTCCAGCGCGGCCGTCTCGCTCGCGACCACCCAGCCGCGTTCGAGCCTGCCGAGCACCAGCGGGCGCACACCGTGCGGGTCGCGGGCGGCGTACAAGGTGGACTCGTCGGCGAAGACCAGGCAGAACGCGCCCTTGAGCGTGGGCAGCAGTTCCAGCGCGGCGGCTTCGATGCCCTTGTCGGCGGCGTTGGCCGCGAGCAGCCCGCACACCAGGTCGGAGTCGCTGGAGGAACCGGTCAGGCCGGCGTGCGGCTTGAGCCCGGCGGCGACCGTGCGATCGCGCAGTTCGGCGGTGTTGACGAGGTTGCCGTTGTGCGCGAAGGACAACCCGCTGCCGGTGGCGGTGGTGCGGAAGATCGGCTGTGCGTTCTCCCAGATGGTCGCGCCAGTGGTCGAGTAGCGACAGTGCCCGACGGCGATATGGCCCTGCAAGGACTGCAGGACCTGCTCGTCGAAGACCTGACTGACCAGGCCGAGATCCTTGAAGACGACGATCTGCGAACCGTCGGAGACCGAGATACCGGCCGCTTCCTGGCCGCGATGCTGAAGTGCGTAGAGCCCGTAGTAGGTCAGCTTCGCGACCTCTTCTCCGGGCGCCCAGACACCGAAGACACCGCATTCCTCACGGGGTTCCGGATCGGGCTGGTCGGTCACGGGCTGTCCGGCGTCGGACGGGTCGGAAACCACCGAGGTGCTCCCAGGGGAGAAGTTAGGGCAGGCCGTCACCAGTGTAAACGGTGAGCAGCTGATCAACGCGCCGCGCGACGTGGCACTGGACACGCTTCGATCAGTAACTCTGAGTGAACCCGCGCCCGCGATCGACGTCGGCAGGGCGCCTCTGGCCGTCCCCAGTCGCGATAGTCGACAAGGGCGCCCTGCCACCGCGATAGCGGGGCCTTCGGCCGGGCGGGCTCACTGTGACCGTGAGTGACGGGCGGGTTCAAGACCCGGCACTCACGACCCCCGACCAGCCGGCCGCTCCCCCTCGACAGAGGCGGCCGACTGTGCTTAGGAAGGTCGGTGATCAACCGGCGGCGAGCCACTTGGAGGTGCCGCCACGACCCGGAACCCAGCAACCCTTGGAAGCCTTCTCCGGGAGATACAGCGAGCCGGGGGTCCGCTCGTCCGGAAGCGCGAGCAGTGCCGTCAGCACCGTCGCCGCGTCGCCGGCGAAACGCCACAGCCACACCTCCGGCTCGAGGATGTCCTCCTCGGTACCGGGCATGCGGGTCGCCACGACGTCGTTCTCGGCGTTGAGCCGGACGACGTCGACCACGTTGTCGTGGACTCGCACGCCGACCACGGCCATGACCTCGCCGTTCGCGTCGCACGGGTGCACGAACTGATACCCGCGGTGGATCAGTTCACGAAGACCGCTTTCGATATCGGTGATCTCCGCGGTAATGGTGTCACCCGAGAACATCATCGAATTCGCCGTCCTTGGCACCCGCGAGGAACGCGGCCATCTCGGCCTGGGTGTAGATCAGCGCGGGCCCGGTCGGAAAGCGCGAGTTGCGCATTGCGATCTCGCCGGACGCGAGCGGTGCTACCTCGACGCAGTTGCCGATCGCGTTGCTGTAGCTCGCTTTGCGCCACTGCGCACCGGTAAGACGATCGGCCGGGATGCCGTTGTCGAACTGTTCAGCCATGGTCCCCACCTTCCCCGACAGAAGACTTCGGGCGATGCATCTGCATGTGCATTTGCCTGTGATCTGAAGTTAGCACGTGTGCCTGCAGCGGTAAATGCACGTGCAGAAGTTTTTGCAGAATTCGCGTGCGGTGAAGACTTAGGCCCCCGGCCGTCCCACTAAAGCGTGATGATCGACGTTTCCAATGGGTGAACAACTACTGTTCGTGGTCACGTCTTGGGGTGAACACAAGAAAATCCCGGTCGTCACCGGGATGGCTGAGAACCCCACAACGGTGAGTGACTCAGATTTCCGCGCGGCGCTTCAAGAGCATCTGGCGGCTGCGGTCCGGCGTCTCCGCGTCGACCGCGAGCATGTCCAGCGCCCGGCTGTACCGCTCGATCTCGTCGCGCTTGTCGATGTAGTGCGCGCCGGTCAGGTATTCGGTGTAGGCGATGTTCGGCAATTCCTCTTCCGCGAACCTGAGCAGCGAGAACGCGCTGTCGGCGGAGTAGCCGCTTCGGTCGAACGGGAGGATCTGCACCGAGATGTTCGGCTGCTGGATCATCTCCAGCAGGTGGTCGATCTGGCCCTTCAGGATCTCGCGGTCGCCGATCGGCCGGTGGAGCACCGATTCGTCGAGCACCAGCCACAACCGGGGCGCGTCCGGTCTGGACAGCATCTTCTGGCGCCGCATCCGCAGCGCGACCCGGCGACGGACCTGCTCGTCGACCATGTCCGGACGGCCGTGGCTCATGATCGCCCGCGCGTAGGCCTCGGTCTGCAGCAGCCCCGTGACGTACAGCGGCTCCCAGACCTGGATCCGGGCCGCGGCCTCTTCGAGACCGACGAGGTCGTTGAACCAGCTCGGCATCAGGTCGCCGTAGCGGCGCCACCAACCCGGCTCATTCGACTCCTTGACCATGTCGAGGAACTGCTGCCGCTCGTCGGGGTCGGTCATCCCGTACATGGTCAGCAGGTCGGCGACGTCGCGTTCCTTGAAACCGACGCGGCCCAGTTCGAGACGGCTGATTTTCGACTCGGACCCGCGGATGCTGTAGCCGGCCTCCTGGCGCGTGATCCCCGCGTCCTCGCGCATCCGCCGCAGCTGTGAGCCGAGGATCATCCGCCGCGCGGTCGGACCCAGTGACTGCTCACCACCGGACGGGGTGACCGCGTTCATCGACCGGGGACCTTTCGTATGTCAATACTCACCTGGGGATGGAAGTCCGACTACTCAAAGTACACGTTTGGACCTCGACACGACAGGCATGGCTCGGTTTACCGGTCGCGTACCTGGTTCTACTCTACGTAGAGCCCGAGACTTCCAACACAGTTTTGTGAGGTTCAAGATGCCCGACGCCCCGCCCCGGACGGAACGAGTACCTGTGGGTGTCGACCCGACCCGGGCCAGCATCGCCCGGGTGTACGACGCCTTCCTTCTCGGCAAGGACAACTACGAGATCGACCGGGAGGTGCTGCGCAAGGTCCAGCAGGCCGCTCCCGAGGCGCAGGACCTGGCGACCGAGAACCGCGGCTTCCTCATCCGCGCCTGCCGGTTCCTCGCCAGCCAGACGGGCATCACCCAGTTCCTAGACTGCGGCTCCGGCCTCCCGACCGCGGAGAACACCCACCAGGTCGTGCAGCGGATCAACCCGGAGATCAAGGTCGTCTACGTCGACAACGACCCGGTCGTCCTCGCGCACGGGCGCGCCCTGCTCGAAGAGAACGAGAACACCCACTTCGTCTCGGACGACATCTTCGAGCCGGAGCGGATCATGGAGCATCCGGACATCCGGCGGCACATCGACTTCTCACAGCCGATCGCGTTCCTGCAGCTCGGAACCCTGCACCACTACAACGGCCCGCACGACGAGCCGGCCAAGATCATGAAGAAGTACATCGACGCGCTGCCTTCCGGCTCGTACGTGGCGATCTCGCACTTCTCCGATCCCGAGGACGAGCTGTCCGAGACGGCCCGCAAGATGGAGGACTTCTTCCTCCACAGCCCGATGGGCTCCGGCACCTTCCGCACCAAGGCCGAGATCCAGGAGCTGTTCCACGACCTCGAGATGGTCGACCCCGGCGTCACCCTGTGCGCCGACTGGTGGCCGGACGGTCCGCGGATCAAGGAGCTGAACGCGGCTCAGCGGACGATCTCCGGTGGCGTCGGCCGCAAGAAGTAAGGCTCTCTGCCCCCTCGCCGGCGTGCAATGAAAGGTCCTTTCCTTGCAAATTTCGCAAGGAAAGGACCTTTCATTGCACGCGGGGACGGGGGTTCAGAGGCGCACCAGCGGCAGCCAGTGAGCGAGGTCGGCCCGGCTCCCGGAGGCGGTGACCCGCCCCGATTCGACGGCGTCGGCCCAGTCCAGCAGCCCGGTCGCCAGTTCCAGCCAGGTGCGCGGATCCGTTTCGACGACGTTCGGCGGCGTCCCGCGCGTATGCCGCAATCCTTCGACACACTGCACCGCCGCGAACGGCGGCACCCGCACTTCGACACTCTTCCCCGGGGCGTCCGCGGCCAGCGTCCGCAGGCTCAGCCGCACCGCCGCGGCCAGCTCGGGACGGGCCGGATCCGGACCGGATCCGCTCAACCAGGGGGAAATCGCCGTGATCGCGGCACGTAACTCAGCGGGGTCGACCGAACGCGAAGAGGCCATGGGAGAACAGTAGAGTGAGCGCGAACAAACCTTCAGGCACCCGGAACGTGGGGATGGCGATGGCGCAGCGGGACGAGGCGGATCGGTCGGCGTCGAGCCTGGCGGGCAAGCGGAAACCGGCCAAGCCGAAGATCACCGACGAGATGCGCGCCAACGCCAAGGCCAATCCGAACAGCTGGCTGTACGTCATCGACGAGGCCTTCGACCCCGACGGCCCAGTGCCGTCTTGGGCGGTCGTCGGCGCGTACCCGGTGAACGGCGCGGGCGAGATCGTCGAGGACTTCCACCCGAACGACCGCTACCGCCCCTCGCCCAAGGCGCTCGGTTTCCCGGAGCCGCGCAACGAGCTCGAGCAGTTGCTGCAGCTGGTGCGCACGAACCACCGCCCGGTCGCCGACCTGCCGAGGGTCTTCCTCGACTCGACGCTGTTCGTGTACGCCCTTTCCCCGGTGCAGCGCACGGTGATCGGCTTCCACAACACCGACGGCCAGGTCCTCGTGCCCGCGTACACGGCCAAGTCGCTGGTCCCTCGCGAATGGCCGCACGCCCGCGCGGTGCTGGGGCGGGACATGGTGCCGTTGCTCGCGGGGCATCCGGTGGCGATCAATCCGCACGACCGGCTCACCGCGATCGTCCCCTCGGAGCACCTCGACAAAGCCCTTCTGGACGAGCGTCGTTAGGGCTCGATTAACCCACTCGGCTCAATATATTCAGGCTGAGAGCAACTCTTTCGGGTGATGTTCGAGTCGCTGATTCCCTGTGCGCGGGGGATCGTGGCGACGTGATGAGTCGCAGAGTGTGTTCGAAAAGTTGGGGGGCCGTCCTTGCGGCGGGGGTCTTGCTGCTCGCGCAGACCCCCGCTTCGGCACAGCAAGCGGGGCCCAGATACGACGGGGCCGACGAGCATTACGCCGGCTCGCAGATCGCTCTGCACGAAGGCGTCAACGCCGCGCTCGGACCGCTCTACGGCGGCGAAGGGCAGACCCTCGGCCACGATGTCAGCGGACATCAGGGCGACGTCGACTGGCCGGGAGCGTCCAGGACCGGCGCGAAGTTCGTCTACGTGAAGGCGACCGAGGGGACCGGCTTCGTCAATCCCCGGTTTATCCAGCAGTACAACGGTTCCTACGGCGTGGGCCTGATCCGCGGCTCGTACCACTTCGCGCGTCCTGACATCTCGGACGGCGCCGCGCAGGCGCATTACTTCGTCGACCACGGAGGCGGCTGGTCCGGCGACGGCAAGACCCTGCCGGGCGCGCTGGACGTCGAGTACAACCCGTACGGCGAAACCTGTTACAGCAAGACTCCCGCGCAGATGGTCGCGTGGATCGCCTCGTTCGCCGAGACCTACCTGCGGCGGACCGGGCGGCATCCGACGATCTACACGTCGACGAGCTGGTGGAAGCGCTGCACCGGCAACAGCAACGCCTTCTGGCAGAACCCGCTGTGGCTCGCGCGCTACAACACGGAGATCGGCGAGCTTCCGGCCAGCTGGAAGGCCCAGACCATCTGGCAGTTTTCGGACAAGGGCAGCCTGCCGGGCGATCAGAACTGGTTCAACGGTACGGAAGATCAAGTACGCGCCCTGTCATTGGGCTGAGCCCACTTTCGTGGACGTTACAAGATCACAGAACACCACCAAGATGGAAATGAAAATCACCCACGTGTAGTACCAATTTCACGGAAGTTAGTGACAAACCCGACAGCGTCGTCAACAATCGTGCCCGGACGACTACCTGCAGTTAGTCGTCCTCAGCGAGGGTTATCCGTGAAGGGATTGTCGTATGCGCACTTCCCGAAGAATCGCCATCGCCGTCGGCTCCGCGCTGCTCCTGCTCGGCAGCACGGTCCAGGCGTCGGCGGCTCCGTCACCGGAGATCATGTCGATCGAACAGGATCTCCAGCGGAACGACCACACGATCGGATCGCAGATCCGGCGCGTGGAAGGGGACACCTCCACCCCGGAATCCAAGGCGAAGGCCGCTCAGCCGCAGCCTGAAGCCGGGGTGCTCGCCACCGTCGCGGGCATGGACGTCGCCAGCTATCAGCAGAACGTCGACTGGGCTTACTGGTGGGGACAAGGCAAGCGTTTCGTGTGGACAAAGGCCACCGAAGGCACCAGCTACAAGAACCCGTACTTCGCCCAGCAGTACAACGGTTCCTACAACCAGGGCTTCATCCGCGGCGCGTACCACTTCGCGCTGCCCAACGTCTCCGGCGGCGCCGCGCAGGCGGACTTCTTCATCAACAACGGCGGGGGCTGGTCCGGCGACGGCAAGACCCTGCCGGGTGCGCTCGACATGGAGTACAACCCGTACGGGGCCACCTGTTACGGCTTGAGCCAGGCGTCCATGGGGGCATGGATCCGGGCGTTCCACGATCGCTACAAGGCGCGCACCGGCCGCTGGCCCGTCATCTATACCTCGACGAGCTGGTGGAGCACGTGCGTCGGAACGACGCAGAACTTCGGCGGCACGGTCCCGCTGTGGATCGCGCGCTACGCCTCCACCGTGGGCTCCCTGCCCTACGGCTGGGGCTTCTACACCGTGTGGCAGTACACCTCGAGCCCGCTCGACCAGAACACCTTCAACGGCGCCTACGACCGCTTGCAGGCACTGGCCAACGGCTGAGCTGCGCATATCGTGAAGAAGTGGCTCCCGGCCTCGACCGGGAGCCGCTTTCGCGGTCGAGGTACCTTCCGAGCAGAATGCCCCTGAACTCCTGGCACGGGCGGATCCGGAACCAGCGCTGACCGCCGGCCGTCTGATCTCCAGCCTCAGGCCCCAGCACGGAAGGCGAGACCGATGACCTACCCACCCCAGCCAGGCCAGCCCTACGGCCAAGACCCACAGGGACAGCAGCCCGGCGGCTACCCGCAGCAGGGTGGATGGGATCAGACTCAGCAGTACGGTCAGCCGCAGGGCTGGGATCCGACCCAGCAGTATCAGCAGCAGCCCCAGCAGGGTTGGGACCAGACCCAGCAGTATCCGCAACAGCCTCAGCAGGGCTGGGATCCGAACAACCCCGGCTACCCGCAGGGTTACGGCGGCCCGCCCGCGCCGCCGCCGAAGAGCAAGACCGGGCTGATCATCGGGATCGTGATCGGTGTCGTCGTGCTGATCGCCTTCGGTGTCACCGGTTTCGTCGCGCCGGGCTTCCTGCTCAGCAAGGACGACGGGAACAACACGGCCGCGCCGCCCGCGCCGTCCTCCGAGCAGGCGCCGACCTCCGCGCCGAAGAGCAGCCCGAAGTCGAGTGCGCCCAAGAGCAGCCCGAAGAGCACCGAAAGCGGTGGCACCGGCTCCGTAGGCAATCCGAAGGGCGTCCAGAACCTCAAGGACTTCTTCGCCAAGGTGAGCGCCGGTGACAAGGCTGGTGCGTTGTCGCTGGTCTGCGCGGACATGAAGGCGTCCATGGGCAACTCCATCGACATCATGACCCCGGCGCCGTCGCAGCTGGAGATCACCTCCACTTCCGGCATCGGCGACGGCTTCGTCAACGGCGACATCGAAGGCACGGTCAAGGGCAAGAAGGTGAGCGGGTCGGGGATCTCCACGGACGACAACCCGGACAAGTCCTTCTGTGTCCGCAACTTCTTCGTAATCTGAGCAGATGAAGCGGCTGCTTCGCTCTCCCCTGCTCTGGACGTTCGTCGTCTCACTCGTGCTGCTGCTCGCCGTCGGCGGCTGGTTGCTGACCGATCCGGCGACCAGCCGCAGCGAGGCGCTGAAGACCGGCGGTATCGCCGGAGGCGCCATCGTCGCGCTCTACGCGTTGTGGCTCAACGACCGGCGCCGCCGCGTCGAGGAACGACGGCAGGAAACCGAACGGCAACGGCAGGAACTCGAACTCCGGCGGGCCGACCAGGACCGGGACCGGATCTCGGACGAACGGTTCGCGAAGGCCGTCGAACTGCTCGGGCACGACGCCGACCAGGTCCGGGTCGGTGCCCTGCACGCGTTGGCCGGGCTGGCCCGCGGACGGGCGATCTACACACAGACCGTGCTGGACATCCTGTGTTCGTATCTGCGGCGGCCGTTCAAACACCCTCGGTACGCGGACACCGCGAAACTGCCGGGGAACACCCCGCCCAAGGAAGGCTCGGCGGAGGAAGACCAGGAACTCCAGGTGCGGCAAACCGCGCAACGGCTCATCGGCGAACTGCTGCCCGCGGCGGATTCCGAGGGCACGCGCGGATACGACCTCGATCTCACCGGGGCGGTGCTGGAGTACTTCGATCTGTCGGACCGCAAGATCGGGAAGCTGCTGCTCCGCTACGGCGGGCTGTACAACAGCACCAATCTGTCCGGCTGCGTGTTCCTCGGACCGGTGTACCTGACCGGCGCGGGTACGAAGGAGAAGAAACGCATCGGCTTCTTTCGGTGTAGCGGAGCCAAGTTCACGCAGCGGGCGTGGTTCAGCGGGGTGCAGTTCTCCGAGGACGTCGAGTTCGACGGCACGGTCTTCGCCGGTGAAACGTCCTTTAAGGACAGTGTCTTCGCGAAGAACGCCGTCTTCACCGGCGCCGAGTTCGAGAAGACGCTGGACCTTCGCCGTGCGCGGTTCGAAGGCTTCAGTGACCTGAAGTTCCGCAAGGGGCCGGATTCCGTGTCGCTGTACAACACGACGGTGGAACCGTCGAGGGATCACGAACTCCCGGCGGGCTGGGTCGTCGAGACCCTGCCCGACGGCCGTGCGCGGCTGACGGTGAAAGACGGATGAGGCGCCTGCTCCGGTCACCGCTGCTGTGGACGTTGCTGTCCTCGGTCGCGGTGCTTGTCGGCGTCACAGCCTGGCTGCTCACGGATCGCGCGACCAGCCGCGGTGACGCGCTGAAGACCGGCGCGCTCGCCGGTGGGGCGATCGCCGCGCTCTACGGACTTTGGCTCAACGACCGGCGAAGGCGGACAGAGGAGGACAGGCACGATATCGAGCGCAGCCGGATCTCGGACGAGCGCTTCGCCAAGTCGATCGAGCTACTGGGCAACGAGGCCGACCAGGTCCGGGTCGGGGCGATGCACTCGCTGGCGGGGCTGGCCAGGACGCGGCCGGAGTACCGGCAGACGGTGCTCGACGTACTGTGCGCATACCTGCGGCGGCCGTTCAGACATCCGAGTTTCGACGAGACCGCGGGCAAAAACGTCGACTGGGACGAGGAAAACAAGGCCGAGGCGGAGCGTGAACGGCTGGTCCGGCGCGCGGCCGAACGGCTGATCCGCGACATCCTTCCCCATGCCGGGACCACCGGGCCGACGTTCGGACTCAACCTCAGTGACGCGCGGATCGACAAGCTGGAACTGACGGCGAGGCGGGTCGGCTGGTTCGGCGCGGATCGCAGTGAGGTACTGCATCACCTCGTCCTCGAGAACGCCGAACTCGCCGGGAAGTTCTCGCTCAATCATGCCACGATCCACGGCCAGCTCAGGCTCACCGGGGCGACCTTCAAACGACGGGTGCAGATGGACGGCCTGACCGTCGAGACCCCGGTCGACTTCAGTACGGCCACCTTCGTGGAGCGGCCGTTGCTGGAGGGCGCCAAGTTCGCGGACTCGTGAGTGGTAATGACGGTTAGAACCGTCATTACCACTCACGACATCTTTTAGCCGAACAGCGCCGGGAGCGTGCGTTCCCAGGTCTCGCGAAGCTCGTCCAGGGTGAACTCGGTGATGTCCTGGAGTTCGAGCGAGCCCGACTCCGGGTCCACCACGCCGGTCTTGCGCCACGGCATCCCGCGCGCGGTCAGCATCTCGGTGAACCGCAGTTCCTCGGTGCGCGGCACGGCGACCAGCACCCGGCCCGCGGACTCGGAGAACAGCTGCACGAACGGGTCCTGCTCCGCGTCGAGGAAGACGCGGGCACCGCACTGTCCGATGAGGACGGTCTCGACGAGCGTCTGGATCAGCCCGCCGTCGGAGATGTCGTGCGCGGCGGAGATCATGCCGTCCCGCGAACCGGCGATGAGGATGTCGGCGAGCAGCTTCTCGCGCGCCAGATCCACGCGAGGCGGACGGCCGCCGAGGTGGCCGTGCAGTTCGCGCGCCCAGGCGGAACCGTCCAGCTCGTCGTGGGTCTCACCGAGCAGCAGCAGGGTTTCCCCCGCCTCCGCGCCGATTCCGGTCGGGATGCGGCGGGTGACGTCGTCGATCACGCCGAGCACGCCGACCACCGGCGTCGGCAGGATGGCCACGTCACCGGTCTGGTTGAAGAAGCTGACGTTGCCGCCGGTGACCGGGATGCCGAGTTCGACACAGCCGTCGGCCAGACCGTGCACCGCCTGCTCGAACTGCCACATCACACCGGGGTCGGTCGGCGCGCCGAAGTTCAGGCAGTCCGACACCGCGACCGGCTTCGCGCCACTGGTGGCGACGTTGCGGTATGCCTCGGCCAGCGCGAGCTTCGCGCCCTCGTACGGGTCGAGGAAGACGAACTTGCTGTTGCAGTCGGTCGACACGGCGACACCGCGGCCGGTCGACTCGTCGATCCGGATGACGCCGGAGTCCGACGGCTGCGCGAGCACGGTGTTGCCGCGCACGTAGCGGTCGTACTGGGAGGTCACCCATTCCTTCGACGCCTGGTTCGGCGACGAGATCAGCTTGAGGATGTCGGCCCGCAGATCGTCCGAAGTGGACGGTCGCGGCAGCTTGGCCGAGGTGTCCGCCTGCAGAGCGTCCTGTGTGGACGGACGCTGGATCGGTCGGTCGTACACCGGGCCCTGGTGCGCCACGGTGTGCGCCGGGACGTCGACGACGACCTCGTCGTTCCAGGTGATGACCAGGTGCTCGCCGTCGGTGACCTCGCCGATGTCGGTGGCGATGACGTCCCACTTCTCGCAGACCTTCATGAACGCCTCGACGTTCTCCGGCGAGACGACCGCGCACATGCGCTCCTGCGACTCGCTGGAGAGCACCTCCGCCGGGGTCATGCCGGTGGCCCGCAACGGAACCCGGTCGAGGTAGATGTGCATGCCGCCGTCACCGGCCGCCGCGAGCTCCGACGTCGCGCAGGAGAGCCCGGCGCCGCCGAGGTCCTGGATGCCGACGACGAGCTTCTGCGCGAACAGTTCGAGGCAGCACTCGATGAGCACCTTCTCGGTGAAGGGGTCGCCGACCTGGACGCTCGGCAGCTTCTTGCGGCCGCCCGAGGACTCGTCGCCGGAGAAGGTGTCGCTGGCGAGCACGGACACGCCGCCGATGCCGTCGAGGCCGGTACGCGCGCCGAACAGGATGATCTTGTTGCCCTTGCCGGAGGCGAAGGCAAGGTGCAGGTCCTCGACGCGCATCGCGCCGACGCACAGGGCGTTGACCAGCGGGTTTCCCGCGTAGCTCGGGTCGAACACCAGCTCGCCGCCGATGTTCGGGAGGCCGAGGCAGTTGCCGTAGCCGCCGACGCCGGCGACCACGCCGGGCAGCACGCGGCGGGTGTCGGGCGCGTCGGCCGGGCCGAACCGCAGCGCGTCGGCCACGGCCAGCGGGCGCGCGCCCATCGCCATGATGTCGCGCACGATGCCGCCGACGCCGGTCGCGGCGCCCTGGTACGGCTCCACGTAGGAGGGGTGGTTGTGGCTCTCGACCTTGAAGGTGACCGCCCAGCCCTCGCCGATGTCGACGACGCCGGCGTTCTCGCCGATGCCGGCGAGCATCTTCTCCTTCATCTCGGGAGTGGCGGTCTCACCGAAGTAGCGCAGGTGCTTCTTCGAGGACTTGTACGAGCAGTGCTCGCTCCACATCACCGAGTACATCGCCAGTTCGGCGTCGGTCGGACGGCGGCCGAGGATCTCCCGGATCCGGGCGTACTCGTCGTCGGCGAGGCCGAGTTCGACGTACGGCTGGGTCTGCTCCGGGGTCGCCTCGGCGCGTGCGGTGGTGTCGACGTCGGTGCTGGTCACGGTGTCCACATCAGGGTTCGCCACGGCCGCCAGAATAGGCGAGAGGGTTGTTCACCTCTCCGTCGCCCACGCATAAATCGGTCGCGCGGACGGTAGTGATCCGCTTACCGTCGACAATCGTGCTTTCCGCCACATATCCCCTTCCGCGACTGAGGCTGCCCGCCAAGCCGACCGCCTGGCGGTACCTCGTCACGATGATGCTCGCGCGGCCGGGACTGCTCGCAGTCTCGGCGATCAGCGGTGCGCTCTGGTCGCTGCCGATCGCGCTGCTGCCGATCGCGATCGGCCGGGGCATCGACGCGATCGGCCGCGGTGACGGCGATGCCGTCTGGCTGTGGGGTCTCGCCGCGGCGGGGCTCGGGATCGCGCAGACGCTCGCGGGCACGGTGCAGCATTTCGCCTCCTACGGCTGCTGGATCCACGGCGCCGGGGTCACCCAGCGCCTGGCCACCGAGCACGCGGCGAAGCTGGGCGCGAACCTGCGGGACACGACCACCACCGGCGACGTCGTCGCGATCACCACCAGCGACATCAACCCGATCGGTGACTCCTTCGAGGTGCTCGGCCGGGCCTTCGGTTCGCTGATCGCGTTCATCGTGTGCGCGACGGCGCTGCTGACGACGTCTCCGCTGCTCGGCGTGGTCGCGCTGGTCGGCGTCCCGCTGGCGGTGGTAGGGATCGGACCGCTGCTGAAGCCGCTGGAGAAGCGCCAGACGAAACAGCGCGAAGAGAAGACCGAAGTCAACGCTCTCGCCGCGGACATCGTCTCCGGCCTGCGGATCCTTCGCGGCGTCGGCGGCGAAAAGCAGTTCCTCGACCGCTTCCGCCGCTCCAGCCAGCAGGTCCGGGCGGCCGGGGTCCAGGTCGGGCGCAGCGAGGCGTGGCTCGCGGCGGCGGAGGTCGCGTTGCCGGGTCTAGTCACGGTGGTCATCACCTGGCTGGGTGCGCAGCTGGCGATGAACGGCACGATCGGGATAGGGGAGCTGATCACGTTCTACGGCATCTCGGTGTTCCTGGTGATCCCGGTGACGACGGCGACCGAGTTCGCGGGTGTGCTGAGCGCCGCGCTGGTCTCGGCGCGGAAGGTGTGCAAACTGCTCTCCACCGAACGCACGCTCGCCGAACCGGAGAATCCGGTGCCGCTGCCGGAAGGCCCGCTGGACCTGTACGACGAGACGTCCGGGATCAAGGCAGAGGCAGGCAAGCTGACCGTCATCGACGTCGGTGCCGACGCGGAAGCGGTGGCTTCGCGGATGGCGAGGTTCACCGATCCGAAGGCACCTGCCCTGGTGGGCGGGGTCCCGGTGAACCAGGTCGCCCTCGCCGAACTGCGGCGACGGGTCGTGTTCGCGCACAACCAGGACATCTGGTTCTCCGGGGTACTGCGCGAGCAGGTCACTCCCGCCCAGCCCGGAGATGTCGAGATCACCGAAGCGCTGTACACGGCGGACGCCGACGACATCGTGGACGCGCTGCCCAACGGCGTCGACGAGGTCATCGGCGAACGCGGACGTGAGGTTTCCGGCGGTCAGCGGCAGCGGCTGAACCTGGCCCGCGCACTGGCGACCGACGCCGACGTCCTGCTGCTCGACGAGCCGACTTCGGCCGTCGACGCGCACACCGAAGCTCGCATAACCGAACGCGTCGCGAAGCTGCGACGCGGCAAGACCACCGTCGTGTTCAGCCAGAGTCCTTTGTGGACTCACGTGGCCGATGTGGTCGTGAGTACGAAAGTACCGGCATGAAAAAGCTGCCCTTGGCAGACAAGAAAGACGTTCGACGATGGATCAAGGAGACCGCGCGCGACAACAAGCGCGAGTTCTCCGTGATGATCGGCCTGTTCTGCGTCGCGACCGCGATCGGGCTGGCCGGACCGCGCTTGCTGGGTGCGCTGGTGGACGAGGTCGTGGAGGGTACGACGACCACCACCATCACCTGGCTCGCGGTCGCGTTCGTGGTCGTGCTGGGCGCGCAGGCGTGGTTCAAGGGGCTGGCGCGGCTGCGGGCGCGGGTGTTCGGCGAGCGGATCCTGGCGGGCAACCGCGAGGAGTTCGTGGGCAACGCGCTGAACCTGCCGCTGGGCACGGTCGAAGCGGCGGGCACCGGTGACCTGCTCAGCCGCGCGACCACCGACGTCAACCGGATCGACCACGCGGTGCGCTTCGGCGCGCCCGAGATCCTGATCGCCGCCGTCACGGTGGTGTTCACCGTGGTGGCGATGGTGCTCACGTCACCGTTCCTCGCGCTGGGCCTGCTGGTCGCGCTGCCGCTGCTGGTGCCGGTGAACATCTGGTACCAGCGGCGGATTCCCGACGTGATGCGGCGAATGCTCGACAAGTGGTCCGAACTGCAGTCCACCACGCACGAAACCGCGGAGGGCGCGCGGACGGCCGAGGCACTGAACCTCACCGGCCGCCGAATCCGTGCCGGACATGACGGCCTCGACGCGTCGATGCTGGGCGAACGCAGGATCCGGGCGCTGCAGATGCGATGGATCCCGTCGCTGGAGATCAGCTACGTGCTGCCGGTGCCGGTGATGCTCGGCCTGGGCCTGCTCGCCTACTCGAACGGCTGGGAAGGGCTCGGCACCATCACCGCGATGCTGCTGTACTCGCAGGTCATGACGGGTCCGCTGAACGAGGCACTGTTCTGGCTCGCGGACATTCAGGTCGCCGGGGCCTCCCTGCGACGGCTGCTGGGCGTGCGTCCGGTCCCCGCCGTGGCTTCGGTTTCCGAAGCTCCGCGCGGACAGGACATCGAGGTGCGCGACGTTCGCTTCGGCTACAACGAGGACCGCGAAGTACTGCATGGGATCGACCTGCGGGTGCCCGCCGGTGAGCGGCTGGCGATCGTCGGGCCGTCGGGTGCGGGCAAGTCGACGCTGGGACGGCTGCTGGCCGGGATGTCCGCGCCGACGTCGGGTTCGGTGCGGATCGGCGGCGCCGAGGTGTCGACGCTGCCGGACGACGTCCTGCGCGGCGAGGTCCTCCTGCTGACGCAGGAACAACACGTGTTCGCGGGAACGCTGCGGGACAACCTCACCCTGCCCGCCGGTGACTGGTCCGACGAGCGGCTGCTGGCCGCGCTGGCCTCGGTCGGCGCTTCGGAATGGGTGGCGAGCCTGCCGGACGGGCTGGACACGCGGGTCGGGGCCGGGGCGGTCGCCGTGCCCGCGGCGATGGCTCAGCAACTGGCGCTGGCACGGGTGGTGTTGGCCGATCCGCACACGCTGGTGCTGGACGAGGCGACGTCACTGCTGGACACGGGATCGGCGCGGGAGCTGGAGCGGTCGCTGAGCGCGGTGCTCGAAGGGCGCACGGTGATCGCGATCGCGCACCGGCTGCATACGGCGGCCGCGGCGGACCGGGTCGCGGTCATCGAGGGCGGCCGGGTGACCGAGTTGGGTTCGCACGCGGAGCTGCTGGCGGCGGGTGGGCCTTACGCGGCGCTGGTGGCGGCGGCTTCCTGAAGTGAAATGAGGTCCCTTTCATTGCAAAATTTGCAATGAAGGGGCGCCCTCCGCACTCAATGTGAGTTGTGTACGAAACGGCGCCCCTTCGGCGGGTTTACGTCAGCGCGCGACCAAGGACAGAGCGTCCACGGCGCTGTAGAACATGCCGAGGCCGTCATCGGAAGGGCCGGTGAGGGCGTCGATGGCGTGCTCCGGGTGCGGCATGAGCCCGACGACGCGGCCGTTCTCGCTGCGGATCCCGGCGATGTCGTTGCGCGAGCCGTTCGGGTTGCCGCCGACGTAGCGGAACACCACGCGGCCTTCACCCTCCAGCTCGTCGAGCGTGGCCTGCTCGGCTACGAAGCAGCCGTCGATGTTCTTCATCGGGATGAGGATCTCGGCGTCCTTGTCGTACCGGGTGGTCCACGCGGTGTCGTTGTTCTCGACACGCAGCCACTGGTCACGGCAGATGAAGTGCAGCCCCGCGTTGCGGATCATCGCGCCCGGCAGCAGCCCGGCCTCGCACAGGATCTGGAAGCCGTTGCAGATGCCCAGCACCGGCATGCCCTTGTGGGCGGCCTCGATCACCGACGACATCACCGGCGCGAAGCGCGCGATGACGCCGGCGCGCAGGTAGTCGCCGTAGGAGAAGCCACCGGGGACGACGACGGCGTCGACGCCCTTGAGGTCCTCGTCCGCGTGCCACAGCGGCACGGCTTCGGCGTCGGCGTAGCGGACCGCGCGGGCCGCGTCACCGTCGTCGAGCGTGCCGGGGAAGGTGATGACCCCGATCCGCGCGCTCACGCGTCGACCCGCTTGATGGTCCACTGCTCGATCACGGGGTTCGCGAGGAAGCCCTCGGCGATCTTTTCGAGGGTCGCATCGTCGACGGAGTCGTCGACCTCGATCTCGAAGTGCTTGCCCTGACGGATCTCGGTGATCCCGGTGAAGCCGAGACGACCGGCCGCACCGAGCGCGGCTTGGCCCTGCGGGTCGAGGATTTCGGGCTTGGGCATGACGTCGACAACGACTCGGGCCACGGCAGGCTGCTCCTTATTCACGCAGGTCGTGGGTACCGCCAGAGCCTACTTCACTACTGTTGCCACATGACCTACGGGCAACCGCAGTACGGGTACCAGCAGCCGCCGAAGAAGTCGAAGACGTGGCTTTGGGTGACGCTCACGCTGGTCATCGTCCTGGTGGCGGGCGGGGTCGCCTTCACCGGCTGGGTGACGCCCGGCTTCTTCAAGACCAAGCTCGACACGGAGTCGCGCGCGACGCCGGAGCAGTTGAGCCAGTCGTTCGTGAACGGCGTCACCGAGGACCGGGTCAGCCGGCTGTGGTGCCCGATCCGTTCGAAGCGGTCCTACACCTTCGAGCAGACCATGGCCGTCGCCGAGGGCGCACAACTCAGCACGCCCGCGCATCAGCGTGCGGAGCAGGAATGGTCGGCCGCGTTCACCGCGTCGGGCATGACCGTCGGGATCGCGATGATCCCCGGCGAAGGCGGCTGGTGCGTGCGCGACGCCAAGATCGGCGGCGAGCCCGAGCCGCTGCGGAGCATCGAGACGAAGCCCGCGCCGCGCCCCGAGGTCAAGACCGGCGAGGAGGCGGGGAACAAGTTCGTCGACGCGATCAACGAGCGCGACATCCCGGCCGCGTTGTCCGTGCTGTGCGGGAAGGTGCCCGACACGACCCGCGACGGCGTGCAGCAGATCATCCACGGCGAGGCGACGTACACCGTCGAGAAGGCCGACGTGCTGACCACCGCCAAGCAGACGATCCTGCATCTCGGCGGTCTCGTCGACGGAGTGCGAGGACCAGGGCGAGTCGAAACCGAGGACGACGGCGAGGGCGGCCCCTGCGTGGCGTCTTTTTCACCCGACTCCGATTGAGCTCGCCCCAATCCTTCGACTGGGGGATGCTCGGAGCGCGACGCTGGGCCAAGATGAGCGCATTGGCGGGACGCCAACACCGGGTGAGCAGCAGCTGGAGGCACCGTGGCCGATCAGGACTCCTTCGATTACGTCATCGTCGGCGCGGGCAGCGCGGGATGCGTGCTGGCGAACCGGCTGAGTGAGGATCCGTCAGCGCGGGTGCTGCTGCTCGAAGCGGGCGGCGAGGACGACGCCGACGAGATCCACATCCCCGCCGCGTTCCCCGGCCTCTTCAAGACGAAGTGGGACTGGAACTACGAGACGGTCGAGCAGAAGCACACCGGCAAGACCCTCTACTGGCCGCGCGGGAAGACACTCGGCGGCTGTTCCTCGATCAACGCGATGATCTACATCCGCGGCAACCGCGCGGACTACGACGGCTGGCGCGACGGCTACGGCGCCGAGGGCTGGGGTTTTGACGACGTCCTGCCGTATTTCAAGCGAGCCGAAGGAAACCAGCGGCTCGGCGGACCGCTGCACGGCACCGATGGACCGCTGAACGTCGAGGACCGTCGTTTCACCCACGAGCTTTCCCAAGCCTGGGTGGATTCCGCGGTCGCGTGGGGCCTCAAGCGCACCGACGACTTCAACGGCGAATCGCAGGAAGGCGCCGGCGTCTACCAGGTGACGTGCAAGAAGGGCCGCCGCTGGTCGACGGCCGACGCGTACCTGCGGCCCGCGCTGTCCCGCCCGAACCTCACCGTGCGGACCCACGCGCAGGCGACCCGTGTCGTCTTCGAAGGAACCCGCGCGGTCGGCGTGTCCTATTTGGACAAAGGCGTCGAGACCACGGTGCGCGCGTCCACCGAAGTCCTGCTCAGCGGCGGCGCGGTGAACTCGCCGCAACTGCTGATGCTTTCCGGCGTCGGCCCGGCGGAACACCTGCGGGAACACGGGATCGACGTGGTGGCCGCACTTCCCGGCGTCGGCGAGAATCTGCACGACCACCCGGCCTGCGGCATCATTTGGTCCACCCGCGGCACCACCGACCTCGTGGACGCGGCGACGCCGGGTGGCCTGGTGCGTTACCAGCTCACCAAACGCGGTCCGCTGACCTCGAACATCGGCGAAGCAGGCGCGTTCCTGCCCGCCGCGGACGGTGTTTCGCCGCCGGACATGCAGATCCACGTCGCGCCGACGTTGTTCTACGACAACGGAATGCGCGAGCCGACCGTGCCGGGCTTCACGTCGGCGGCGACGCTGGTGGAGGTCGCGAGCCGGGGACGGCTGCGGCTCAAGTCGTCGAATCCCTTGTGGAAACCCGAAATCGACCCGGCCTACTACGCCGAGTCCGTGGACATGGAGAAAATGCTGGCCGGGCTGCGTGCCCTGGTGGAGATCGGTAAGTCCGGACCGCTGGCACGATACCTGGACAAGCCGTTCCTGCCGGAGCGGCACGACCTGACCGACACGGAACTGGCCGACTACGTCCGCGAGAAGACGCAGACGCTGTACCACCCGGTGGGGACCTGTTCGATGGGGACGGGCGAGAACGCCGTCGTCGACCCGACGCTGAAGGTGCGCGGGGTGGACGGGCTGCGGGTGGTGGACGCGTCGGTGATGCCCGTGGTGCCGCGCGGGAACACGAACGCGCCGACGATCATGGTCGCGGAGAAGGCGGCTGACCTCATCCGGGGCGCGTGAGGGGTCCTTTCACGCTTCCGGCAATGCTATGAAAGGTCCTTTCCTTGCAAATTTTGCAAGGAAAGGACCTTTCATAGCGCGCGGGGGTTGACCGGAGCGGCTCAGCGTTTCCCGTGCAGCACGGTGATCAGCTTCGCCACCAGGGCGTCGGTCTTTTCCTTGCGGGTGAAGGAGGTCATCACGATCGGCGCGGTGAACCGCTGCCGCGCGACGGCCTTCGACCGGGCGAACTCGCGCAGGCCTTCGGGACCGTGGATCCGCCCGAAACCTGAGTCGCCGACGCCACCGAAGGGCAGCGAAGCGATACCGGCGAAGGAAAGCGGCGCGTTGATCGCCGTCATGCCGGTGCGCAGGCGGGCGGCCAGTTCCAGGCCGCGCGACTTCGAGAACACCGTGGAACCGAGGCCGTACTTGGTGTCGTTGGCCTTCTCGACGGCCTCGTCCATGTCGCGCACCTTGGCGATGGTGACGGTCGGGCCGAACGTCTCTTCCTTGACCGCCGAGGAATCCTCGGGCACGTCGACGAGCACCGTCGGCTGCACGTACCGGTCGCCGACCGCGCCGACGCCGCCGACGAGCGCCTTGCCGCCGCGTTCGATGGCGTCCGCGATGTGGCGCTTGATCACCGCGAGCTGCGAGGGCATCGTCACTGGGCCGTACTGCGCGGCCTCGTCCGAACCGGCACGCACGTCCTTCGACTTCTCGACGACCTTCGCGACGAACTCGTCGTGCACGCGCTCGTGGACGTACACGCGTTCGACGCCGATGCAGGTCTGGCCCGAGTTGGAGAACGCGCCCCAGACGGTCGCGTCGGCGGCGGCTTCGAGGTCGGCGTCCGCGTCGACCAGGACCGCGTCCTTGCCGCCGGCCTCGATGATCACCGGCGTCAGGGTTTCGGCGGCCGCGGCCATGATCTTCTTGCCGGTGCCGGTCGAACCGGTGAAGGCGATCTTGTCGACTCCCGCGCCGACGAGCGAGGCGCCGGTTTCGCCGAAGCCGGTGATCAGCTGCAGCACCGGCCATTCCGGGACCACCTCGTTGAAGGCGTCGACCAGCCACTTCCCGACGCCCGGGGTGTATTCGCTCGGCTTGAACACGACGGTGTTCCCGGCGGCGAGGGCGTAGGCGATGGAGCCGAGCGGGGTGAAGACGGGGTAGTTCCACGGGCCGATCACGCCCACCACGCCGAGCGGCTGGTACTCGACCGTCGCCGCCTGGTTCGACATCATCAGCCCCGTCGCGCGGCGCTGTTTGCCGAGGATCTTGCGCGCGTTCTTGCCTGCCCAAGCGATGTGCTCGATGGCGAGGACGCTCTCCAGCTGCGCGTCCGCGAGCGGCTTGCCGGTCTCGTCGCGGACGACCTGGCACAGCTGCGGCAGCCGCCGGGTGATGACACCCTTCCAGCGACGCAGCCGCTCCGCGCGACCGTCGAAACCGAGCCCGGACCACCATGCGGCGGCGTCCCTCGCGCGGGCGACGGCGGCGCGGACGTCGTCGGCGGTGTGCACCGGGTAGGTACCGACGACCTCGTCGGTCGCCGGGCTGAGGGAATCGAAGGTCTCCCCCACGCTGTGCGCGGTCGGCTTCGGCTGGACTGCGGTCATCGACTTCTCCCGTGTCTCGGCTCAAAGCCCAGGCTACGACGTTACTGACGGCGTGCCAATAGCTCGCCTGGGGTGTGCCACCAGCATCGCACAGGTGACGAGGGCGGCAAGGACGCCGAGCAGCGGCGCCAGCCATACCGGCAGCACGCCGATCGCCAGCGACCCCAGGCCGAAGCCCGACGCCTGCACGGTGAAGGCCAGGGAGAACCCTTCCGACCGGCGTCGTTCCGGCAGCAGCCGCTGCAGGTTGACCGACGAGACGGCCATCAGCGGACCGGTGCAGAGCCCGATCAGCGCCACCCCGCCGAGCAGTCCTGCCCAGCCGAAGCCCGCCGACACCACGATGCCGCCGACCACGAACCCGGCGAGGAACAGACGCGGATCCCCGACCTTCCCCCGCGCCGCGTAGAGCCCGCTCCCGGTGATGCTGGCGGCACACAGCACGACGATGACGATCGCCGTCGTCGAATCGGGCGCGCCGAGCCGCTGGACCAGTGGCAACAGGCCGACCTCGATGGTCGACAGCAGCAAGCCGGCACTGAACAGCCCGAACAGCCAAGGAACGCAGGCGGCGACCGGGATCCGCTGACGTTCGACCGTCCTTTGTGGAACATGAGCGACGGTTCGCCGCGGCACCAGAAGGGCCGCGAGCAGGGCGACGACGGCCATCGCGAGCACCGGGACGGCCGGGCCGGATGTCGCGAGAAGCGCCACCAGCAGTGGTCCGCCGACGATGACGCCTTCGAGGATCATCGCGTCGACCGAAACAGCCCGGGGTAGCTCCTCGTCGGTCACGGTGCCGGCGAGCAGCGTCCGGAACCCGCCGTTGAGCCCGCCCGCGACCAGGCCCGGCGGGATCGCCAGCGCGAGCAGGACGAGGTCCGGTGCCCCGGCGGAAGCGACCGCGGCCAGCAGGAACAGTCCGGCGGCGACCAGTGGCAGCAACGCGGCGAGGCCGCGTGCGGGTCCGACGCGGTCGAGCAGCCGCCCGGTGGGCACGGCGCCGACCATTTCGGCGGCGACGAAGACGGCCATCATGATCCCGCCGAGCCGGTACGAACCGGTGGTCGCGGTGGTCAGCACGGTGAAGGCGAGCGGTGCCATCGTGGCGGGCAGCCGATTCAGCTGCACTCCCGCCGACCAGCGCCAATACCCGGAATTACGGAGCAAGGTCATACCGCGAACACTGCCGAACGCACCCTGGCGAGGACTACTGATTAGCGCATAGCCTAATCAAATGATCGAGCTGGTCCTGACCGCCGAGAGCGCCAACCGCGTCCGGTTCGGCATCTCCCCGCTCGACGAGACCATGGGCGCGATGCAGACCCTGCTGGGGCGGCGCGGGCATCCGAGTCATCTGCCCTGGCTGCGCGGGGCCGCCGCGAAGCTGCCGGAGCTGCCCATCGGCGACTTCGCCAAGGTGATGAGCGCGCGGCACTACATCACCGACTTCCTCAGCCCGCCACCGAGCGGACCCGAGACCACCGCGTCCGCCCAGCTCGCCGAAATCCGCCGCACCGCACCGGAGCAGGTCGCTCGCGAATTGTCCAAAGTGGACGCAGACCTGAGCGGACTGCCCGAAGACCCGGCCGAGGCCAGGGACCTGCTCGCCGAGCAGATGGAGATCGCCTGGGCCGAACTGGTCGAACCGCACTGGCCGCGGATGCGCCGGTTCCTCGTCGCCGACATCGAGGAACGCTCGCGGCGGCTGGCCGACGGCGGTATCGCGCTGGTACTGGAGGACATCCACCCGCGGGTGCGGCTCGTCGACGACGTCCTGGTGATCGAGATGAAGGAACGCAGCCGGGTTCACCTCGATCGACGCGGGCTGCTGCTGATCCCCGGCGTCTTCGCTTGGCCGTCGGTCGGCGTGATCACGATGGAGCCGTGGCAACCTTCGCTGTTGTACCCGGCTCGCGGCGTGGCCGAGCTGTGGTCGGACCCCGAGCGCCCGTCCGACGCGCTCGCCGCAGTGCTCGGCCGCACCAAGGCCGCCCTGCTCACGACCCTCAACGAGCCCGCGAGTACCACCGAGTTGGCGCGGAGACTGGACTTCTCGGCGCCGACGGTCTCACAGCATCTGACCGCGATGCGCGCGGCTGGGCTGCTCGACGCCCGGCGCCGAGGGCGCGAAGTTCGCTACCTCCGCACGGAACTTGGCGACGCCCTGCTGCGGGCATAGGCTGGAATTGACCGACTACGAAGGAGAAAGCCATGCGTATTGTCCATTTTGGACACGCTTGCGTACTGCTGGAGACCGAGGGCGCACGGATCCTGATCGACCCCGGTGCCTTCTCGGCGGGTTTCGAGGGCGAGCGTGAGCTGGACGCCGTCCTGATCACCCACCAGCATTTCGACCACCTCGACGCCGACAGGCTGCCCGCGCTGCTGGAAGCGAATCCCGGCGCTCAGCTGATCGTGGACCCGGGCTCGGCCGAAGCCGTCGAGAAGCTCGGCGCGGAATTCCAGGTCGCGAACCCCGGCGACGCCTTCGGCATCGGGTCCAGTGGCATCAACGTCGTCGGCGGCGAGCACGCCGTGATCCACGACGAGATCCCGGTGATCCCGAACGTCGGCTACATCGTCGACCACGGCGCGTTCTACCACCCGGGCGACTCGTTCTTCGTGCCCGAGCAGAAGATCGACGTCCTCGGCCTGCCCACCGGCGCCCCGTGGCTCAAAGCGAGCGAAGCTGTGGACTACCTGCGCGCTGTCTCGCCGCGTCTCGCCGTGCCGATCCACGAAGCCGTGCTCGCGCGGCCGCAGATGCACTACGGTCTGTTCGCCAACCTCGCCCCGGAAGGCACCGAGGTCAAGGTCCTCGACCCGGCGACCCCCCACCGCGTTTAGTCCTCTAAATGCGGTAGTTAGCCCACGCAAGGACGCATTCAGAGGACTAAACGCGGCCGGGAGAGGGAGCCATAGGTGGTCCCGAAGGCGCGGTTCTCCAGCGAGACGTCGACGGCGTCGAGGAACGCCTGCCGCAGTCCCGGCCTGGCGAGGTCGACGGCGTCGATGCCGAGCCGCACCAGCCCACCGCGTCGCGCGGCCCTGGCGGCGGCCAGCACCAGCGCGAAGCACCGGACGGTCTCGGTCCGCTGAGACGGCCCGCCGAACTCCTGCACCCTGGCGCGCTGGACCCGGCCGGATACCAGATCCCGCACCGAGACCAGGTCCGCGCACAGCGTGAACCCGTGCTCGCGCAGGGCCTGCACGGTGCCCTCCGACGCGACCCAGCGCGGTGGCGCGAAGCCGTCGACGGCCATGCCGTTGGCGTCGAGCGCCGCTTTCGCCGCGATCAGCCGCAGCCGCGCCTCGTGCGCGGGAAGAGCCGCGAACTCGGCGCGCTTGCCCAGGTAGACGGCGCGATGGGTGGGTGGGATCCGGTGGTCGTAACCGTGCAGGAGGACGGAGTCGCCCCGAGCGCGGCGGGTCCGTACCCACTCGGTCACCGGGCCCTCGCCGGTACGAGCGGCGTAGAGCACGGACAACGGGACCTTGCGCCGGTCGAGTTCGGCCGCGAGGTCGGCACAGCGGTGCAACGTCCGGGTGGTCACGCCGGACAGGGAAACCAGCAAACGTGCGTCCACGATGCCCATTGGGCCAGACCGGCCTTGCGACGGACTGACGAGCGAGTAAACGCCGCAGGTCAGCCACACGAGGATTGTCCGGTCCGTTCACTCGGCCGGGGGAATCAGGCGGGCCAGTCGTCCAGCGAACGGCCGGTGATGCGTTCGTACGCGTCGATGTACCTCGCCCGGGTGGCGGCGACGATCTCGTCGGGCAACGGCGGCGGCTCCGGTCTGTTCTTGCGATGCCAGCCGGACGCGGGACCGGTGAGCCAATCCCGCAGCGGCTGCTTGTCGAACGACGGCCGCGGGCTGCCTGGCGCCCAGCCGCCGGCGGGCCAGTAGCGGGACGAATCCGGGGTCAGGACCTCGTCGGCGAGGACGAGATTCCCCTCGCGGTCGACGCCGAACTCCAGCTTCGTGTCGGCGAGCAGGATGCCGCGTTCGGCGGCGAACTCCGCGCCGCGGCGATAGACCGCCAACGTCGCTTCGCGGACTTCTTCGGCCCTTTCACGGCCGAATTGCCCGACGACGTCGGCGAAGGTGATGTTTTCGTCGTGCGAGCCGTGATCGGCCTTGGTCGCGGGGGTGAAAATGGGTTCGGGGAGCCGGGAGGACTCGGTCAGGCCGGGGGGAAGTTCGACGCCGCAGACCGTGCCGTGCGCGCGATAATCGGAGAGACCGGTACCGGTGAGGTAGCCGCGGGCGACGGCTTCGACCGGCAGCATCGCCAGCCGCCGCACCAGCAGCGCGCGGCCGCGGACCTCGGCGGGGATACGTTCGTCGTCGTAGGAGACCAGGTGGTTGGGGAGAACATCGGAGAGCTGGGAGAACCAGAACACGCTCATCGCGGTGAGCACCCGCCCCTTGTCGGGGATGGGCGTGGTGAAGATGACGTCGTAGGCGGAGATCCTGTCCGAAGTGACGAGCAGCAGATGCTCGTCATCGACGGCGTAAAGCTCACGGACCTTGCCGGCGGCGATCTTCGGGTATTCGAGCGTCGTCACGGCTGCACCCTAGCGATCAAGGATGTTGGCTGATCATGCCGATCCACTGCGTCTCCTTCACGACCGACTACGGCTTGAGCGACGGTTTCGTGGCCGCTTGTCACGGGGTGATCGCGCGGATCGCACCCTCGGCGAGGCTCATCGACGTGAGCCACGAGATCCCTCCGCAGCAGGTCAGGACCGGCGCCGAGGTGCTGGCGCAGACCGCGCCCTTCCTCCCGGACGCGGTGCACCTCGCCGTCGTCGACCCCGGAGTCGGCACCGCGCGACGCGGCGTCGTGGTCGTCGCCGGGCGCGGAATCCTCGTCGGCCCGGACAACGGACTTCTCCTCCCGGCGGCCGAAGCACTCGGCGGAGTGAAAGCCGCCTACGAATTGACCGCCCCGGAATACCGCCTTCCGGTGACGTCGTCGACCTTCCACGGACGCGACGTCTTCGCTCCCGCGGCGGCGCATCTCGCGCTCGGTGTCGCTCCCGAGGAGTTCGGGCCGCCCGTCGACGACCTCGTGCGGTTGCCGGATCCGTTCGTCGCGGTGTTCCCCGGCAAGCTGGTCGCCGAGGTGCTCACGGTCGACCACTTCGGCAACGTCCAGCTGGCCGCGAGCCCCGCCGACCTCGAACTGGCCGGATTGTCCGGCACGGTCTCGGTCAGCAGCGCCCGCGTGCTGGTGAAGGCGCTGGTCGGCGACACCTTCGGCACGGTGCCGCCGGGCGAGAACGTGCTCTACACCGATTCGGCGGGACGGCTCGCGGTCGCGGTGAACGGCGGCTCGGCCGCGTCGGTGCTCGGGCTCGGGCCCGCCCAGGAGTGCACGATCACCTCGTCGCCGACGGCGAGCTGACCCGGCCGGGTCACCGCCATCTTGATCCCGAACGAGACGCCGCCCTCGGGCTCGCGGCGGTAGTCCGCGAGCGACCGGATCGGTTCGGGCCCCGCCTTCCGGCCGGTCTCCTGATCGACCATCGGCACCGTGCACCGGATGCAGACCTTGGCGTAGCCCAGCTCCACACCGCCCGCGGTGAGCGAGCGCACTTCGTCCTCTCGATGCGGCTCCCGCCAGCCCGCGACGACGATGTTGGGCCGGAACCGGTCCATCGGCACGGCCTCGGCGCCACGCGACGCGATCCGCTCGTTCAGACCGTCCAAAGAGGACTCCGACGTCAGCAGGATCGCGTGCGCGTCGGCGAACGCGGCGGTGCCGGGGACCTCGCCGTTGGTGACGCGCTCGTGCTCGGGCGCGAGCCCGACGAACACCGACGGAAGGCCGAGGACCTCCGAGAACCAGTCGGCGGCCTCGGCACCCTGGTGGACGCCCTCGCCCTGCCAGGTGAACGTGGACGCCGGCTGACGCGGCCCGTCCGTGAGCGGCTCGACCAGCAGGTCTTCGACGCCGGGGGCGGCGAGCCGCAGGCGGGCGCCGCCGTCCAGCACTTCCGCCCGGATCGACGCCATCACCGGATGCTTCCGCTGACTGCGGAACTCGCCCTCGGGCGACACGACCATCCAGGCACGGTCGAACTTCAGGCCCGCCGGGGTGACGTCGGCCGTGTCGACCGACGTCCCCGCGCAGCCCTTGACCGGGTAATAGACCAGCCTCGCCACTCTCGCCATGGCCGCAGATTAACGAGTCGTCGGCGTCAAAGCACCTGGGATAGGAACCGCTGCAGCCGTTCGCTCCGCGGAGAGTCGAAGATCGCGTCCGGAGCGTCATGTTCGACGATCTTCCCGGCGTCCATGAACGCGACCTCGTCGGCGACGCTGCGCGCGAAGCCCATCTCGTGCGTGACCACGAGCAGCGTCAGCCCGCGCTCGGCCAGCCCCGCCATGAGGTTGAGCACACCCTTGACCAGCTCCGGGTCGAGCGCGCTGGTCGCCTCGTCGAACAGCATGACCTCGGGCTCCATCGCGAGCGCCCGCGCGATCGCGACCCGCTGCTGCTGGCCGCCCGAAAGCGCGCTCGGCCGGTACGGCGCCTTGTCGGCGAGCCCGACCTCGGCGAGACGGGCGTGCGCGATCTCGGCCGCCTCCGCCTTGCCGAGCTTCCGCACGCTGCGCAGCGGCAGCGTGATGTTGTCCAGCACACTGCGGTGCCCGAACAGGTTGAAGTGCTGGAACACCATCCCGACCCGCTGACGCAACGCGTCCGGGTCGGTGGAGATGACGCTCTCGCCACCGAGCAGCAGGTCGCCGGAGTCGGGCTCCTGCAGGCGGTTCACACAGCGCAACAGCGTCGACTTGCCGGAACCGGACGGGCCGACGATGCAGGTCGTGCGGCCCTTCTCGACCTTGAGGTTCACGCCTTTCAGCACTTCGAGGGTGCCGAAGGAGACGTGGATGTCGCGGAGTTCGACGCTCGAAGAGCGCACGTCGGCGGGGATCGTCATGACATCGGCACCTTTCCGCTGGTCAGGAGTTCGGGCTCGCCGCCGTCGTCGTCGACCCGGACCTTCTTGCCGGTGCGCAGCTTCTTGTCGATGTAGTTGACCAAGTGGGTCAGCGGCACGGTGATCAGCAGATAGAAGAAACCGGCCGCGACCAGCGGCGACAGGTTGCCGGTGTTGGCCGCGAGGTCCTGTCCGATCCGGAACAGGTCGCGCTGCTCGGCGAGGAAACCGAGGAAGTACACCAGGCTGGAGTCCTTGATCAGCGCGATGAACTGGTTCACCAGCGCGGGCAGCACCCGCCGCACCCCCTGCGGGATGACGACGAGCGTCATCGCCTTGGTGTAGCTCATGCCCAGCGCGCGGCTGGCCTCCATCTGTCCTTTTTCGACACTCTGGATGCCGGCTCGGAAGATCTCACCGATGTAGGCGGCCGCGATCAGGCTGAGCGCCAGGATGCCCAGCGGGTAGGTGTTCCTGGCCATCGACGGGAAGAGGATCCCGCCGCCCTGTCCGATCACCAGGATGGTGAGGATCGCGGGCAGGCCGCGGAAGATGTCGGTGTAGATCCTGGCCGGCCAGCGCAGCCACAGCTTGCTGGACAGGCCCATGGTGGCCAGCAGCATGCCGAGCACGGTGCCGATGATCGCCGCGAACACCGACATGATCAGCGTGTTCAGCAGCCCGGTCTTGACCAGGTCCGGGAAGACCTCCCAGATGTAGTCCCAGTTCAGGAAGGTGTTGAGGAAATCGTCCACTTACTTCTGCCCGGCCTTGAACTCCGCGGGCACCGGCGCGTTCGGTTCGAACCGCTGATGCACCTTTTCCCACGTCCCGTCGGCGATGACCGCCTTGAGCCCGGCGTTGAGCTTGCCGACCAGCTCGGTGTTGCCCTTCTTGACCGCGAAACCGTGCGGAATGGTCGTGGTGATCGCCTTGACCATCTTGAGTTTCGCGTCCGGATTCTTCGCCGCGTAGTCCTCGGCGGTCGCCTGGTCGAAGACCGCGCCGTCGATCGCGCCCGTCTTGAGCGCGGCGAGGGCGGCGGCGTCCTGCGGGAACCGGACGGCCTGCGCGGCAGGCGCGTTCGCCGACAGCCAGCTGTCGGACACCGTGCCCTGGACGACACCGATTCGCTTACCGGCCAGGGTGTTCTCGTCGGTGATATCGACGCCTTCGCGGGTTTCGATGCCGAGCGACTGGTAGTTGTACGGCGCCGAGAAGTCGACCGTCTTGCGGCGTTCGTCGGTCTGGGAGATCCCGGAACTGCCGATGTCGAACTTGCCGTTCGCGACCTGGCTCAGCAGGGCCGAGAACTCCGTGGAGACGAACTCGAGTTTCAGGTTCTGGTGCGCGGCGATGGCCTTCAGCAACTCGTTGTCGAACCCGGTGAACACGCCGTTTTCCTGATAGGCGTTGGGTTTCGAATCGCTGAGCGTGCCGACGCGCAACGTGTCACCGCTCGCGCTTTCGCCGCCGCCGCACGCCGCCAGCACCGCCACGAGGGCGGCGCCAGCGACGGCGGCGAGTGCCTTCTTCATCGTGATCCTCACGCCTTGAACTGGTCCGGAACCGGTGCGGTGGGCAGGAACCGCTCGTGCAGCTTGACCCAGGTGCCGTCGGCGATGACCTGCTTCAGACCTTCGTTGATCTTCGTCTGCAGCTCGGTGTTGCCCTTCTTCACCGCGAAACCGTGCGGCACGTCGGTGGTGAAGGACTTGACGACCTTGAGCTTCACGTCGGCGCTGTCCTTGACGTTGGTCTCGGCGATCGCCTGGTCGAGGACGTAGGCGTCGACGGCGCCGCTCTTGAGCGCGGCCAGCGCCGGGGCGTACCCGGGGAAGCGCACGGCCTGCGCGTCCGGCACGGTCGAGGTCAGCCACTTGTCACCGACGGTCGCCTGGATCACCGCGACCCGCTTGCCGGACAAGGCCTTTTCGTCGGTGATCGGCGAGCCGTCCTTGGTCTGGATGCTCATCACTTCGAAGTTGTACGGGCTGGAGAAGTCGACGTTCTTCTTGCGCTCGTCGGTCTGTGCGATGGCCGAACTGCCGATGTCGAACTGGTTGTTCGCGACCTGGCCCAGCAGCGAGGAGAAGTCCGTCGAAACGAACTCCAGCTTCAGGTTCTGGTGCGCGGCGATGGCCTTCAGCAGCTCGTTGTCGAAGCCGGTGAAGTTGCCGTTTTCGACGTAGATGTTCGGCGGCGCGTCGCTCAGCGTCCCGACCCGCAGGGTCTTTTCGGTGACGGCCTCGCCGCCACCGCAGGCGGTGAGCACCGCGAGCAATCCGGCGGCGAGCGTCGCGATCAAGGTTTTCTTCATTTTCAGACCCCCTGGTTCTGCACAGGCAGGCCGGGGCCACCCTGCTCGAGTTCCTTCGGCAGCGGCTCGGTCTTGAAGAACTGAGCGTGCAGACGGGCGACGGTGCCGTCGGCGACGGCCTTCGCGAGACCGTCGTTGAGCTTCTTCAGCAGGTCCTTGTTGTCCTTGCGGACTGCGAACGCGGACGGCGTGTCCTTGGTCTCGACGGTGTAGCCGAACTCCAGCGGCACAGCCGGGTTCTGGTCGATGTACTTCTGCCCGATGTCCTTCGGCACGACCCAGCCGTCGAGACTGCCCGCCTTCAGCTGCGCGAAACCGGCGTTGTAGTCGGGGAAGCGCACGACGTTGGCGCCGGGGACCTTGCCGCTGGCGAAGTCGTCCTGCACCGACGCCTGCACGACGCCGAGCCGCTTGCCGCCGAACGCGGCGACGTCCTTGAGGCCCGCGCCTTTCTTGGTCAGGATCGTGGTGAACCCGGTGCTGTAGCCGTTGCTGAAGGCCACGGTCTTCTTGCGGGCTTCGGTGGTGGAGATCGTGGAGCTGCCGATGTCGAACTTGTTGGTGGCGACGGCGGCCAGCAGACCGGCGAATTCGGTGCCGACGAACTCGACCTCGAAGCCTTCGCGCTTCGCGATGTCGCGGAGCAGCTCGTTGTCGTAGCCGGTGAAGGTGCCGTTCTCCAGGTAGATGGACGGCGGCGCGTCGGTCAGGGTGCCGACGCGCAGCTTCTGGCCACTGGCGGAGGTGTCACCGGAACCGCAGGCGGCGAGGGCGAGGGTGGCCGCACCCGCCGTGACGACGGCGACGAATTTCGACAGCGTGGATCTCATCGCTTCTTCCGTGGGTTCGGCGCGCAAGGCGCGATACAAGCACGCCAGGCCGCGGGATGGGCGGCCTGGCGCTCCGGGTTCAGCGATCGAGATTAGGGAATTCGCCCGTTCGAGTAATGTCGTCCCACTCTGTGAACGCTCCGTGGTGGGACTGCTCACAGCTCAGCGGGGCTTCGGTACAGCCGGTCGTGAGTGGCGATTCGGGTTAGAACCCGAATCGCCACTCACGACCACCCTTCACGACCAACGTCAGAGGATCGGGGCGGGCGAGTAGACGGCGGCCTCCGGAAAACGCTTGAGAACGTCCTCGACACGCGACGCGATCGCGGCCACCTGACGCGGCGCGACACCGGTGAACGAGATCCGGTCGGCGAGCAGTTTGTCCAGCTCACCGCGGTCGAGCGGGATGCGCTCGTCGGCGGCGAGACGGTCGAGGAGGTCGTTCTCCGCGAGCCCCTGCTCCCGCATGGCGAGCGCGACACCGACGGCGTTTTCCTTGATCGCCTCGTGCGCGGTTTCCCGGCCCACGCCTGCGCGGACCGAGGCCATGAGTACCTTGGTGGTCGCGAGGAACGGCAGATAGCGATCGAGCTCACGCGCGATGACCGCCGGGAAGGCGCCGAACTCGGCCAGCACCGTGAGAAAGGTCTCCAGCAGACCGTCGAGCGCGAAGAACGCGTCCGGCAGCGCGACACGGCGGACGACGGAATCGGAGACGTCGCCTTCGTTCCACTGGTCGCCGGCGAGCTCGCCGATCATCGACAGGTAGCCGCGCAGCACGACGGCGAGTCCGTTGACCCGCTCGCAGGAACGCGTGTTCATCTTGTGCGGCATGGCCGACGAGCCGACCTGGCCCGGCTTGAAGCCTTCGGTGACCAGTTCGTGTCCCGCCATCAGGCGGATCGTCTTCGCCAGGCTCGACGGGGCGGCCGCGAGCTGGACCACCGTGGACAGCACGTCGAAGTCGAGTGACCGCGGGTACACCTGGCCGACGCTGGTGAACACCCGCTCGAAGCCGAGGTGGGCGGCGACCCGTGACTCCAGTTCGTCCAAAGTGGACTCATCGCCGAGCAGGTCGAGCATGTCCTGCGCGGTGCCGACCGGACCCTTGATCCCGCGCAGCGGGTAGCGGCCGATCAGGTCGTCGAGCCGCTCGAACGCGACGAGCAGTTCGTCGGCGGCGGTCGCGAAGCGCTTGCCCAGCGTCGTCGCCTGCGCGGCGACGTTGTGCGAACGGCCTGCCATCACGGTGTCGGCGTGCTCCACCGCGATCGCGGCGAGCCTGGCCAGCACCGCGCCGACGCGGCCGCGCATCAGCTCCAGCGAACGCCGCACCTGCAACTGCTCGACGTTCTCGGTGAGGTCACGCGACGTCATGCCCTTGTGCACGTGTTCGTGCCCGGCGAGCGCGTTGAACTCCTCGATCCGGGCCTTCACGTCGTGCCGGGTGACCCGCTCGCGCGCGGCGATCGAGTCGAGGTCGACCTGCTCCAGCACGCGCTCGTAGTCGGCGACGACCCCGTCCGGCACCTCGACGCCGAGGTCGGCCTGCGCCCGGAGAACGGCGAGCCAGAGCTCGCGCTCCAGCACGACCTTGCGTTCCGGGGACCACAGTTCGACCAGCTCAGGCGAGGCGTAGCGGCCGGCGAGCACGTTGGGGATGCGGGGCTTTTCCGTCACGCGGCCAGCCTAACCCGGGGCTAGGCGAGGGCGGCCTGCAGCATGCGGGCGGCGGCGGCCCTCGGCTCCGGGTCGACCTCGATCAGCGCGTTGACGACGGCGCCGTCGACCAGGGCGACCAGCCGCTCCAGTTCCGCGCTGTCCACCGGAGTGCCGGAGCGCGCGAAGATCTCGTGGAGCAGCTCGTACAGCTGCGCGGACAGCGTCCGCATCAGGGGTCGCAGGTACGGGCGGCGGCCGGTGCCGACCAGGCGTTCGTAGCGCAGGAGGACGGCCTCGGCGTCGGCATCGCGATCCGGGCGGAGCGGGCCCAGCAGCATGTCCAGCACCAGGTCGACGGTGGCTTCGACACCGCGATTGCGGGTCGCCAGCTCTTCGAGCCGGTTCCGTCCGGTCTCCAGCTCCTGGTTCGAGTGGTGCTCGACAGCGGCGGTGACGAGTTCTTCGAGCGAGTCGAAGTAGTACGTCGTCGAGGCCAGCGGCAAGCCCGCTCGTTCGGCCACCGCGCGATGCCGCACGGCGTCGAAGCCGCCCTCGGCCAGCAGTGACGCGGCGGCCTCGATGAGCTCGGCGCGCCGTCGCTCACCCTTCGGCGTTGTCGCTGCGGCAGTCATGACGGGTTATTTTGCCAGGCGCCTTCAGTAGCGGGCGGCGAGCACACCGGCGAACCGGTCGACGTCGGCCTCTCCGAACACCGGCCCGCCCGAGCCGTCGCCGAGGCTCACCACGACCACCAGCGATCCCTTGACGGTGGTCCGCTCGGCACTGGACGCCCCGGCGGGCAAGGACGGAGGAGCCGCGCCCGCCGGGAAGACCGCGGCGGAAACCGTGCCGCCCGGTATCTGGAACCCCGCGGACCTGGCTCCCGTCGTACAGATGTCGCCGGGGGTCGACTTGGCGACATCCACGGGGACCGGGAGCTCGCCAGCGAGGGCGGTGGCGAGCTCCCGGTCCACCTGGTCGCACCCGTAGGTGCCTTCGGCCGACATCTGGCCGGTCTTCTCCGGCCCGCTGCCCCCCTGCTGAGGCGGCGGGTTCGAGAAGTTCGAGGACTCCCCGCTGTCGAGAGGACGCGCGGAAGCCGCTTCGGGTTGCCCGGCGGAAGCGGCCCCGTTGTCGGATTTCGCCGCCGTCGGCGAACCGAAATCGACGTCGCCGAGCACGCCGAACATGCCCACTCCGCCCAAGACCAAAACCAGTGCACTACAGGCCACCGCGATACCGTTGCGGCGGCGTGCGGTGGCGCGTTTGGCGGCACGGACGACGTCGGCGGCGTCGAAGCTCGGCGACGGCGTGTCACCGGGGGCGTCACGGAACAACGCCTTTAGGTCATTCTCGTCCATCCCGTGCCACCTCCTCCTTCTCCATGACCTGCCTGAGGTTCGCCAGCCCGCGCGCGGTCTGGCTCTTCACGTTCCCTTCGCTGCAACCGAGCGCCTTCGCCGCCGCGCCGACGTCCAGCCCCTCGAAGAACCGGAGCACCAGCACGGCCCGCTGCTTCGGGGGCACCTCGCGCAACGCGGCCAGCAGGTCTTCCCTGGTGACGACCTGTTCACCGAGGTCGAAGCCGTCCTGCGGCGGTTCGGGCAGCTCTTCGGTCTGCCACTCCCGCCGCCACGGCCGCCTCGATTCGTCGATGGCCGCCCTGACCAGCGTCTTCCGCACATAGGCGTCGGTCGCCGCCCGTTCCCTGATCTTCTTCCACCTCCGGTGCAGCGCGACGAACGCCGTCTGCGCGAGATCGTCCGCGCGATGCCAGTCACCGCAAAGCATGTACGCGGTCCTGCGCACGGAGTCCCGCTTCGCGGCGAAGTACTCCGCGAACTCTTGTTCGTCGCGCTGGTTCACGCGGTTGTTGTCTCCGCTCTTGCCTCGTCGGTGGGTAGGACGGAACCGGGGGCGTCCACGGTTGCATGAGCGGGCGCGGCGGACCAGCCGGGGAGGAGGTTCCTGGCGGACCGGACGATGTGATGTGATCGTACCGTGACCTTGAGCCCCGACTCGTTGATCGATTTCCGCTCCGACACCGTCACCCGGCCGGACAGCGTCATGCGCGAGGCCATGGCGAAAGCCGAGGTCGGCGACAACGTCCTCGACGGAGATCCGACCACCGCCGCCCTCGAACAGCGTGCCGCGAAACTCCTCGGCATGCCCGCCGCGCTCTGGACCCCGAGCGGGACCATGGCGAACCTGATCGCGCTGAGTCTCCATCTCCAGCGCGGTGACCGCTTCCTCGCGCCGCGCGGCTCGCACGTGATCACCGACGAACTCGGCTCGGCCGCCTGGCTCGCAGGTGGCATGGCGGACCCGCTGGAACACGACGCGGGGCCCGGACGGCCGACGCCGGACACGCTCGCGGCCGCGATCGGCACTCCCATCGGGCCGTACTACTCGCTGCGCACCACGCTGTTGTGCCTGGAGAACACGCACAACTCGGCGGGTGGCGCGGTGACCCCGCCCGATGAGCACGCCCAGCTCCTCGCGGTGGCGAAACAGGCCGGGCTCACCGTGCACCTCGATGGCGCCCGCCTCTGGCACGCGGCGGTCGCGCTGCAGGTCCCGCCCGCCGCGCTCACGGTCGGCGTCGACAGCGTCTCCGCCTGCTTCTCCAAGGGACTCGGCGCGCCGGTCGGCTCCGTGCTGGCGGGCAGCGCGGAGTTCATCGAGCGGGCACGGCGGATGCGGCAGATGCTCGGCGGCGGCGTCCGGCAGAGTGGTGTGCTGGCCGCGGCCTGCCTGGTCGCGCTGGACCGCATCGACGAACTGGCCGAGACGCACGAGAACGCGGCGCGGCTCGCGGCCGGGCTCGCCGAACACGGCTGGGAGGTCAACGAGCCCGAGACCAACATCGTGCTGGCCGCCGCTCCCGATCTCCAAGGCCGCCTGAAGCTGCTGGACGGGCTCGGGATCCGCGTGCTGCCCACGGCGGGCCGGGTCCGGTTCGTGGTGCACCGGGACCTTTCGGCCGCCGACATCGAGGAAACCCTTCACCGCATCAGGACCGGGAGCTGACCGTGAACTGGATCGTCTTCGACTACGGCGACGTCATCAGCGAGCACACCGACGCGCTGCCGGTCCTGGCCAAGGCCTTCGGCCTCGAAGTGGCGGAATTCGAGCCGCATTACTGGGCCGAACGGATCCGGTACGACTCCGGCGGCACGGACCTCGAGTACTGGCAAAGCATCGGCCGCGCGCTCGACGTCGAGGTCGACCGGGCTTTCTCCGACGAGCTGACCCGGATCGACGTCACCGGCTGGTCGCACGTGGAACCGGCGGTACTCGAACTGCTGGAAGGCCTGCACGAGGCGGGCGCCGCGCTCGCGCTGCTCTCCAACGCGTCGTCGACCTTCGGCCGTTGGGTGCGCGAGCAGGACTGGGCGCGCCTCTTCCGGGTGACGCTCTTTTCCGGTGATGTCGGCTGCATGAAGCCCGACGCCAAAATTTACCGGATCCTGCTCGGCGAACTCGGCGCCGAACCGGCCGACTGCCTGTTCTTCGACGATCGTCAGTCCAATGTGGACGGTGCGCGGGCGGTGGGAATGAAGGCGGAACGCTGGGTCGGCGTGACAACAGCGAAATCTTCCTTCGGCTCTTCGGAGGAATAATTCACCCTCGTCGCTCATCCGCTTACGCGCGGTGAATCCGATGACCTAAGCTGGCCTGCGTCCCGAACCGAGTTTTCACGGTAGGTGCCCATGCCAGGTCCAGTCGCCCGGCGTCCGATCGTGCCCGTCGATTTCGACCGGCCGAGCATCGCGCGAGTCTTCGACGCGCTCATGGGCGGCCAGGACAACTACGAGGCCGACAGGGTGGTGCTGCGCCAGATCCTGGAGCTGGCACCGGACGCGCAGGTCATGGCCAAGGAAGTCCGGCACTGGCTGGTCCGGACCGTGCGCTACCTGACGGACAGGGAGCGCGTCGACCAGTTCCTCGATCTCGGCTCCGGCTTCCCGACCGGGGACAACACGCATCAGGTCGCGCAGCGGTACAACCCCGAGGCACGGGTCGTCTATGTCGACCACGATCCGGTGGTACTGGCACACGGCCGCGCGCAACTCGCGGCGAACGACTTCGCGCATATGGCGGGTAACGACCTGACGGAACCGGCCGAGCTCATCCAGGAGCTCGACAGTACCCACCGGCTGGATTTCGACCGCCCGATCGGGCTGATCCTGTGCGCGATCGTCCACCACATCCCCGACATCGACGAAGCGCGGAAGATCATCCGCGCCTATGTCGACGCGCTGGCCCCCGGCTCGTTCGTCGTGGTGCTGCACCAGCACAATCCGGCCGACGGCTCGGAAGCGGCCGATGTCGCGACGTCACTCGAAAAGCGCTTCAGCGGCACCGGACTCGACACGTCCTTCCGCACACGTGAGGAGATCGAGTCGCTCTTCGAGGTGCTCGATCTCGTCGACCCCGGGCTGACGTATCCGCATCTGTGGTGGCCGGACGGCCCGCGCTTCACCCCGCTTTCGCCCGTGAACTTCACGTCACTCGGCGGGGTGGCGCGCAAACCTTAACGGCGGAGTTGTTTCGGGGTGCCCTTGCCCTTGATGGCGCCATACGCGGCCGTGCCGAGGAAGACCGCACCGCCGATGACGGCGATCCAAAAGACGGCCTTCACCAGGAAGCCGAGCACGGACCCGAGCACCATGAAGGCCACCCAAGCCAGAAGCAGCCCGCCGACGATCTTCCAGAACATGGCATCCTCCGATTGCCTCACCTTGCCCAAGCGGGCCCGGTGAGTCCAGGTTGTCAGGCAGAACTCGCGAGCGCCTTCGTTCTGCCTAACGTTCAGGGAGAATTCGGGGTTCCCCCTGACTTATGAGCGCTGACCGGTGAGCCAGTCGCCGAGCCTGCGGACGCCCTCGTCGATGTCCTCGCGCGAACCCGCGAACGAGAACCGCACGAACCTGCCGCCGTCGACGGGGTCGAAGTCGATGCCGGGAGCGATCGCGACGCCGGTTTCGGCGAGGATCCGCTGACACCAGCTGAGGCTGTCTTGCGTGTACTCGGAGACGTCGGCGTAGGCATAGAAGGCGCCTTCGGCCGGCGCGAGTTTGTCGATACCGATGCTTTTGAGACCGGCGAAGAGCGCGTCGCGGTTGGCGCGGTAGCGCTCGACGTGGCCGTCGGCCTCCGCGTATGACTCCGGGGTGAACGCGGCGATCGCGGCGTGCTGGGAGACCGCGGGCGGGCAGATGGTGAAGTTGCCGGTCAGGACGTCGATCGCGCGGTGCAGCCGCTGGGGTGCGAGCATCCAGCCGAGCCGCCAGCCGGTCATGGCGAAGTACTTCGAGAACGAACCGAGGACAAGTGCCTCCGTCCCGTACTGCCAGGCGCAGTCGAGTCCGGCGCCGTAAGAAATCCCATGGTAGATCTCGTCGCTGATCAACTGCACGCCGTGTGACGCGCACCAGCCGCTGATCGCGGCGAGTTCACCCGGAGGCAGCACGGTACCGGTGGGATTGCTCGGACTGGCCACGATGAGTCCCTTGATCGGCCCCAGTTCGTCGAGCAGGCCGACCGTCGGCTGGAAGTTCGTCTCCGGTCCGGTGGCGAACTCGACGACCTCGCAGCCGAGCACCTTCAGCAGGTTGCGGTAGGCCGGATAGCCGGGACGCGCCATCGCGACGCGGTCACCCGGTTCGAAGGCGCTGAGGAACGACAACAGAAACCCGCCGGAGGAACCGGTCGTCATGATGACTTCCTGCGGGCTCACGTCGACCGAATAGGTGCGGTTGTAGTGCGCCGCCACGGCTTCGCGCAGATCGAGGATGCCGAGTTGCTCGGTGTAGCCGAGAGTGTGGTCCTTCAAGGCCCGCTGGGCGGCTTCGAGCACCGGCCGCGGGGCGGGCGCGGACGGCTGACCCGCGACCAGCGGGACCAGGTCGCCGTGGCTGCGCTGCCGTGCCTGCGCGGCCGAAAGGACGTCCATGACATGGAACGGCGGGACGTCGGAACGGGCGGCGGGACCAGGAAAAGACATGGGGTGAGGCTAACCCGCCTTCGCGATGAGAACCGCGAAGCCGTCGAGGAGACGCTGAAGGCCGAACTCGAAGAGCGTGTCGAGGTCGAAGTCGAACGGGGCACGCATGACGACGTTGGTGAAGTTCGGGAACCGGCCACCGGAGACCAGATCCCAGAGGATCGGCTCGTGTTCGGCGAGCCAGTCGTCGGCCGTGCGCGCGGTGCCGGCTTCGGACTCCGCTTCGGCCTCGAGATTGAGGGCCGTGCCGCGGACGTGGTTGAAGATCGTGATGTGCGCGTACATGATCGTCGACGACGGGAGGCCGTGGCCGTCGAGGGCGCGGGTGGCCCAGTCGGCGTGGTGGAGCAGGTTCGGCAGCGGCTGCGGACGGGTGACCGAAAGCGCCTGCGCGAGCCATGGATGACGGCGGAACAACGCCCATTGGGCCCTGGCCATCAGCTCAAGTCGCGCCCGCCACCCAGACGGCGGGTCGGGCGGGAAACGGACTTCGCCGAGCGCGACGTCGGCCATCTCCATGATCAGGTCGTCCTTCGCGGAGACATGGCGATAAAGCGCCATCGTCGCGACACCGAGACCGGACGCGACGCGGCGCATGGAGAGCGCGCGGATGCCCTCGGCGTCGGCGATCCGGATCGCGGCCTTCACCACTCGCTCGCGTGACAACTCCGCTTCGGTCCTCGGCGCGGCCTTCTGAGCACGGCTCGCGACGACCGTGCCGGTACCGGGTTTGGCGATGACCAGGCCGTCGCGTTTGAGGGCGGCGAGCACCTTTGTCGCGGTCGCCATCGCGACACCCCACTCGGCGATGATCTGCCGCGTCGACGGGATCTTTTGGCCCTCGCGCAGCTCGCCGGTGACGATCCGGCGCCGGATCTCGGCGGCGATCCGCAAGTAGGGCGGATCGGTCATGGTCGACTCCTTGCCATAGTGCGCTTCACTCGCCGCGCACCCCATTTCAGTCGGCGCACTAGCCCTAGTGCACTAGTGCATCGGAGCGTGTAGGCGTCTTTTCCTGGAGATTCGTCGCAGCGATCATACGTTGTACGCAGTGCTTCAAACAGCGTACACAGGGGAGCTGACATGCAGCAGGTGCTGATTTCGGGGGCGGGAATCGCCGGGACGACGCTGGCGTACTGGCTTCGGCGACACGGCTTCGCGCCGACAGTCGTCGAACGGGCGCCCGCGCCACGCGTCGGCGGACACGCTGTGGACATCCGCGGCACGGCGCTCGGCGTCGTCGAACGGATGGGCGTACTCGGGCGGCTCCGGGAGCTGAGCACGGACATGCGCGGGATGTCGTTCGTGAACGCGGCGGGGAAGACACTGGTGAAGGTCACCGAGCACACGCTGACCGGGGGGCTCACCGACAGCGAAGACATCGAGATCCTGCGGGACGACCTGACCGGCGTGCTGGCTTCGGTCGCCCAGGAAGGCGTCGAGTACGTCTACGGCGACTGGATCACCGGAATCGCGCAGCGTCCCGACGGAGTGCGAGTCGCTTTCGCCAACGGCGAGGCACGGGACTTCGATCTCGTGATCGGCGCGGACGGGCAGCACTCGACCGTGCGTTCACTGGTTTTCGGGGCGGAGAAAGAGTTCTCACACCACCTGGACACCTATCTGGCGGTGTTCACCGTGCCGAACTTCCTCGAGCTGGACCACTGGCAGACCTTCCACATGACACCGGGGAAACTCGCCGGCCTCTACAGCGCGCGAGGGAACACAGAGGCGCGCGCGATGCTCGGCTTCCAGTCGCCGGAACTCGATTTCGACCGGCATGACCTTGACCAGCAACGAAAACTCATCGCCGACCGGTTTCTCGGCCAGGGCTGGGAAGTACCGAGGCTGGTGCGGGAAATGGCTTCGAGTGAGCTGTACTTCGATTCGATGACACAGATTCGGATGGACCGGTCTTCCGACGGGCGAGTCGCATTGGTCGGCGACGCGGGCTACGGACCTTCACCACTTTCGGGACAGGGCACGAGTTTGGCGCTGGTCGGGGCTTACGTGCTGGCGGGTTCACTTGCTGTCCACAGTGACCATCGCGCCGCTTTCGCTTCGTATGAGAGGGAAATGCGACCCTTTGTGCTGCGGAACCAGGCACTGGCCGCGTTGAACCAGCGGAAGCAG
This sequence comes from Amycolatopsis sp. NPDC034160, assembly GCF_055575355.1. NCBI lineage: Bacteria > Bacillati > Actinomycetota > Actinomycetes > Pseudonocardiales > Pseudonocardiaceae > Amycolatopsis > Amycolatopsis sp. NPDC034160. Next base: position 651,817 of record NZ_JBVISU010000001.1, on the reverse strand, counting down.
ACGCGGTTCGCGCAGTGGAAACAGATCCAATCGATGCGGATGCTGCCGTACTTGCCGTTCCGGGACCGGGTGATGAAGGCGGTGATGCGGCCGTTGACGGAGGCTTCGAACGCGTTGGTACTAAAGGAATATCCGTGAGTGGCAATCCGTGTTCTATTGAGGGTTAAGACAAAAGCGGCGTTTCCGTGAAGGCTTCCGGTGAGGAGTGGGCTGGGTTGGTCGTGAGTGGCGATTCGGGTTCTAACCCGAATCGCCACCCACGACCACCTGGACCGACGGCCTACCGCCGCCCTCCCGCCCAAGTACCGGGGGAAGGCGTGAAGGTCGAGTTGCCTCGGCTGAGCCGAGGGAAGAGGGAGGGGCGAATGGGTCCCTTAGTAGCCCTGGTACCCGCCACCGCCGGCCATGGATTTCAGACCCGGGTGACCTTCGAACCCGCCGTACCGCGAGAACGTGTACCGCACGCCCGCGATGATGTTGTCGACCGGGTTGTAGATGTCGTCGTGCCCGGGAAGCTTGTGCGCGTTGAAGGTCGGGTCGATGCACTGCATCAGCCCCTTGGACGGGGTGCCCTTCGCCGCGTTGGAGTCCCAGTTGTTGATGGCGTTGGGGTTGCCACCGGACTCCTTCTCGATGATCGTCCAGATCTTTTGGATATCCGCCTCGGTCACCGGGATCCCGGCGGCCTGCAGGATCTTGATGGCCTCTTGGATCCACTGCTGGACGTTGCCGGGCGGCGTCGTCGACGGCGGACCGCCGCTCGGCCCGAGGCCGCCCCCACCGCCACCGCCGCCGCCTCCTCCTCCACCGCCGCCACCGCCGGTGTGGAGACCGCCGGTGCGCTTGGGGACGGTGCCGTCCTTGCCGGGCATCGGCACCTTCGAGTAGCCGCCCTCGATGTCCTTCTTCATCAGCTCTTGCGACTTCTGGATCATCTGATTGGCCTGATCGAGCAGGCCCTTGACCCGGGTGTCCGCGTCGCTGGTGATCTTGTTGATGTCGGTTTTGGCCTTCTGGATGATCTCCGCCGCCGACGGACTCGGCGCCGGTTTGTGATCCTTCTCGGCCTGCGCGGCGGCCTGGATCGCCGCGTTCTTGTCCGTCTCCGCCTGGGTGTTCCGTTTGTTGATCGCTTCTTCAGCGCCCTTGTAGGCGTCAGCGACCTGGGTCTTGATGTTGCCGAGATCGGTGTGGACACGATCGAGGTCGTCGACGACCTTCCCCAATTGGGCCTCGACGTTCTGGCCCGCCTTGGTGATCGACTTGACGTAATCGAAGAAGGCGTCCGCGGCGGGACCGACCCAAACGCCGCTGTTCAGCGCTTCGGTCGAACGCGAGAGCGCCGCGCTGTGGTCACCCGCGTTGTCGGCGGCCGTCTTGAACTGCTTCGAGGCATTCTGAATGGCGGCCAGGTTCACCTTGGCGACCTGGTCGGCCTTCCTGACGAGTCCATCCCAGCCGTCCGGCGTGCCGGCGCCGACGTTGTTCAAACCCACTGCTCAAGCCCCCTTGGTAGCCGGCCCCCAGGCCTGGCGGATCGTCACAGGTCTCCGTGCACCTTCAGGTTGTCCACGTGGACCGCTTCGGTCTCCTTGATCAACCCCGCCGCCTTGCGGAGCACGAAGGCCGTGGCCTCCATCAACTGACCGGCCGAATCGAATTCGTTGTGGACCCCTTGTTTGAACTTGCCGACGGCGCCCTGCGCGTCACCGTGCTCGTCCACTCCGCCGAAGGGGTTTTCCTTCTCGTCATCCATCCCGGTGACGCCTTCTTTGGTCTTCTCGAACTCGTCCTTGAGCTTCTCCACCTGACCGGCGGCGATCCCCATCGACTCCGGGTCGTACACAGGCACGGTTCGTCATCCCCTTCAACGGAAAAGTCGTATCCGTCCGATCAGACGCGCAGCCGATCAGGACGGTTCCCGCGCATACTGTAAGACCTCGACAGCGGGCCGTGTGCGTGTCCACGCCAACTTCCACCCGCCGATATCGACCTCGCGAAACAGTCGAACCGGACAAGTCAGAAATCGGCGACTTCCCGGATCCGCGTCGCCAGTAGCTGGTTGTCCGCCGGGGTGATGGTCGCCCAATCCCGCCCGTCGCGGTTGCGCGCGACCTGGAACAGGTAGCGTCCCGCGTCCGTGTCGTAGAAGGCGACCACGCTGTCCGCGCGGCGAGGGCGGCCGTCGCGGCCCGCGCGTTCGACGCCGAACTGGCCGCGTGCCTCCTGGCCGAGCAGCATGCCCGCCACTTCCTGGGCTTGCCACAGCGGGACGTCCAGGTCTTCCAGGGCGGTGACCAGTGCTTTCGCGTCGCCGCGGGCGGCGGCGTCGGCGTCGCGGAGGACGTCGTGCGGGATGCTGATCGACTGGCCGACGCCGGGGGCGAGATCACCCGCGACCGAGACGGCGGCCTCGGCGAGGGAGCTTTCGCGGGCGGGGATCAGCCACACCTGGCCGGAGTCGATGACGCCGAGCAGCGCCTGGTTGCCGACGCTGACGGCCTGTCCCTTGATCTCGCGGTCGGTCCACACCCAGATGTCGATCGCGACCCGGGGGTGCGCGAACAGGTTCAGCATGTCGACCAGCTCGCCCGACGCCTGGTGTCCCCGCGCGAGGCCTCGCGCGCGCAGGGATTCCCAGGCTTCTTCGATCAGTGCGGCCCGCTCCGTATGGGTCGTTCCGGGGCTCGGCACGTCGAGTGCGACATGACGGCGGGGCAGCCGTTCGGCTTCCCAGAGCATCTCGAACTCGAGTGCGGACAGCACGAGGCTGCCGGTGTTGTTCGGCACAGGTTCAGCGCGCTTCCCGGTTGCCGTGCTCACCGATCACGTCGGGCGAAACCATGCGCTCGTCGGTGAACAGATCCTTGTCGTCGACGCCGAAGCGGCGGATGTGTTCCGCGTCTTCTTCGACGTCCTGGGTGGCCGCGCGCTCCATGAACTTCGGCTCGGTCTTCGGCTGCTTCGCGCCGATCTTCTCCGAACGCCGCATGGCCTCCTCTTCGGGAAGCTCGCCGATCGGCAGCTGACGGGTCGGTTTGCCGCCGCCTTCCTGCCGCGGACGGCGATCGCGTTCCTTGTCCCCGCTCAGCGCGCCACCGGCGACACCGGCGCCGAGCGCGGCGGCACCGGCACCCAGGTCGCCGGCGGCCGGACCGGTGATCTTCGGGACGGCGGGGAAGCCGCGGCCGGCCTCGTTGCCGGCGGCCAGCGGCGCCTGCGGGCCGGAGCCGACCGAGCGGCCCTTGCCGAGCGCCTGGTCACCGCCGCCCACACCACCGCCGACGCCACCGAAGACGCCGGGGCCGGAGCTGGAGCCGGGGCCCTTGCCGAGGGCGCCGTCGACACCGGGACCGGTGCCGAACGACTTGCCCGGCGGCAGTGCCGACGTGGAGCTGCTGTTCGGCGGCAAGCTGCCGGTGGACTGGCCCGGCGGAACATACGTGGAGCCCGGAGGCAGGTTCGGCGCACCCGGCGGAACGAACGGCGGGGAAGAGGGCGAGCCGGTGCCCGGGTACGACGGCCTGCCCTGTTCGGGCTGCGGACCGGGCCGGTTCGGGGTCACCCAGCCGCCACCGGGGACGGGTGCGGGCCGCGAGGTGCCGGAGGGCGTCGTCGTGGCCGCGGCCGCGGGGGCCGTGGCACCGCCGTGCGGTACGGAGGCACCGGTCTTCCTGGCCACTCCGCCGCCACCGACGGCGACACCGTAGGCGGGAGTCGGCGCGTCGTACGAAGGCGCCTTCGGGTTGCTGATGGGCTGCGCGACCGGCGGCGGCACGTACTTCGACTCGACGGCGGCCGACGCGGGCCGGACGCTGCCGTCCGGGGTCAGCTCGGTGGCCGTACCCGCGAGGTCGAGCGTGCCGGAACCGCCACCGACCCCGGCCGCGGTCGTGTTCTGGGTCAGGTTCATCGACTGAGGGTCGGCCAGCGTGTCGGTCGACAGCAGGTTCTCGCCACTTGTCTTGGCGTAGTCGTTCAACGCCTCCTGCGCCTGTGCGCGCGCGTTGCTCGCCGCGTTGACGCTCTTGGCGTGGTCGGTCTCGAAGCCGATGAGGCTCAGCACGACGTCGCCGAGGGTCAACCCGCCCGCGCCCTTCCGGACCACTTCCGGATCCGGGAGCTTGTGCAGTGTCCGGTTGAAGGACTCACCCTGGGCGAAGATCATCTCCGCGGAGTGCGAGACCTTCGTGTTCGCGTCCTGGGAGAAGCCTGCCTGCTCGGTGAACACCTGGCCGGCGGCGCCACCCGCTTCGCTCTGCCATTCCACGCCGAGCTTGCCCAGCTCGTCACGCAACGTCTTGTCGGTGTCGGCGAGCGCGGACGCGACGGCCTTCAGCGCGTCGACGGCGGTGCCGATGCTGCCGGTGCCGTCGCCGCTGCGGAAGCGCTCGATCTCGGTCGCGATCCCGGTGTCGGTGTAGCCGTCGAACCGGAGATCGCGGAGCTTGCCCGCGAGGTCGGAAACGTTCACGGCGCCCTCCCTAGTTGCGTGCTTTTAAGGTCTGCAAAGCCAGATCGGCCGCCTGCGCGGACATCTCGCACAGCTGCGGCATGGTGAAGGCACCGGCGGTGACGGTGATGGCCCGCGCCGCCAGCGTCTGTCCTCGAGCGACCCCCACGAGCGTCTCGCAGTCGCCCGGTTTCCCGGCGTCGCGATAGCTCGTGATGGCGGGAAACCCGCCGATCGCCTTCGGTTCGGTCGTCATGCTGTTCTTGCGGCGCTCGCCGGTGATCCACTCTTCCACGTCCGCGGTGACCGTGCGGACGTAATAGGTGTGGAAGGGCTCCACCGCGTCCGAGTCGAAGACACAGGTCGGGCCGTCGATCGGTTCCGCGGCCGCGCGCGGTTTGCTGTTGATCTTGAGCTGGTCGAGCTGCGGAGCGGCCAGCAGGGCGCACGGATCGACACCTTGCAGGCTCAGCTCGGCGGGCCTGGTGGGAAGTGCGGACGCTTTGGCGTCCCGGGTGGCCGAAGCCAGCGCCGGTTCGTTGGGAAAGGCCTGCCCGCCCGCGTCCGTGGTGCAGCCGGCCAGCGCCAAGGTCAGCACCCCGCCGAACACCAGAACCCGGCCCTCACGCCGGGTGCGCACCGCGGTCCCCGAACGCCGCGGCCTTGTCGGCGTCGCTGGTCTTGTACTCCTTCGCCGCCGTGCGGAGCTGCTTGACCAGCCCCCGCAGTCCGGCGACATACGCCCGGACCTGCGCGGCGTACGAGGCGTCGCCGTCGGCCACGAGCTCGTTCCAGACGCTGGTCGCGTGCACGCTCACGGTGTCGTTGGCCGGGGTGTCGATCCGCAGCTGGTCAAGTCGCGTCAAAAGCTTGTCCTGCAGTGCGTCGACCTGCTCTTCGACGATCTTCGCCACTTCGAGCAGTTTCGACGGATCGACTCTGATGTCGGCCACCGACGGCGGCGCCGGAACCGCCGACGCGAGGTCTTGGACCTTGCTCGATGCTGCCATTCCCCACCCCTTGGACATTGCGCACGGTGACCGTTCGTCCTGCCTGAGGCTACCAACGCGGATGTATCGGCTGCCTAAGCTTTGCAGGAAATACCGGGTTGGACGCGCCCGGGAGCGAAACGGTTCCGCCGGAAATTCACGAGACCGGGGTGGCGATCTCTCCCTTGGCGGCGAGCAGGGCGATGTCGGTGCGGTGGTGCGAGCCGGCCAGGTGGACCTTCTCGACCGTCGCGTAGGCGTGCTTGCGAGCGGCCTTCAGGTTCTTGCCGGTGCCGACGACCGAGAGGACGCGACCGCCGGAGGAGACCACGGCGCCGTCGTCGCGGCGGCGGGTACCGGCGTGCAGCACGCCTTCGATCTCGCCACCGGTGATGACATCGCCTGTCCTCGGCTTGCCGGGGTAGCCGTCGGCGGCGATGACGACGGTGACCGCCGCGCCGGAGTCCCAGTCCAGCGGCGGCAGCTCGGCGAGCTTGCCGGTCGCCGTCGCGTGCAGGACCTTGCCGAGCGGGCTGCGCAGCAGCGCGAGGACGACCTGGGTCTCCGGGTCGCCGAAGCGGCAGTTGAACTCGATGACCTGCGGACCCTCGGAAGTCAGCGCGAGACCGGCGTAGAGCAGGCCGGAGAAGGTGGCGCCGCGGTTGTCGAGTTCGTCGACCACGGGCTGGACGATTCGCGCGACGACGTCGTCGACCAGGTCCTTCGGTGCCCACGGCAGCGGCGCGTAGGCACCCATGCCGCCGGTGTTCGGGCCCGCGTCGCCGTCGCCGACGCGCTTGAAGTCCTGCGCGGGCAGCAGCGGAACGACCGTACGGCCGTCGACGAAACAGAAGAGTGAGGCTTCCGGGCCATCCAAAAAGGACTCCAGGAGCACCGGGTGACCACCGTCGAGCAGCATCAGCGCGTGCTTGCGCGCGACGTCGACGTCCGTGGTGACCACGACGCCCTTGCCCGCGGCGAGACCGTCGTCCTTGACCACCCAGGTGGGGCCGAAGCGAGCGAGCGCGGCGTCGAGGCGGGCCGGGTTGTCGACCACCTCGCAGTGCGCCGTCGGCACGTTGGCGACCGCCATGACGTCCTTCGCGAACGCCTTCGAGCCCTCGATCCGGGCGGCGGACGCGGACGGGCCGAAGCAGGCGATGCCCGCCTTCCGGACCGCGTCGGCGACCCCGGCCACGAGCGGAACCTCCGGGCCGACCACCACCAGGTCCGCCTGCCACTGCTTGGCGAGGGCGGCGACCGATTCGGGGTCAGCCGCCTCCACACCGAGCTGCTCGGCCACCGAAGAGGTGCCGGCATTGCCCGGAGCGCAAGCCAGTGCGGTGACGGAAGGGTCTTCCGCGACCGCGAGGACAAGTGCATGCTCACGGGCGCCGGACCCGATTACCAGTACGCGCACGACGCACAGGGTAACCGTGCCGGTGAGCTACGAAGACGTCGCCGTCCTCGAGCGGGTGGTTCCATCCGGCGTTCACCCGGCGGTCAGCGCTCCGCCGGTCCCTCTTCGCCGCCTGGACGCCTCCTGCGTCAAGGGTTGCGCGGTACCCCGAGTTCAAGCGAAAGAGGTTATCCACCATGCGAAAGCGCCTGGGCGTGCTCGCCCTGTCCGGACTCGCCGTACTCAGCGTCACAGGGCTGGCCGGCGCCGCCGAGCCGAGCGTCCAAGATGTGTCGGCGTCGGCGAAGGGCCACGATGGGCCGGTGATCGTCGGACACCGCGGCGCCCCCGGTTACCGCCCGGAACACACGCTCGCCTCGTATGAGCTCGCCTACCGCCAGGGCGTCGACTGGGTCGACGTCGACCTCGTGCCCACGAAGGACGGCCAGCTGGTCGCGCGGCACGAGAACGAGATCGGCGGGACCACCGACGTCGCGAAGCACCCCGAGTTCGCGAACCGGAAGACGACGAAGGTCATCGACGGCACGTCGTTCACCGGCTGGTTCACCGAGGACTTCACCCTCGCCGAGCTGAAGACCCTGCGCGCGACCGAGCGGATCCCGCAGCTGCGGCCGAACAACAGGATCTACGACGGCCGCTACCAGATCGCCACCTACCAGGAGGTGCTCGACCTGACGCGCCGCCTTGGCCGCGAACTGCGCCGTGAGCTGGGGACCTACCCGGAGATCAAGCACTCGACGTACTTCTCCTCGATCAAGAACCCGACCGAGCCGAAGCTGGTCGAGCTGCTCAAGCGCAACGGGCTCAACCACCCGAAGGCACCGGTGATCATCCAGTCGTTCGAGGTGTCGAACCTGATCGCGCTTTCGCGGCAGGTGCGGGTGCCGCTGCTGCAGCTGACCTCGGCGACCGGCGCTCCGGCCGACTTCGTCGCGAAGGGTGACCCGCGGACATACGCCGACCTCGTCACGCCCGCGGGCCTGAAGGAGATCTCGAAGTACGCGGACTACCTGGGGCCGGAGAAGGCGCAGGTCATTCCGGTGGTGAACGGTGCGCTGGGGCAGCCGACCCGGCTTGTCACCGACGCGCACCAGGCCGGACTGAAGGTCGGGCCGTACACGTTCCGCAACGAGAACAACTTCCTGCCGCAGAACCTGCGCTCGTCGGCGAACCTCGCCGAGTACGGCAACGCGTTCGCCGAGCAGGAAGCGTTCCTCAAGGCGGGCGTCGACGGGTACTTCGCCGACCACCCGGACACGGCGCTGGAAGCCGTGAAGGCGTTCCAGGGGCGCTGAGCCTCTCTCGCCGAAGTGTCATGAGGGGTCCCCATCGGACAAATTTCGTCCGATGGGGACCCCTCATGACATCCGGGGGCACTTCCTGACGGGACCTTGACACCTGCAGGTCGGCGGGCCTAATTTCGGCGGATCTCAATGGTCTGTCCGCATACCTTTTAAGTGGGTGCCCGATGGATGTCCCAGCCAAGCAGGCCGCCGACCCCGCCGACGAAGACAGTGCCCGGCTCCACCAACTCGGCTACGCGCAGGAACTCCGGCGCACGATGTCGACCTTCTCCAACTTCGCCGTCTCGTTCACGATCATCTCGATCCTCTCCGGCTGCCTGACCCTCTACGGGTTCGGCATGAAGACCGGCGGTCCCGCGGCGATGATCTGGGGCTGGCCACTGGTCGGCCTGTTCGTCGTCCTCGTCGGTCTGGGCATGGCCGAAGTCTGCTCCAGCTATCCGACGGCGGGCGGGCTCTACTACTGGGCCGCGAAACTCGCCCCGCGCAACGGCGCGGCTTGGGCGTGGTTCACCGGCTGGTTCAACCTCATCGGGCAGATCGCGGTCACGGCGGGCATCGACTTCGGCGCGGCGCTGTTCCTCAACGCCTTCCTGGACCTGCAGTTCGGCTTCGAGGCGACGCCGGGCAACACGATCCTGTTGCTGGCGATCATTCTGCTGATCCACGGCCTGCTGAACACCTTCGGCGTCAAGATCGTGGCGCTGCTGAACACCGTCAGCGTGTGGTGGCATCTGGCGGGCGTGCTGGTCATCGTCGGGGTGCTGATCATCGTGCCCGAGAAACACCAGGACGCGTCGTTCGTCTTCGGCGAATTCGTGAACAACACCGGCTGGGCTTCCCCGGTCTACGTCTTCTTACTGGGTCTGCTGCTCGCGCAGTACACACTCACCGGGTACGACGCCTCCGCGCATATGACCGAGGAGACCAAGAACGCGGCGAAGGCCGGGCCTCGCGGCATCATCAACTCGATCCTCGTCTCGCTGGTCGCCGGCTGGGTACTGCTGATCGGCCTCACCTTCGCCATCCAGGACTACGAAGGCGCCATCGGTTCCGAAACCGGGGTGCCGCCCGCGCAGATCTTCATCGACGCGACCGGTGCGACGACCGGCAAGTTCCTGTTGCTGATCTGCATCGGCGCGCAGTTGTTCTGCGGAATGGCGTCGGTGACGGCGACTCGCGGATGATCTACGCCTTCGCCCGTGACGGTGCGATCCCGGGCTCGAAGTTCTGGCACCGCATCAACAAGCGGACCCAGACCCCGACCAACGCGGTCTGGCTGGCGGCGGGCGGCGCGCTCCTGCTCGCCCTGCCGTACCTGTGGAGCCAAACCGCCTACGCGGCGGTGACTTCGATCGCCGTCGTCGGTCTCTATGTCGCCTACGTGATCCCGGTGTTCCTGCGGGTGCGCAAGGGTGACGACTTCGAGCCCGGCCCGTGGACCCTCGGCCGCTGGGGGAAGCCGATCGGCATCGTCGCGACCATCTGGGTCTGCTTCATCTTCGTGCTGTTCATGCTCCCGCAGGGATCACCGATCACCATCGACAGTTTCAACTACACGCCGATCGCCTTCCTCGTCGTACTCGGTGGTGCGGCCGTGTGGTGGTTCGCTTCGGCACGCAAGTGGTTCACCGGCCCGAAGGTGCAGGGTTCCGAGGAAGAACTCGCCGCCGTGGAACGGGAACTCAAGGAACTGGGGTAGCGGGCTCCTGGGCGCGGCCGACGCGGACTCCGGTCACCGCGGCCGCGCCCAGCCCGCCGACCGCGGCGAAGGCGTAGAAGCCCCAGGGGTACGCGATCCCCGCGCTCAGCAAAGCGCCGCCGAGGATCGGGCCGCAAATCGCGCCGATCCGGCCGACCCCCGCCGCCCAGCCGATTCCGGTGGCTCGCATGGCGGCCGGGTACGTCTTGCCGATGTAGGCGTACACGAGGACCTGCGCGCTGAACACGAAACCACCGGTGAGGAACACGGCGACGTACAGCCCGACCGCGGGCAGCTTCACGCTCAGCAGGGCAAGGAAGACCGCCGCCCCGAGGAACCAGGAGATCACCGACGGCCGCACGCCGACCTTGTCCGCCACCCGGCCGGCGACGAGCAGACCGGCGACGCCGCCGAGGTTCAGCGTGAGCAGCAGGCCGAGCGCCGCACCGAGCGGATATCCGGCCTGACGCATGATCTCCGGCAGCCACGTGTTGAGCCCGTAGACCAGCAGCAGTCCCATGAACGACGTCACCCAGAACGCGATGGTGGCCCGCAGGAGGCCGCCGCGGAACAACCCGCCGACGACCTCCACCGCGGACTTCTCCTGCGTTTCCCGCGCCCGCTCGAAGGACTCGGATTCGGGCAGGTACTTGATCATCAGCGGTACCAGCACGAGCGCGGGCAACGCACCGGCGACGAACATCGCGCGCCAGCCGAGCGGCTGGATCAGCCAGATGCCGAGCAGGGCGGTGAGCACCGCGCCGACGTGATAGCCGGTCATCACCGTGGTGGTCGCACTGCCGCCCTTGCCTTTGCGGGCGTACTCGGTGACGAGCGCGATCGCCGTCGGAAGACAACCGCCCAAACCCAGCCCGGCGAGGAAGCGGAACAGCCCGAAGAAGAACGCCGATGGCGCGATCGCGCAGAGCGCGGTGCACGCCGAGAAGGCGGCGACCGCGATGATCAGCGCCTTCCTCCTGCCGATGACGTCGGTGATCGTGCCGATCGCCATCGCGCCGATCATCATGCCGATCAGGCCGAACGTCGAGATCACCGACGCCGTGCCCGGGGTCAGCCCCCAGACGTGGTCACGGAGCAGCGCGGGCAGCACCGTGCCGAGGACGACCAGGTCGAATCCGTCGAGCAGAACCGCCGTCCAGGCGAGCGGGACCACCCACGAACGGGCCGGGACAGGGGACATGGAGACCTCCAGCTGTGTTCGCAATGCGCACGAGTATGCACAATCCGAACGCTGTGAGCAAGGCCACTGGATAGTTCAGTGCTTCACGAGGTCCCCGAGCACGCGCCAAGTGCGGAGCCGCTCTTCCGAATTCCGGATGCCGGACTGGGTCGCGACGACCTCGGTCGCCCCGGCGTCGAAGTACCGGCGGATCTCGGCGGCGACGGTCTCCTCGTCCCCCGCGATCACCAGCTCCCCAGCGGAATCCACGCCCTGCGCGTCGAAGATGGCGCGGTAGGAAGGGATGTCGCGGAAGAACGCGTACTGCCGGTCGACGATGGCGCGGACGGCGCCGGGATCGTCGGTCACGACCACCGGCGCCATCGCGATGATCCGCGGCGCCGGACGACCGGCGGCGGCCTTGGTGATCTCCGGGACGATCAGTTCGGAAAGCGCCTTGGGTCCGGCGAGGAACGGGATCGTGCCGTCGGCGAGTTCGCCGGTCACGCGCAGCGCCTGCCGTCCCATCGCGGCGATGATCACCGGGATGTCCGAAGCCCCCGCGACAGAGAGCGAAGCCGCGAAGCCCTTGGCATGCGCCCGGACAGTCTCGCCGTGGAAGTCGACTTCGCCACCGTCGAGCACCTGACGGAGGATCGTGAGGTACTCGCGAAGGTGTTTGATCGGCGACGGGAACTCGATGCCGTACGCCGGTTCGAGCCAGTTCTTCGCGCCGGTTCCGAGTCCGAGGACGAACCGGCCCCCGGTGGCGGCCTGCGCCGTCTGCGCGAGCCCGGTGATCAGCAAGGGATGCCGCGGATAGATCGGGACGACGCCGGTCCCGACGGTGATTCCCGGGACGGCGCGGCCCGCGAGAGCCGCGACGGTGATCGCGTCGTGCTCCATCTGCTGGGAGAACCAGACTGACGTCAGACCGGCTTCGGCGGCTTGACCGGTCTGCGTGACGAGCTCGTCGACGATGTTGACGGCGTTGGCGGTATCCCCGGACGGGAGGGCGACTCCAAGGGTCATGTTCAACGCTAACCGCGCTGTCGAAAGGATATTTCGCCGTTCACCGGTTGGGATCACGCGCGCGATCTCCGCGTTTGGCGGACCCTGGGCGCTGTCCGACCCCCGACCATGGAGAAGCCGATGTCGCTGACCGATGTCATCGAAGGAACCAAAACCGCCGTCGACGCCGACCCGCGCAACGCCGCCGTTTCGTTCAGTGTCGCCAACGCGTTGAAACCCGGGACCGCGACGCAGGTGGACGTCCGCGTGCGCGACCACTCGCTTACCGTCGACGAACCCGCCGCGCTGGGCGGCACCGACACCTCGGCCAACCCGGTCGAATACGCGCTCGCCGCGCTCGGTTCGTGCCAGGTGATCACGTATCAGTTCTGGGCGGCGAAACTCGGGGTGCCACTCGACGGGGTCAAGGTGACCGTGGACGGCGACATCGACCTGCACGGGTTCTTCGGGTTCTCGGAGTCGACCCGGCCCGGTTTCGGCGATGTGCGGGTCTCGGTCGAGCTGAGCGGACCCGCCGGGGCGGAGGTCTACGAGGACCTGAAGCGTCAGGTGGACGAGCACTGCCCGGTGCTGGACCTGTTCCGGAACCCCACTCCGGTGAAGACTTCGCTCGCCTGAGACGCTATGAAAGGTCCTTTCCTTGCAAATTTTGCAAGGAAAGGACCTTTCATAGCGCGCGTAAGGGCGTCAGACGAACTGGTGCCGCACGATCGTCTGCTCTCGGCCCGGTCCCACGCCGATCGCCGAGATCCGCGCACCCGAAAGCTCCTCGAGGCGCTCGACGTAGGCCCGCGCGTTCGCCGGCAACTCCTCGAAGGTGCGGCAACCCGAGATGTCCTCGAACCAGCCGGGCAGCTCTTCGTAGATCGGCAGCGCGTGGTGCACGTCGGTCTGCGTCATGGGCATTTCGTAGGTACGGAAGCCGTCGACCTCGTAGCCCACGCACACCGGAATCTTCTCCAGCCCGGACAGCACGTCCAGCTTGGTGAGGAAGTAGTCCGTGATGCCGTTGACCCGCACCGCGTACCGCGCGATGACCGCGTCGAACCAGCCGGTGCGCCGCGAGCGGCCGGTGGTGACGCCGAACTCGCCGCCCTGCTTGCGCAGGTACTCGCCGGACTCGTCGTCCAGCTCGGTCGGGAACGGGCCGGAGCCGACACGCGTGGTGTAGGCCTTGAGGATGCCCAGCACGGTGTCGATCTTGCCCGGGCCGATGCCCGAACCCGCGCTGGCACCGCCGGAGGTCGGGTTCGACGACGTCACGAACGGGTAGGTGCCGTGGTCGACGTCGAGCAGCGTGCCCTGCGAGCCTTCGAGCAGCACGGTCTCGCCGCGTTCGAGGGCCTGGTTGAGTTGCAGACGCGTGTCGGCGATGCGGTGCGCGAACTTCTCGCCCGCGGCCAGCACCTCGTCGGCGACCTGGTCGGCGTCGAGCGCCTTGCGGTTGTAGACCTTGACCAGCACCTGGTTCTTGAACTCCAGTGCCGATTCGACCTTCTGCCGGAAGATCTTCTCGTCGAGCAGGTCCTGCACACGGACGCCGACGCGGGCGATCTTGTCCTGGTAGCAGGGGCCGATGCCGCGGCCGGTCGTGCCGATCTTGCGGCTGCCGAGGTAACGCTCGGTGACCTTATCGATGGCGACGTGGTACGGCATGATCAAGTGCGCGTCGGCGGAGATGAGCAGCTTGCTGGTGTCGACGTCGCGCTCCTCCAGCCCGGCGAGCTCGTCGAGCAGCACGGCGGGGTCGATGACGACGCCGTTGCCGATGACGTTGGTGACGCCCGGGGTGAGGATCCCGGACGGGATGAGGTGGAGCGCGAAGTTCTGCCCGTCGGGAAGGACTACGGTGTGGCCCGCGTTGTTACCGCCTTGGTAACGCACGATCCACTGGACGCGGTCGCCGAGCAGGTCGGTGGCCTTGCCCTTGCCCTCGTCCCCCCATTGGGCCCCGATCAGCACGATGGCCGGCATGTGACACTCCAGGTGTTCGGCGACTTGTGGTTTGGCGCTGGTAAATGCCGGTGCATGAGCGTAACGGAGGGCCTTCGGGTGCGCGGAATAGTGGTGGTCTGTCCGGCGGGCGAGCCCACCCTGCCGGAGATCGACGACGTCGAAATGGTGCGCGTCCCGAGCCGTCCCGGCAAGGCGGATATCGACCCCTTGCTGGGCGAACACGATCACCTCGTGGTCGCGGGCACCGACGCCGATCTGGCGGCGGTCGCACTTCGACTGTTACGAAAGGAACAGCTCTCCGGCGTGTCGCTCGGCTTCGTGCCGTCGTCCCCGGACTCCGACGTGGCCCGCATCTGGAGCCTGCCGACCCAGCCGCTGCGCGCCCTCGGGCTCGCGCTGCGCGGCGAGGTCGACCCGGTACCGCTGATCCGGGACGACACCGGCGGCGTGCTCGTCGGCCGGGGCGTGGTCGGCATGGTGCGCGGCGTGGCCTACTGCGACGAGCACACGGTGCTGCGCGGTCCGGCGCGTTCGATCGAGGTCGAACCGGACGCGAGCGGGCCGGGGCTGATGGTCCGGGTGACCAAGGGGACGCTCTTCAAGCGGCCCTCGACGCAGTACGCGCGGGCGTTCCAGCTCGGGTGCATCCCGACCCGGCCGAGCAGCGACGGCGTCATCCACCCGCGCGCGATGAGCCGGTGGACCTGGTACCGGCACACCGAGGACCTCCGGCTGGTCCGCGGGCTGGTCTAGCTCGTTCGCCCGATCGGCCCAGAACCTTCCGCTGGACTTCCGAAACACTTTCACGCGACACCTCAGTCCTCCCGCGCTCTGGCCACCCTGTGCGGCGCGAGCCCCTGGCCTGCGAATTTCGTCCTCTAAATGCGGTACTTGCACACGCAAGGACCGCATTTAGAGGACGAAACGCAGCATGGTGGTCACTCGACGTTCACAAATGTCCAGCAGGGTGTCACTCGACGGTGTTGCGTGGGCCATTTCCGTCCCTCAAGGTGACCAGGTCCCCAAACCTGACACGGAGGCAGCAATATGCCGACTGCGCTTGCTGTTCGTCGCTCCTTCACCGTTCTCGCCGTCTCGGCGATCGTCTCGGCGATCGTCTCGGCAGGCGTCGTCGGCGTCGCCGAAGCGACCCCGCCGGGCATCCCGTCCGCCGACACCGCCAAGACGCAGCTCGCCGCGCTGACCGTCCAGCCGGACGGCTCGTCGACCGGGTACAGCCGCGACAAGTTCCCGCACTGGTCCGACCAGGGCAACAGCTGCAACACCCGCGAGGTCGTGCTCAAACGGGATGGTACGAACGTGCAACAGGACAGCAGTTGCGCCGCCGTCTCCGGCAGCTGGGCCAGCCCGTACGACGGCGCCACCTGGACCGCGGCGTCCGATGTGGACATCGACCACGTCGTGCCGCTCGCCGCCGCGTGGCGCACCGGGGCCTCGTCGTGGACCACCTCGCAGCGGCAGGCGTTCGCGAACGACCTCAACGCGCCGCAGCTGATCGCCGTCACCGACAACGTCAACCAGGAGAAGGGCGACAAGTCGCCGGACGCCTGGAAACCGCCGACCGTCGGCTACTGGTGCACCTACGCGAAGATGTGGACCACGGTGAAATACAAGTACAAGCTCACCATCAAGTCGGCCGAGAAGACCGCGCTCACCGACATGCTCAACCGCTGCTGACCTGATCGCCTTCTTCCCTCGGCTGAGCCGAGGGAAGAAGGCCTTCACACGCATTCCTCGGGTCGGCGCGGGCACGAGCGCGCCCCGTTCCCCGCTGGAGGTCACCCGGTGTCCCGTACCGCCGCGGTGGGACGACGGGCGCCGACGCCGGTACACCCAAACCCGGCGGCACGCTGCGGCTGGGAATACCGTGGCTGGCCAAGCAAAGCAGCCTGGACGCGGTCAAGGCGCTCGGCCCGAAATCCCAGCTCGGTTCCGGCTATCTGGCCTTCTGCAAAGGCGTGAGGTCGCGGCCAAGCCGCGGCACGAGATCGCCGCCATGTCGTGCGGAGACTGGAGAAGTTCGCCGCACGCAAGGGATAAGCGCGCCGGCACGGATCGGTCGAGCTGGCCGCGAGTGGTGATTCGGGTTTCTGTTGAGGGTGAGGCCCCGTGTCGTGTCTCGGCGGAGAAGGGCTGTTGCGAGGAGACTCCACACGGCTCAGCCGGACTAACTCAACCTTCACACCCTTTCCCAGGCGCGAAGGCGCCTACGCACTCTTCGCGTCTTGTAAATTTGTTGCTCCGCGCAGTTGCTTGGCCGCAGTTTGACCTCTATCGGGTGCAATGATCCCGGGCCGACCGCTACGCAAATCGAACTAGCACACGTGTTCGATCTTCGGTATCGTTGAGTTCGTGGCCAGCGAAAACAGTCCTCAAGTACGCTCCGAGTGGTGGCGTGCCGATACTGCGACGCTGCATGCCCGCAAACAGGAAATCGAAGTACTCAAGCGCCGGTTGGATGCGGAGCAGAATGCGATTCTCGCGGAAATCAATAATCGTGGGGTTCGTGGATGTTCTGGTCATTCGACGCTGTCGGCGCTGATCTTCGAGGACTTCCGTGTGACCGACAGGGAAGCCAATGCCCGCGCCGACCGGGTCCTGGCTTTGCATCCCGGGGTGGTGGTGGGTGGCGAGGTCGTGCCGCCGCTGGCGCCCTTGACCGCCGAAGGCGCCGCCGAGGGCGCGATCGGCGGCAGTCGGATCGACGCGATCATCCGCACCCTCGCCCGCATCCCCTCCACCGTCCCGGAAGAAGACGTGCGCGGTGGAGAAAAGATCCTCGTCGAGCTGGCTCGCCGGGCCGGGCCCCGGCAGATCGCCCGCGCCGGACGACGCCTACTCGACAAGCTCGACCCCGACGGGAAAGAACCCCGCAATGAGGACCCGAAAGACATGCGGCCGGAGTTGCGGTTCGTCAAACACCGTGACGGCACCCTCGACCTCGAAACCTATGCGCGGTTGAATTCCGACCTCGACCCCATGGCCAAACCCCACAAAGCCATCGACGGGATCCGCGACTCCCGCACCCACGACGAACGCTACGGCGACGCCTTCACCGACTACGTCCGACTCAAGACCACGAGCCGAAATCTGCCCGGCCAGGCCGGGGAAGCCACCCACATCCTCGTCACCATGTCCTACGACGACCTGATCAACGATCTCGGTGAGGCGCATCTGGATCTGGTCGGGCCGATCAGTGCCACCGACGCGCGGATCTTGGCCTGTGACGCCCGCGTTCGGCCTGGTGTTCTCGGTACTGCTGGTGAACCGTTGGACATCGGGCGGTCCAAACGGACGGTGTCGTTGGCGCAGAAGTACGCCCTGACCATCCGCGATGGCGGCTGCGCGTTTCCCGGCTGCGATATGCCGGTACCCCGCTGCACCGCACACCACATCGTTTTCTGGCGACATCATGGTGAGACGAAAATCGACAACCTCGTGCTGCTGTGCACCAAGCACCACCGGCTGATCCACCACAGCGAATGGAAGGTACAGATCGCGCAGGATGGGCTGCCGGAGTTCACTGCACCCGCTTACCTCGACCCCACCGGGACTCCGAGGCGCAACACCATGCACCTCAAGGCATAGGCCGAAGCACCGAACGCGACGGCCCGATTCCTCTACGACCTCGGCGTCGACATCCTCTCGGCGCGTGGCTACGACCTGCTGGGCGACACGATCGACTTCGGCCGCTACGTCATCCCGATCGTGCGCGAAGAGGTCGCCAAGCTCGATGCCGCGAAGACGGCCTCGGCGCGGGAAGGGCTCCCAACGATGGCTGAGTTCGAAATCAGGCCGTTCGCGGTCGGATCAACCGCTACCCAGCTGGCTTGTTCACTCCACCGGATGGCGGCTTGCTCATCCTTTTGGCGGATGGCGTCAGCGTGGCCGACCGCGCGTTCAAGCGTTATGACGATCACACAGCGAAGTCGAAAACGCGTCTGGACCCACTCCGCGCACCGGCGTCGCGGGTTCGCGCGGCTCATTGTCGCGGAGCTGAAATCCGAAGCCAAACGACGTGGCTACACCCGGATTTTCCTGACGACAGGCCCTAAACATCCCGAAGCCGCAGGTCTGTACCGCAATACCGGTTACCGGGACGCCACCACGGACACAGTCGATCCCGGCGGCGTGGAGCTTCTCGCCTTCGAAAAAGATCTCTAACCCCAGAAACCCGGCGAAAGAACCTAGCCAATCACCAACAGTCAGGAGACACTTACGTGAACGAATGACGCTTCGTGACGAGCTCGTGACCGCGTTACTCTCGGTCACGAGTTTGTCGCATCATAAGGACCCTATTGGGGGCAGCATGGCTTCGGCCGGACGGGTCACTTACCGCGAGGTGTTCGGGGTAGCCGAGTTCCGTTCGCTCTGGTTCGCCGAACTCTTCTCGATCTTCGGTGATCAGCTCGCCAGAGTCGCGCTCTCGGTCCTCGTCTTCACCGAAACCCGCTCGGCGACCCTGACCGGCCTCACCTACGCGCTGACCTACGCGCCGTCGTTGCTCGGCGGCATCTTCCTCACCGGCTTCGCGGACCGCTTCCCCCGTCGGACCGTGATGGTGGTCGTGGACCTGCTGCGGGCGGCGCTGATCGCGTTGGTCGCCGTTCCAGTGCTGCCGTTCTGGGTGCTGTGCGTCCTCGTCGGCGCCGTCTCGCTGCTGAACCCGCCGTTCAAGGCCGCTCAGCTGGCGCTGCTGCCCCAGATCCTCGAAGGCGACCGGTTCGTCGTCGGCATGGCCATCCGCAGCATGACCGTCCAGTCGGCGCAGCTGGCCGGGTTCGCCGGTGGTGGTCTCCTGCTGACCGCGCTCGAACCCCATATCGCCCTCGCGCTGGACGCGGTCACGTTCCTGATCTCGGCGTTGTTCGTCCGGCTCGGGCTGGCCGCCCGGCCCGCCGCGGCGACGGGCGAGAAGCGCAAGTCGTTCTTCGCGTCGATCGGCTCGGGCGGGAAGATCATCTTCGCCAGCTCGGGGCTGCGCGCGTTGCTGCTGTTCACCTGGCTGATGGGCCTGCTGCCGGTGTACGAGGGCATCGCCGCGCCCTACGCCGAGGCCTCGGGCGGCGGGCCGCAGGTCATCGGCCTGTTGCTGGCGGCCGATCCGCTCGGGAGTGTGATCGGCGCATACATCTACTCGCGCTGGGTGCCTGCGCACATCCGGCCGAAACTGATCGGACCGCTTTCGGCGCTCACGGCGATCCCGCTGCTGCTGTGCTTCCTGCAGCCGGGCCCGGCGACGTCGATCGTGTTGTTCGTCGTCTGCGGCGCTTTCGGCACCGTCGCGCTCATGCAGGCGACAGCGTCACTGACGCTGGCGGTGCCGGACGAAAGCAGGGCTCAGGTGATGGGCCTTTCGAACACCGGCCTGACCACGACCATGGGCCTCAGCCCGCTGATCGGCGGCGTCCTGGCCGATCAGATCGGCCCGCCGTCGACGGTCGGCGTCTTCGGCCTTGCGGGATTGGTGCTGACGATTCCGCTCGCGCTGAGCTGGGGCCGGAACCTCACCAAGGACCCGGACAGATGGCAGGAGAAAGACGCCGCACGCGCGGAACATTGAGGTGTTCCACGCGCCGGCTCACACGCGCGGCCCGCGGGCTGCGCCCCAGTTCACTGATCCCTACCGGCCATCGCTGGCACCTTTCCCTCGACCCTCTCAGAGAAAAGTACACACCTAGGGAGCTTGTCGACAGCCCGCAAGTCGGTGGAAGCTGTCGGTAAGTAGGGGGTTTCGGAGAATCACGCAAGAGTCAGGGGGAAAGATGATCACATCGGAGGAACGCGCTGGACATCGTTCGGCTCTCACGGTAGCGACGTGGGAGCTGTGGAAGAGGCCTGAACACTGGATCGCCTACACCGGGCTATCCGTGGCGGCGATGCTGGCGCTGACGGGGGTCTTCGCCGCATCCATCTCCATTACGTCTTCGCAGGTCCTGTTGTGTTTTCTGCTCGCGGGCCTCGCCATCGCGCACACCGAGGCGACCCGGCGGATCGAGCGGCAGCGGCGCAGCATGAGCGTCACCCCGCACATCAACATGACCTCGGTCTGGGTGCTGCCTGGCGCGATCCTGCTCCCGCCGCAGCTCACCGCGCTTCTCGTGGCCGTGATCTATCTGCACCTCGGATACCGCAGCTGGGCGGGTCTCCGGACGGTCAACCCGCACCGAACTGTGGCGAACGCCACATCGATGACGCTGACCGCCTTCGCCACCTGGGCCGCCGTGCAGGTGGTCGGGGCCGCCCCGGAGTCGGTGACGTCGATCTGCGCCGCCGGACTGGCGTTCTTCCTGACGAACGCCGTCTTCACCGGGGCCGGCCTCTATTTCGCGGCGCCGGCGAAGGCTTCGGTACAGACTCTTTTCGGCTCTTGGGACGACAACATCCTGGAAGCCTCCACCGTCTGCATCGGCGCGCTGGTGCTCGCCGTGCTGCCGCATCAGCCGGTGCTCGTCCTGCTCGTCTTCCTGCCGCTGTACCTGCTGCAGCGTTCGGTGCTGATCAAGCAGCTCGAACAACTCGCCACCACCGACCAGAAAACCCAGCTGCTCAACGCCACCACCTGGCAGCAGGGCGCCGTCCGTGAGGTCGCCCGCGCCGAGCGCGAGAACGGTCAGTTCGGCGCGTTGATGATCGACCTCGACCACTTCAAGAGCATCAACGACACCTACGGTCACCTGGCGGGCGACGACGTGCTCAAGGGGGTCGCGGCGCTGGTCAAGTCCGAAACCCGGACGCAGGACCTCGCCGGCCGGTTCGGCGGGGAGGAGTTCGTCGTGCTCCTGACATCGTCGTCGAAGCAGGAGTCCGTCGCGGTCGCCGAGCGCATCCGCCAGCGGATCAGCGAGATGGTGATCAAGACCCACGACAACGAGGGCAACCACGTGGTCATCGAGCAGCGGACCGCGTCCGTCGGCGTCGCGACCTTCCCGCTCGACGGCAGGACGATCGAAGAGGTGATGGCTTCGGCCGACGCTTCCGTCTACGCGGCGAAACGCAACGGGCGCAACCGCGTCGTGTCTTCACCGGACCTGACGGCGACCGTCGAAGAGCCCGCGCTGGAGGCCGTCGCTTAGTTACCTCAGTCGTTCCATCACGTCGGCGGCCGCGGTCCGAAGGCGGACCACGCCTCCGACGGTGAATTCGGTGAGCAGGTCGATGAGCGCGTCCGCGTCGGGCGGCTCACCGTCCCAGCTCGCCTGGACGAGCGCTTCGGTCATCGCGAAGAACAGGGTGACCAACGCTTTGTCCGCGCGGCCCGACTCGACGCCGTGGCTGGCCCAGCGCTGCCTGCTCGCCTCGGTGTAGACGCCCGCGAGCCGCTCCCGCAACCGCGTCAGGGCCGGATCGCCCATGCGTTCCGCCTCGCGCAGGACCGGGAACGCCTCGGGGTTCGCCGCGACGAAAGCGAACATGTTGGCGTAGTTGGCGCGCGCCCACGACCGGAGTTCGGGCTGCGAAGAGTCGAGGGCGGGCGCGCCGATCGCCTCGAAGGCGCGTTCTTCGATATCCGCCACGACCTGGGCGAACAGCGTCGTGCGGTCGCCGAACTGCTCGTAGACGGCCTGCCGGGACACGCCTGCCCGGCGGGCGATCTGCTCGATCGTCGCGGCCTGCGCGCCGTGCACCGCGAAGACCCCGGCAGCCGCACCCAGCACCCGGGCGCGTTGCTCGCCGATCGGGAGTTTGCGGGGTCGCCCTCTCGGCGCCGGACTTGACATTGTGCGCCACCTCACTGACTCTCTTTTTCGACACCTCTGTCGAAAATGTTTGTGCTCAACGAGGAGCAAGCATGCGTTCAGGATCCCGGCGCGGTGTGTCCGCCGCCGTCTCAGCGGCCACCGTCGCGGCACTGCTGACCTTCGGGGCACCGCAGGCCGTCGCCGCCCCGTCCTTCTACGACCCCCCGTCGCCGCTGCCAGCGGGTGCTCCCGGCGACATCATCCGGCACGAACCGTCCACGTTCTACGTCGATCCCGTGAAACTCATCAAGGCCGACGCCGACGTCCAGCGGATCATGTACCGCAGCACCGACACCCACGGCAGGCCCAACGCCGTGACCGGCACCGTCCTCACCCCGAAGAAGGCGTGGACCGGCCCCGGCGAGCGGCCGGTCGTCGGCTACGCGGCCGGAACGCAGGGCGTCGGCGACCAGTGCGCGCCATCGAAGGCCCTCGCCGCGGGCACGGAGTACGAAGGGCCCTTCATCGCCGGGCTGCTGCTTCGCGGCTACGGCATCGTCGTCACCGACTACGAAGGCCTCGGCACCCCCGGCGTCCACACCTACGTCAACCGCGTCGCCGAGGGCAACGCCGTGCTCGACTCGATCCGCGCGGCACAGCGCCTGCCCGAAGCGAACCTTCCCGACAACGGCCCGGTCGCGACCGCGGGGTACTCACAGGGCGGCGGAGCGTCGGCGTCGGCCGCCGAACTGCAGCCGTCGTACGCCCCCGAACTCAAGCTGAAGGGCTCGTACGCGGGCGCCGTCCCGGCGGATCTGGCCGAAGTCGGCAAGAACATCGACGGGCACTACGCGTTCGGATTCCTCGGGTTCACGCTGGTCAGCATGGACGCGGCGTATCCGGAGCTGAACCTCCCGAACCTGCTCAACGCCAAGGGCAAGGAGGCGTTCGAGAAGGTCAAGCAGGAGTGCACGGCCGACGCGATCTTCGCGCACGCGTTCACCCAGTCGAAGGACCTGACCAACGACGGCAGGCCGCTGACCGCGTATCTCGGCGAGGAGCCGTACAAAACGCGGGTCGGGGAACAGCTGATCGGGGCACGAAAGCCCGGTGCGCCGACGCTGGTCGTCCACAGCGCACTGGACGACATCGTGCCCTACCCGCAGGGGCGGACCATGGCGCGCTCGTGGTGCGCGAAGGGGGCGAAGGTGCAGTTCTCGACTTCGCTGGTTCCGACGCATGTCGGTGGGGCCATCCGCGCTTTCCCGGAGGCTTTCGCTTGGCTTGAGGGACGCTTCGCGGGGCTGCCTGCTCCGGGGAACTGCGGGCTGTTCTAGGGGTCACCAAGTGCCATGAAAGGTCCTTTCCTTGCAAAATTTGCAAGGAAAGGACCTTTCATTGCGCGCTACTTGAGGCCGGTCGCCTCCGAGGCGGCCGGGTCCGAGTCGCTGAGGAAGGTCCGGCAGCGGTCGTACTCCTCGGTCTCGCCGATCTTGCCGGCGGCCTTGCCGAGGACGGCGAGGGCGCGCAGGAAGCCCTGGTTCGGGCGGTGCGCCCACGGCACCGGACCGTGTCCCTTCCAGCCCGCGCGGCGGAGCTGGTCGAGGCCGCGGTGGTAACCGGTGCGGGCGTACGCGTAGGCGGCGACGGTCTCACCGGCTTCGAACGCCTTCTCGGCGAGCGCGGCCCAGGCCTCGCTGTAGTCGGGGTGCTCGGCGGCGACGGCGGCCGGGTCGCTCCCGGCGTCCAGCGCCGCTTGCGCGGCGGTGTGCTCGGGAAGGTGCGTCGGCTGGGGGCCGAGGAGGTTCGTCATGCTGGCCATTGTGCCGACAGCCTCTGTCTAGAAGAACAGGCTCCCGAGAATGCCCGCGCCGGCCAGCACCAGAGCGGCGACGAGTACCGCCGCGACAAGTCGTTTCGGCATCATGGCGGCACACCTTGCCCTGCTTCGCCCGCTGATCGCAAATCCGCCACCCCTACGGGTGAACCCCGATTTTCGACCCCGAATGCCCGTCCCGTGATCTGGAGCAGGGAAGATGTCCGTATGACAAAGGCGACAGAAGTGACCGGGGACCTTTCGCCGGGTGTCATCCCCCGCAGCCCGATCGCGAAGACCAGGCTGTTCTTCAAGCTCCACTGGCACCGCGGCGCGCCGGGACAGGCGACGCCGGACTGGGTGCTGAACTTCTGCTACGGCATGTGGCTCGCCGCGTTCGCCTTCAAGATGGTGGGCTCGTCCTGGGACATGTCGTGGCATTTCATGTGGCTCCGGGACGACCTCGCCCCGCCGCACCTGATCAACACCGTCGGCACGGTGATCATCATGGTGCTCGTCGCGATCCACAGCTACACCGGGATGGGCGCCGACCGGCGTTCGCTGCGGCTGATGCAGGTCGGACTCGTGGTCTTCCTCATCGCGGCGCCGCTGGACGTCATCAACCACCGCGTCAACGGCCTCGACCTGACCGCGTGGAGCCCGTCGCACATGATGCTCTACATCGGCACGGGCATCATGCAGGCGGGCGTGATCATGGGCTGGCTGAAGTACGCCAAGCCCGGCCGGACACGCACCGGGGTCCTGATCGGACTGTGGGTGTTCTTCCTGGAGAACACGTTCTTTCCGAACGGCCAGCAGGAATACGGCATCCTCGGCCTGCGCGCCTGGGAGCGCGGCACGCCCGAGGCCGAAGCCGAACTGCTGAACTTCGCCGCCAATCAGATCGGGCATCCGGTCGACCGGGTGGCCGTCGAGTACTTCACGATGCCGATCGACGACTGGGTCTACCCGCTGTGGGGTATCGGCGTGATGGCGCTGATCTTCGCGCTGGCGCGGTACACGACCGGTTTCCGCTGGGCCGGGACGACGGTCGCCGCCCTCTACCTCGGCTACCGGCTGGTGATGTGGCCGCTGCTGCTCGGGATGGGCTTCCCGATCTCGGTCGTGCCGTTCTACCTGCTCGCCGTCGGCCTCGCGGTGGACCTGGCGTTCCGCATCGGCCGTGGTCATCCGCTGCTGACGGCGGGTGTCGGCGCGCTGCTGGTGACGTCCTTCGGCTACGGGATGCTGTGGGTGCAGTCGCAGTTCCGGCCGTGGTTCCTCGGCGACGCGCACACGGAATCGGCGCCGCCGGTCGCCTACTGGACGGCTGCGGTCTGCCTGGTCGGCGTCGGCGCGCTGTGGGCCGCCGCCGGGCCGGGGACGCGCGCGGTGAACTCGGTGCTGGAGCGACGTCGCGAGCGCTCGGGGCTTCCGACCGCCTGACCCTTCTCCTCCGGGTGTCATGAGGGGTCCCCACAGGACAAATTTCGTCCTATGGGGACCCCTCATGACGTACCGAAGCGGGTCAGGAGAGCTTGTTGCCCGCCGAACCCAGCGACTGCGCGGCCTCGACGACGCGCGCGGCCATGCCGGCCTCGGCGGCCTTGAGGTAGCTGCGCGGGTCGTAGACCTTCTTGTTGCCGACCTCGCCGTCGATCTTCAGCACACCGTCGTAGTTCTTGAAGAAGTGGTCCGCGATCGGGCGGGTGAAGGCGTACTGCGTGTCGGTGTCGACGTTCATCTTCACGACGCCGTAGGACACCGCCTCGCGGATCTCCTCCGGCAGCGAGCCGGAACCACCGTGGAAGACCAGCTCGAACGGCTTCGAGCCGGCCGGGAGGCCGAGCTTCTTCGACGCCGCTTCCTGGCCGCCCTTGAGCACGTCCGGGCGCAGCTTCACGTTGCCGGGCTTGTAGACGCCGTGCACGTTGCCGAAGGTCGCGGCCAGCAGGTAGCGGCCGTTCTCGCCGGAGCCGAGCGCGTCGATCGTCTTCAGGAAGTCGCCTTCGGCGGTGTACAGCTTCTCGTTGATCTCGGCCTCGACGCCGTCTTCCTCGCCACCGACGACGCCGATCTCGACCTCGAGGATGATGTTCGCGGCCGCGGCCTTGGCGAGCAGTTCCTGCGCGATCTCGAGGTTCTCGTCGAGGTCGATCGCGGAGCCGTCCCACATGTGGCTCTGGAACAGCGGGTGCTGCCCGTTCTTGACCCGCTCGGCCGAGATCTCGATCAGCGGGCGGACGAAGCCGTCGAGCTTGTCCTTCGGGCAGTGGTCGGTGTGCAGCGCGACGTTCACGTCGTACTTGGCGGCGACGACCTGGGCGAACTCGGCGAGCGCGACCGAACCGGTCACCATGTCCTTGACCTTCTGGCCGGAAGCGAACTCCGCGCCGCCGGTGGAGAACTGGATGATCCCGTCGCTCTCCGCCTCGGCGAACCCGCGGATCGCGGCGTTCAGGGTCTCCGACGAAGTCACGTTGATGGCCGGGTAGGCGAATTCGTTCGCCTTCGCCCGGTCGAGCATCTCCGCGTAGACCTCGGGGGTGGCGATGGGCATCGTTTACTCCTCCTCGAAGCAGGCTGGTGCACCTCTCGGCCGCATCGTACGAGGTCGGCCGGGAGGTGCCTACAGCCGTCGTGTCAGAGAAGGACGCCGGCGAGCGCCCGGTAGACCGGCAGCGGGTCGGAGTTCAGTACCTGGATGTTCACGTGGTCCGCTCCGGCTTCGAGGTGCGCGGTGACGCCGCGAGCGACCGTCTCGGCGTCGCCGTGGACGGCCAGCGCGTCGACCAGCTTGTCGCTGCCCTCGCCTGCCAGGTCCTCGTCGGTGAAACCGAGTTTGCGCAGGGAGTTCGTGTAGTTGACCAACCCCAGGTAGAACTTGACGGTCTGCCGCCCGACCTCACGCGCCTTCGCCGGGTCGGTCTCGAGGACGACCTTCTGTTCGGGCGCGAGCAGCGGTCCTTCGCCGAGGATCTCGCGCGCCTGACGGGTGTGCTCGGGGGTCATCAGGTAGGGGTGGGCTCCCGCGGTGCGGTCTCCTGCGAGTTTGATCACCTTCGGGCCGAGTGCGGCGAGCGCGCGGCCCTCGACGGGCACTCCGGCGGCGTCGAGCGCGTCGAGGTACTCGACCAGCGCCGTGTACGGCTTCTTGAACTCGGCGGTCTGCTCCCGGTGCCCAGCACCGATGCCGAGCAGGAACCGGTCCGGATGCTTCGCGGCGAGACGCTGGTACGACTCGGCGACCGTGGCCGCGTCGTCCTGCCAGATGTTAACGATGCCGGTGGCCACCTTGATCGTCTTCGTCGCGTCGAGGAGCTCCTCCGCCTTCGCGAGATCACCCGATGGCGAGCCGCCGATCCAGATGGCGCCGTAGCCGAGTTTTTCCACCTCACGCGCGAGCTCAGTGGTGAGCACGCCTTCGATCTGCCAGATGCCGATCCTGCCGAGTTCGATTCCCATGTCCCGAGCCAACGCCTGCTTTCGCCGATGTCTTCCCTTAAGTTCGAGGTATGGCGAAACTCGGCGGCACCGACCTCGATGTCCAGGGGATCAACCTGGGTGGGAACGTTTTCGGCTGGACCGCGGACCAGGAGCAGTCCTTCGCCGTCCTCGACGCCTACACGGCGGCGGGCGGCAACTTCATCGACACCGCGGATCTGTACGCCAAGGGCGGTTCCGAGACGATCATCGGTGACTGGCTGGCCAAGCGCGGCCGTCGCGACGACGTCGTCATCGCGACCAAGACCGGGATGTGGGACGAGCGGAAGGGGCTCTCGGCGGCGAACATCGCGGCGGCGGCCGAGGACTCGCTGCGACGGCTCCGGACCGACCACATCGACCTCTATTATGCGCACATCGACGACCCGGAGACCCCGATCGAAGAGACGCTGCGCGCCTTCGACGAGCTCGTGCGCGCGGGCAAGGTGCGCTACATCGCGGCGTCGAACTACTCCGCGGAACGGCTGGGCGAAGCACTGTCCATTTCGGACCGCGAAGGTCTGGCGAAGTTCGTCGCGCTGCAACCGCACTACAACCTCGTGGAGCGGGACTACGAACGCGACCTGGCGCCGACGGTCGAGCGCGAACGCTTGACCGTCCTGCCATACTTCGCGCTGGCCAAGGGTTTCCTCGCCGGGAAGTACCGTTCGAAGGAGAACCTCGGCGACAGCCCGCGCGCCGCCCGCGCTTCGTCCTATTTGGACGAACGTGGCGAGCGGGTCCTGTCGGCGCTCGACGAGGTCGCGGCCTCGCGCGGCGTCTCCGTCGCGGCGTCTCCGTCGCGGCGGTTTCGCTCGCGTGGCTGTTCGCCCAGCCGACCGTCACCGCGCCCATCGCGAGCGCCCGCTCGGTCGAGCAGCTGAACGATCTCCTGCCCGCCGTCGACCTGGCCCTCACCGCCGACGAGGTCGAGGCCCTCACCTCCGCCTCGGCCTGAGGCCCCCGCGTTTCGTCCTCTGAATGCGGTGGTTCGCATTACCAACTACCGCATTCAGAGGACGAAACGCATACTTACTTGTGGGTAGCTTACTCCGGGTAGGTTGCGGTACCGTCCGAAAGCCGTAGGACTCGGACGAGGAGGCAACGTGGCCAAGAACAGCGTGAACGGCAAGGTCGTCCTGATCACCGGCGCCGCCAGAGGCATCGGCGCGGGGCTCGCCGAGCGCCTGGCCGCGCAGGGCGCGAAGGTCGCTTTGGTCGGCATCGAAGCCGGGGAACAGAAGGCCGTCGCCGAGAAGATCGGCCCCAGCGCTCACGCCTGGGAAGCCGACGTCACCAGCTGGGACGACCTCGAACGCGCCACCGCCGGCGTCGTCGAACACTTCGGCGGGATCGACATCGTCATCGCGAACGCCGGCATCGCGACCTCCGGTTTCGTCCGGTCGGTGGATCCGGCCGCCTTCGAGAAGGTCATCGAGGTCGACCTGCTTGGCGTCTGGCGCACCTTCCGCGTCACCCTTCCGCATGTCATCGACCGCAAGGGTTACCTGCTCGCGATCTCGTCGCTGGCCGCGATCACCCATGCTCCCGGCATGTCCAACTACGCCGCCGCGAAGGCGGGCGTCGAAGCGTTCTGCAACAGCTTCCGCGCCGAAGTCGCCCACCTCGGCGTGAAGGTCGGCGTCGCACACCCGACCTGGATCCGCACCGACCTCGTCGAGAGCGCCGACAAGCACCCGGTTTTCGGCAAGCTCCGCACCGGTATGCCCGGCCTGCTCGGCAAGACCTACCCGCTGTCCGTCGCGCTCGACCACCTGCAGGCCGGGATCAACAAACGCGCCCGCACGGTCCACGTGCCCCGCTGGGTCGGCGGCCTCAAGCTGATCCGCGCGTTCCTGCCGCCGATCATCGAGATCGGCGCGAAGAGCCGGATCAAGAAGGCCGACGCGGCCGCACTCGTGGACATCGAGCGGCGTGGCGCGTACGAATCTTCCATAACCGGTCAGGCAGGCCGGGCCGCCACAGCGTCCAAACCGAAGGGTTGACCACGTATGTCCCGTCGCGACCAGATCCGCATGACGCCCGACGAGCTCACCGCGTTCCTCGACGAGCAGAAGGTCATCAACGTCGCGACGATGGGCCCGAACGGCCGTCCGCATCTGGCGCCCCTCTGGTACTACCCGCACGAGTCCGGCGTCGCAACCTGGACTTATGGCACGTCGCAGAAGGCGAAGAACCTGGAGCGTGACCCGCGCGCCACCGTGCTCATCGAGGACGGCGACAGCTACGACAAGCTGCGCGGGGTCTCACTCGAAGCCGATGTCGAGATCGTCACCGAGACGGCCGTGGTCACGCAGATGGGTGTCAACCTCATGCAGCGCTACGCGGGCGCGAAGCCGGGGGACCCGGTTCCGGACGAGCTCACGGGCTTCATCGGCAAGCAGGCCCCGAAGCGGATCGGGCTGATTTTCACGCCGACCAAGATCGTGAGCTGGGATCACACGAAGCTCGGCGGGACGTACTGACAGGTAGGTAGTACTAGCAAGTAACTGTTACTTCCGGTAACGTCATCTGGGCACGAACGCCTCGAAGTGGAGGATTGCCAGATGACCGAGCGAGTCAAGGTCGTGATCGTGGGCACCGGGTTCTCCGGGCTCGGCCAGGCCATCCAGCTCGAAAAAGCCGGAATCCGGGACTACGTCATCCTGGAGAAGGCGGACGAAGTCGGCGGTACTTGGCGGGACAACTCGTACCCCGGCTGCGCCTGCGACGTGCAGTCCCACATGTACTCGTTCTCCTACGAGCAGAACCCCGACTGGTCGCGGTCGTTCTCGCCGGCGCCGGAGATCTTCCAGTACCTCAAGGACGTCACCGACAAGTACCGACTGCGCCGCAAGATCCGGTTCGGCGTCGAACTCACCGGCGCCACCTGGGACGACACCACGCGGCGCTGGCACGTCCACACCAAGGCGGGCAAGGACATCGAGGCCCAGTTCGTCGTCTCCGGCGTCGGCGGCCTGCACATCCCGCAGCTCCCCACGCTGCCCGGGATCGAGAACTTCAAGGGCCAGACCTGGCATTCCGCGCAGTGGAACCACGAATACGACCTGCGCGGCAAGAAGGTCGCCGTGGTCGGCACCGGCGCCAGCGCGGTCCAGTTCGTCCCGCGGATCGCCCCCGAGGTCGACGAGCTGACGCTGTTCCAGCGCACGCCGCCGTGGATCATGCCGAAGCCCGATCACGCCATGCCTCGCTGGGCCAAGACCGCGTTCCGCCGGATTCCCGGCGTACAACGGCTTTACCGCAACGCGCTCTACTGGTTCCTCGAAGTGCGCGCCGTCGGCTTCAACGGCCACCCCGCGATCATGAAGGCGGGTGAGGTGATCGCGAAGCGCCACATCGGCAAGGCCATCAAGGACCCCAAGCTGCGCAAGAAGGTCACGCCCGACTACACCATGGGCTGCAAGCGGGTACTGATCTCCAACGACTACTACCCGGCGATCAATCAGTCCAATGTGGACGTCAACACCGACGGCGTTCGCGAGGTCAAGGCGCACAGCGTCGTCGACGGCGACGGCGTCGAGCACGAGGTCGACGCGATCATCTACGGCACCGGGTTCAAGGTCACGGATGCCTTGGAATACCTGGACATCACCGGGATCGACGGCCGCGACCTCGCCAAGGAATGGGCGACCGAGGGGATGCGCACGCACAAGGGCATCAGCGTCTCCGGCTTCCCCAACCTGTTCTTCCTCCTCGGCCCCAACACCGCGCTGGGCCACAACTCCGTGGTGTTCATGATCGAATCACAGGCGCGCTACGTCGTCGACGCGATCAAGCTCGCCGACTCGCGCGGCGCCGAGGCGCTCGACGTCCGTGCCGGTGTCCAGGAGAAGTTCCAGCGCGAGATCCAGGACAAGCTCGTCAAAGGCGTGTGGACCCAGGGTGGCTGCAAGAGCTGGTATCTCGACGCCAAGGGCGTCAACCGCACGATCTGGCCCGGGTTCACCTGGCGCTACTGGCTCGAAACCCGCAAGGTCGACCCGAGCGACTTCGAACTCAGCGGGCGGGCGTCATGACGGACCACGAGCAGATCGTCCTGCACGCACGCGACGTCAAGTTCGACTGGGGATCGTTGCCGATGCACTGGATCCCCGGCGAACCGCAGGCGACGCACACGATCAATGTGCTGCATCTGGCGCTGCCGGAAGGCGAACGCTGGTTCGTCGAGGTGTTCAAGCAGGCCGTACCGCTGATCCGCGACGAACGACTCAAGGAAGACGTCCTCGGCTTCATCGGCCAGGAGGCCATGCACGCCGAGGCACATGACGGCGCCGCCGAACACCTCGAAGCGGCCGGCGTGCACGTGCGGCCGTTCATCGCGCAGATGGAATGGATGTTCCGCCGCCTGCTCGGTGATCGCCCGCTGTCCGCCAAGCGCCGTGAGGAATGGCTGATCGAACGGCTCGCCATCGTCGCCGCGATCGAGCACTACACCGCGTTCCTCGGCCAATGGATCCTCGACGCCGAAGCACTCGACGCCGCCGGTGCCCACCCGACGATGCTGGATCTCCTGCGCTGGCACGGTGCCGAAGAGGTCGAGCACCGCTCTGTCGCCTTCGACCTGTTCATGCACCTCGACGGTCGCTACGGCCGCCGCGTCCGCAGCATGATCGTGGTGACCCCGGTGCTCGCCTGGGTCTTCTTGCGAGGCACCAGGTTCCTCATGAAGAACGATCCGACGCGGCCGGGCAAGACGAGTTTCCGGACCTATCTGCGCGTCGCGAAGCTCGGGCTGCTGCCCTCGGGAAGGCAGCTGCGGCGCGAAATCCTGCCGTATTTCCGGAAGTCCTATCACCCGACCGAAACCGGCGACACCGATCAGGCCGTCGCGTATCTCGCGAATTCCCCGGCCGCGCTGGCCGCCGACGGACCACGATGACGCGCCCGCTGCGGCTCGACGGCAGCGGGCGGACCGACCGCGCGATGGCGTCGCTGACCGGTGTCGTCGCGCTGTATCGCAGGCTCAGCGGGATGAGCGGGCGCCGTCGTCCCCCGGTACTCGCCGTCGACCGTGCTCTCCCGCTGGTGGTCGACGACGTCCGCACCGAAGCCGAAGGCGTCGTCAGCCTCCGGATGGTGCACGAACGCGGCGAGGTTCTGCCGCGCTGGCGGCCCGGCGCGCACGTCGACCTCTCGCCGCGGCCGGGGCTGGTCCGGCAGTACTCACTGTGCGGCGACCCGGACGACCGCTCGGTCTACCGCGTCGGCGTCCGGCTGCTCGGCGAGGGATCCACGGCGGTGCACGGATTGAAGAAGGGCGCGCGGATCACCGTGCGGGGACCGCGCAACGCGTTCCCGTTCGTCGCGAGTCCGTCGTATCTGTTCGTCGCGGGCGGCATCGGGATCACGCCGATCCTGCCCATGGTGCGGCAAGCCGCCGCCTCCGGCGCGGACTGGCGCTTGGTCTACACCGGCCGCGATCGGGCCTCGATGCCGTTCGTGGAGGAATTGGCCCAGATCGAGGCACTCTTTCCCGCCGAGAGCTCATCTGCGCTGTCCGGCGACCGCGTCTGGATCCGGCCGGACACCGAATACGGCATCCCCGCCTCGGGCGCGGAACTCCTCGAAGGCATGCCCGAACAGGCGCCGATCTACTGCTGTGGCCCCGTTCCGATGATCGTCGGCGTCCGGACGGACGCGGCACCGCGCACGTCCGGTCCGGTCTTTTTCGAGCGGTTCTCGACGCCACCGATCGTCGGCGGCGAACCGTTCCGGGTCACCTTGGCCCGCAGTGGCGTCACGCTGGCCGTGCCTGCCGACCGGACGACGCTCGACGTCCTGCGCGAAACCGTGCCCGGTATCGCGTATTCGTGCCGTCAGGGGTTCTGCGGGACCTGCGAGCTGCCGACGGTGACCGGCGACCGCGTCCGAATCTGCGTCGAACGCGAGCCGGTCGCCCTCGATCTCTGAGCCGTCAGGATTCCTTGGGGATCCAGGAGCCGATCACCGGCTTGAACTCGCGCACGGACCGCTCCGCGACGACACCCTCGAGGTGGTACGGATCCTGGTCGATGATCTCCCGCAGTGCCGCCTCGTCCGCCGCCTGGTACATCGAGATGCCGCCGGAGCCGTCGCCCAGCGGGCCGCCGAGCGCGACGACGCCCTGGTCGGCGAGGCGGGAAAGGAATTCCCGGTGCCGGGGACGCACGTCCGCCAGCTTCTCCTGCACGTACGTGATCTCCACCAGGAACCAGGCCATCGACATCTCCAAGGTCGTTCCAACAGACGCCTCAGCTTCTCAGGATCCGATCAGGCAGGACTCCCGCCCCACCCGATACGCTGATCGAGCGCCACGCACAGGTTGTGCTTCAAAGGGGTAAATGAACAGGTAGGGGTACATGCTCGAGGGCAACGCGGAACGCAGTGTCGAGGTGACCCTCGGCCATCTGCGCACCATGGACGGACCGGTCACGCCACCGCCGCCTGCGGCACCACTGACCCTCGAGGATCTCTATCGCCAGCATCGGATGCGGCTCGTCCGGTTGGCCATCCTGCTCGTGGACGAACCGGCCACCGCCGAGGACGTCGTGCAGGAGGCGTTCACCGGGCTGCACCGCAACTGGGGACGGCTGCGCGACGCCGCCGCGGCCGTCGGCTACCTGCGCACCGCCGTGGTCAACGGATCACGCAGCGTGCTGCGCCGCCGCAAGACCGCTCGCGAGTACGTCGCGCCGCACGCGGTCAACGCGCGTTCGGCCGAAAGCCTCGCCATGCTGTCGAGTGAACATCAGGCCGTGGTGAGCGCTTTGTCCAAACTGCCCCCGCGTCAGCGTGAAGTTCTGGTACTCCGTTACTACGGTGGGCTGAGTGAGGCCGAGATCTCCGAGGCCGCCGGTATTTCCAAAGGTACCGTGAAGTCAACCGCCAGCCGGGCGCTGGAGGCACTGCAGAAAGCGATGCAGTCGCCGAACTGACACCCGGCCTCACTCTCGAGCGCTGGGTTGTGCCGCCATGCTTGGTCCAGACCAATATATGCTGGGGGGCGTGAGAGGCGCCGGAGATTTCGTGATCGTGGGCGGCCGGGTCGTCGCCCCGGACCGTGTACTCGACGACGGCTGGCTGGCTATCGCCGGCGGCAAGATCGTCCAAGTCGGGTCCGGGACACCCCCGGACATCGACCGCGTCCCTGTCGACGGGTGCCTGGTCGTGCCGGGTTTCATCGACACCCACTGCCATGGCGGCGGGGGCGGGTCGTTCTCCAGTGCGAACCCCGAGGAGCTGTATCGCGCCGTCCGCGCGCATCGGCGACACGGGACCACGACCATGCTCGGCAGTCTCGTCTCGGACCCCATTCCGGTGCTGCGAGACCAGATCGCGGCCCTTCGAGAGCTGGTCCAAGAGGGTGAACTTGCCGGCATTCACCTCGAAGGACCCTTCATCTCGAAGGCGCGCTGCGGGGCACACGATCCGGCGACGCTGATCGAACCGGACACGGCGACGGTCAACGCGCTGCTCACCGCGGGCCGCGGTGACATCCGGATGGTCACCCTCGCCCCCGAACTGCACGGCGGGATCAAGGCGGTCCGGCAGCTGGCCGAATCGGGCGTCATCGCCGCCATCGGGCACACCGACGGCGTCGAGGACCAGATCATCCCGGCGATCGACGCCGGCGCCTCCGTCGCGACACACCTCTTCAACGCCATGCGCCCGCTCCACCACCGCGAGCCGGGCCCGATCGGCGCGCTCCTGGACGACGAGCGGATCACCGTCGAGCTGATCTGCGACCTCGTCCACGTGCATCCCACGGTGCTGCGGCTGGCCGCGCACCACGCGGGCAAGGGCCGGACGGTGCTCATCACCGACGCCATGTCGGCCACCGACGCCGCCGACGGCAGCTACATCCTCGGCCGCCTCGAGGTCGACGTCCGTGACGGGGTCGCCACGCTGGCCGGGAACGGCTCGCTGGCGGGCAGCACGCTGACCATGGACGCGGCCTTCCGCAACCTCGTCCGCGGCGCGGGTATCGACCTGCTCGACGCCGTCCGCGCGACCTCCGGCAGGCCTGCCGAACTGCTCGGCATCGCCGACCGGACCGGGTCGCTGCGCGCCGGTCTCGCGGCCGACGTCGTGGTGCTCGACCGCGACCTGCGACCGGCCAAGGTGCTGCGCCAGGGCGAGTGGGTCAAGGACGAGGCGGCGGCTACATTGAGCGCCACGGCCCCGCTGAGCGGCGCGGTCGAAGGTGGTGTGTCGGTCAGCGACGGGTAGCGGCGAGAGGAGTCCGGATGAGCGAGCCCAAGGACCCGGAAAAGCTCCTGGCCGACGCCTTGCGCGCTCAAGCCGTCTTCGCGCCTTCCACTGAGCGGATCACCGAGACTTCTACCGAGAAACCGGTCGAATCGGACACCGAGAGTAGTTCCGACGGCTCGGAGAATCCCGACTCGTCTCCGGGAGAACACGAACTTCCGCTGCAGTACGGGTTGCTGTCCGGCGCGAGTGCCGACTCGCTCGAACGCGAGCGCGTCGCATTGGAGGACGCGGAAACGGCCAGGCTGACGGAGCGGCCGACGCCGCCTCCGGCCCCTTCGCCCGGCAGTGCGCCCCTGCCCGCGCACTGGGTGTTGCTGCTGGCCGTGCTGCTGGGACTGGCGGCCGGTTCGGTGATCGGGCTGCTCACACTGATCTGAGCCGCCTTCCCCGTCGGGTCAAGCCACTCAGCGTCACCCTGTACCGTTTTGGTGTGATCCTGGCGCAGAACAACGTGACGACGATGGGGCTCCTGCCCGAGTGGCTGGACCCGATGCACCTGCTGAACGGGCTGACCGTCCCGGTCATCACCGTGCTCTGCCTGATCATCTTCATCGAGAGCAGCGTCTTCCCGGTGCTGCCCGGTGACTCTCTGCTGTTCACCGCCGGCCTGCTGATCGCCTCGGACAAGATCCAAGCCCCGCTGTGGCTGGTCTGCTTGCTGGTCACCGTCGCGGCCCTGCTCGGCAACCTGCTCGGCTACGGCCTCGGCTGGAAGGTCGGCCCCTGGCTGTTCCGCAAGCCGGACTCGAAGTTCTTCAACAAGAAGTACGTCGACCAGACCCACGCCTTCCTGGAGAAGCACGGGCCGAAGGCGGTCGTGCTGGCGAGGTTCGTGCCGTTCGTGCGGACGTTCATCACCTGGATCGCGGGCATCGGCAAGATGGACCCGAAGAAGTACTTCACCTACACCGTCATCGGCGGCATCCTGTGGGCCGCCGGGATCACCGCGCTCGGCCACCTGCTCGGCGACATCCCGTTCATCCGGGACAACATCGACGCGATCTTCATCCTGATCGTGCTGGTGTCGGTGGTGCCGATCGTGCTCGAGTACGTGAAGTCGCGCCGCGAGAAGAAGCACGGCGCCACCGCGACCGGCATCGTCGCCGACACCGCCGAGGACATCACGCAGCAGATCCCGCGGATCCGCGACTGACCCGCTCGGTCGCCCCGTTCACGCAATGAAGGGGCCTTTCATCGCAAATCTTGCGATGAAAGGCCCCTTCATTGCGCTAGAGGGAGAACATCGAGCCCGGGTTGAAGAGGTTCCCCGGGTCCAGCGCCTGCTTGATCTGGCGGTGCACCTTGAGCCCGACTTCGCCGATCTCCTTGGCGAGCCACTCGCGTTTGATCCGGCCAATGCCGTGCTCGCCGGTGACCGTCCCGCCCAGTGACAGGCTGACGTCCAGAATCGCGTCGAAAGCCTTCTGAGCGCGGGCGAACTCGTCCTCGGAGTCCGGCGCGTAGACGATCGTCGGGTGCATGTTGCCGTCACCGGCGTGGCCGACGACGGCGATCCGCAGCCCCACCTCTTCGCTGATCCGCTCGCATCCGGCGATCAGTTCGGCGATCCGGGTGCGCGGCACGCAGACGTCGTCGGTCAGCCAGACGCCGTACAGCTCCAGCGCGGTGAGCACGACCCGCCGCACCTGCAGCAGCATCTTGCCCTCTTCGAGATCGTCGGTGGCGTAGGCGAGATCCGCGCCGCAGTCGACGCAGATCTGTTCCAGCGCCGCGAGTTCCCGCCGCGCGACCTCGCCGCCGGAGTCGGATTGCGCGAGCAGCAAGGCCTTGCAGTCCGTTCCCGCGCCGACGTCGGCCTTGAGATAGGTCTCGGCGGCTTTGATGGACGTCGCGTCCATGATCTCCAGCAGCGACGGCACCAGCCCCTCGCGCACGACTCGCGCGACGGCTTCCCCGGCGGCTTCCGTGCTGCTGAAGCCCGCGACGAACGTGGAAGGCAGCTGCGGCAACGGTTTCAGCGCCACTGTCGCCTGCGTGATCACGCCGAGCGTGCCTTCGCTGCCGACGAAGAGCCGGGCGAGGTCGTAGCCCGCGACGCCCTTCACCGTGCGGCGCCCGGTCTTCAGCACCGACCCGTCGGCGAGCACGACTTCCAGGCCCAGTACGGAGTCCGTGGTGACGCCGTACTTCACACAGCACAGGCCACCGGCGTTGGTGGACAGGTTGCCGCCGATGGTGCACCAGTCGTAGCTGGACGGGTCCGGCGGGTAGAACAGGCCGTGCTTCTCCACCGCGTTGCGGAAATCGAGGTTCACCACGCCGGGCTGCACGACGGCGAGCCGGTTGGCCGCGTCGATCTCGACGACCTGGTCGAGTTTGGTCAGCACCAGCATGACGCAGCCGTCGATCGCGTTCGCGGCGCCGGACAGGCCACTGCCGGCGCCGCGGGGCACGATCGGCACCCCGAACTCCGCACAGGCCTTGACCACGGCCTGCACACCCTCCACATCGGACGGCAGCACCACCGCGAGTGGCTTGCCCGCCGAGGCCAGCGGCATCATGTCGCGCGAGTAGGCGTCCGTGACGTCGGAGTCGGTGAGCACCGCGGCCTTTCCTAGGTGCTCACGGAGGCGGGTGACCAAGGCTTCGTTGCTCATACCTCCATCGTAAGCGCATCAGATCCGCACTGCGGAATTTTTCTTCCGGTTAAGGAGAATGAAGGCCTGTACCCCTGTATAGACGAGCACGGCGACGCCTGCCCATGCGGTGACGTGCACACCCTGCGTGAAGGCTTCGCGAGCCGACTCCAGGAGCGCTTCCCCTTCCGCGGGAGCGAGCTGTTGCGCCGTGGCGACAGCACCACCGAGCGTGTCCCGCGCGGATTCGGCCGTACCCTCCGGCAGGCCGGCGCGGTAAACCGCGGTCGCGACGCTGCCCAGGATCGCGGTGCCGAGCGCACCGCCCAGCTCGAACCCGGTCTCGGAGATCGCCGACGCCGCGCCGGCCCGCTCGGCCGGAGCGGCCGAGACGACCAGGTCGTTCGTCAGCGTTTCCGACAGGGCGACACCGCCCCCGAGCAACGTGAACGACACCACTACGTAGGCGAGTCCGCCGCCGGACGAGACCTGGGTCAACGCCAGGAACCCGACCGCGGCGACCAGCAGGCCGCCACTGACCAGCACGGAAACCCGGATCCGCTTCGCGAGCCAGGCCGCGAGAAGCGCA
Organism: Amycolatopsis sp. NPDC034160; assembly: GCF_055575355.1. Lineage (NCBI taxonomy): Bacteria > Bacillati > Actinomycetota > Actinomycetes > Pseudonocardiales > Pseudonocardiaceae > Amycolatopsis > Amycolatopsis sp. NPDC034160. The sequence continues at coordinate 613,319 of NZ_JBVISU010000001.1, read as the reverse complement.
CCGGCGACACCGGCGACCGTCGCCGGGAGCAGCCACAGCGCGGCGACGACCGGGGTCAGTCCCAGCACCAGCTGCAGATACTGCGGCACCAGGAACAGCAGACCGACCATGGCGAACACGCCGAGCATGTTCGTCACGACGGAGGCACTGAAGGCCCGGTTAGAGAACAGTTTCAAATCGAGCATCGGCTCGTCGAGGTGGTTCTGCCTGCGCACGAACACGACGCCGAGCGCGAGACCGATCAGGACACTGATCGCGGCTTTCCCGGTGAAGCCGTGTTCGGCGATCAGCTTGATGCCGTAGACCACCGGCAGCATCGCGGCCAGTGACAGCAGCGCCGACAGCGGGTCGAAGCGGCCCGGCTTCGGGTCACGCGCCTCCGGCAGCACGAACGGCCCGACGATCAGCAGCACCAGCATCACCGGGACGTTGATGAGGAACACCGAACCCCACCAGAAATGCTCCAGCAGCCAGCCGCCGAGCACCGGCCCGACCGCCATCCCGCCGGAGAACCCGGCGCTCCACACGCCGATCGCGATCCGGCGCTGTTTGGCGTCGAGGAAGATGCTGCGGATCAACGACAACGTCGACGGCATCAGCGTCGCACCGCCGACACCGAGCAACGCGCGGGCGATGATCAGCATGAACGCGCTGGTGGAGAAGGCCGCGAGGACCGAGGCGGCACCGAACGCGGCGGCGCCGGCGAGCAGCAGCTTCCGGCGGCCGATGCGGTCACCGAGGGTGCCCATCAGCACCAGCAGCCCCGCCAGCATGAACGAGTAGATGTCGACGATCCACAACTGTTCGGCACCGGTGGGCGCCAGATCCTCGGACAGGAACGGCAGCGCGAAGCCGAGCACCGTCATGTCCACGCTGATCAGCAGCACCGGAAGCACCAGTACCGCCAACGCCCACCACTGCTTGCGCCCCGCCATGGCGCACTCTCCTCAATTAGGTAAACCGTCTGGACGGTACAGTTACCGCCCTGATCGAAAGTAAACCGTCCAGACGGTATAGTCAACTGATATGGCGAAGCCCTCAGCGAAGGAACGGATCCTCGACTCGTACGAGGAGATCCTCATCGACCAGGGCCCCGGCGTGGTCACGCTCGAAGCCGTCGCCGCGAAGGCCGGGGTGTCCAAGGGTGGCCTGCTCTATCACTTCGGCTCGAAGGACGCCCTGGTCGAAGGCCTGATGGAGCGACTGCTCCGGCTCACGGACGAGGACATGGCACAGGCAAGGCAAGCGCCCGAGGGCGTCGTGTCGTACTACCTGCGCACCGCGATCACCGACGTCACGATGCGCAAGCCGCTGCATCGCACGAGCATGGCGACGATCCGGATCCTGCTGAACGAACCGCGGGTCACCGAGGCCGTGAAGGTCTGCAACCAGAAGGTCCACGACATGATCAGCGAGCACGTCGACGATCCGCTGACCGCGGAACTGGTCATCCTGGTGGGCGATGGCCTCTACCTGCGGGCCGCGATCGACGGCGAGGACCCGAGTCACCTGCTCGACCGGGTAGACGAGATCATCGCCCGCATCCACCCCTGACACCCCGCTCCTTCACGCATTTAGTCCTCTGAATGCGGGTCACATCTGAAGGCCGTAGACGCGCTCGATCGGGATAGTCAGCAGGACACGCTGGTCGGCGACCATGGCGTCGCGGAACTCATCCCAGTCCAGGTGCTCGCCGCGAGCCCGCCGGTAGTGATCCACCAGCGCGTCGACGGTGGCGTCGTCCCGGGCGGCGGCGGTCGGTGTCAAGACGGCGGGACCCTCGACGACAACGTAGCCATCGCCGCTTTCGGTCGACACATGGAAGGTCGCCCTCGGGTCGCGGCGGAGGTTCTTGGTCTTGGCGCGCGGCGCGGTGATCGAGATCAGGATCGCGCCGGCGTCCGCGTCGTAGAGGTAGTTGACGGTCGACAACTGGGGCCTGCCGTCGCGCTTGATGGTGGCGAGGGTGCCGAAGTCACGGTCGGCGAGGATCGCGTAAAGCGCGGAGTCGGTCATGACTCCATCAAAGCGCGACGAGCCTGACTTGTTCCAAGCCGGACAAAAGCCCTGCTCAGCGGGCCAAGACGGGCGAATCGGACAAACATGCACGAATAAATGTGCTTGCATGCGGCAACTAAAGTGTTGTCCGACACACAAGGTCACTTTCTCCTTGCGAAGCACTCTCGAGAGGAACATCCTTGCTCTAGGCAACTAGTTGCAGTGACCAAGCAACCGGCGAGAGAGACCCCCATGACACCCACGACACCCGGCACCAGGTCGAAGGCCGACCTCGATCTGGCCGACACCCTCGGGCATGAGCTCGTGCGGCTCGTGCGCCTGGTCAACCGGGCGAAGTCCCAGGTGTCCAAACAAGGGCCGGACGGCATCGAGCGGGCCGCGTACGCGATCCTCTTCTGCCTCATCCACGTCGGTCCCCAGCGGACCAGCAAGCTCGCCGAGTTCCTGCACTCCGAGATCTCGACCATCAGCAGGCAGTCGAGTTCTCTCGTCCAGCACGGGCTGGTCGAGCGCCTGGCCGACCCCGAAGACGGCCGCGCCTGCCTGCTCGCACCGACCGCCGAAGGTCTCCGGGTCTTCGAGGAGAACCGCAAGCAACGGAATCAATGGCTCGCCGAGGTACTCGGCGAGTGGTCCGACGCCGACCGCGAAACCCTCAACTCGCTGTTCCACCGGCTGAACGACGACCTCGAAAAAACATCTCCACAGTTCGCCGACCCCGCGTCGGCGTCGAAGGCCAAGGGGGCCTGAAGCAATGAGTTCCACCGTAGAAAGTCCGCCAGCCATCCAAGAAGACGGTCCCCGGCTCAGTCACCGTCAGATCGTCACGATCCTGATCGGCCTGATGTCGGGCATGTTCCTGGCGGCACTCGACCAGACGATCGTGGGCACCTCGATCGTCCGGATCGCGAACGACCTCAACGGGTTCGACCTGCAGGCCTGGATCACCACGGCCTACCTCATCACCTCGACGATCGTCACGCCGATCTACGGCAAGCTGTCCGACATCTACGGGCGCAAGCCGTTCTACATCGCCGCGATCTCGATCTTCCTGATCGGCTCGATCGCCTCGGCGTTCGCGACGTCGATGTACGAGCTGGCCGCGTTCCGCGCGATCCAGGGGCTCGGCGCAGGCGGTCTGATGTCGCTGGCGATGACGATCATGGGCGACATCGTGCCGCCGCGGGAACGCGCCCGCTACCAGGGTTACTTCCTCGCCGTGTTCGGTATCTCCACCGTGCTCGGCCCGGTGCTCGGCGGGTTCTTCGCCGACTTCGACAAGCTCGGCAGCGTCTTCGGCTACGACATCGCCGGCTGGCGCTGGGTGTTCCTGATCAACGTGCCGATCGCGATCGTCGCGCTGTTCGTCGTCGCCCGCGTCCTCAACGTGCCGCACCAGCGCCACGATCACAAGATCGACTGGTGGGGCGGGCTCGCGCTCGTCGTCGCCGTGGTGCCGTTCCTGATCGTCGCCGAGCAGGGCAACAAGTGGGGCTGGGGCTCGCAGAACGCGATCATCTGCTACGTCATCGGCTCGATCGGCGTCGTCGCCTTCATCTTCATCGAGAAGCTGATGAAGGACGCCGCGCTGATCCCGCTGCGGCTGTTCAAGAACTCGACCTTCACGGTCGCGATCATCGGCGGCGTCATCGTCGGTGTCGCGATGTTCGGCGCGATCATGATGATCCCGCAGTACATGCAGGTGGTTCTGGAGTTCTCGCCGACCGAGTCGGGGCTGCTGATGATCCCGTTGATGGCCGGCATCATGAGTGGTTCGATCATCTCGGGCCAGATCACCAGCAAGACCGGTCGCTACAAGGTGTTCCCGGTGGTCGGCACGCTGCTGATCGCGGCGGGCTCGTTCTTCTTCGCGCAGGTCGAGTACAACAGCGCGCTGTGGCACCCGCTGGTCGCGGCCGCGATCATCGGTCTCGGCCTCGGTGCCTGCATGCAGACGCTGATCATCGCGGTGCAGAACGCGGGCCCGCGCAGCGACATGGGCGTCTCGACCGCTTCGGCGACGTTCTTCCGGCAGATCGGTGGTACCGCGGGGGTCGCGGTGTTCCTGACGATCCTGTTCAACGTCCTGCCCGGCAACATCACCAAGGCGTTCGGCGGCAACGCGCCGACCGGACCCCAGGCGGCGGCGCTCGGTGACCTGCAGTCGAACACGAGCGGTATCGCGAGCCTGCCCGAGGCCATCAAGACCCCGGTGCTGATCGGCTTCACCGAGTCGATCACGACGGTGTTCTACGTGGCGGGCGCGGTCGCGCTGCTGGCGACGCTGGTGCTGATGTTCATGAAGGAGATCCCGCTGCTCGGCGGCTCGGCGCCCTCCGCGGCTTCGGCCCTCGAAGGCGGCGAAGCCCTCCTGGAAGAGGACGAGACGCCTGCCGAGAAGACGGTCGTGACCGCGCCTGCCGAGCCCGGCAAGCACGCGCTGACCAACGGCAACGGCAACGGGGTGTTCCGGGCGGGATCCGCCCAGATCACCGGGCACGTCCGCCGGGACGACGCCACGAACGTCGCGGGTGCGGCACTGACCCTGATCGACCACAACGGCAATCAGGTCGCCAGGACGCACACGAACGAGAACGGCGTGTACTCGTTCACCGGCATCGTCGGCGGGCGGTACACGATCGTCGCCAGCGGTCGCTGGTTCCGGCCGGTCGCGGCGACGCTGACCGCCACCGGCGCCGGCGTGCTGCGCCACGACGTCGAACTGGTCAGCACGATCCTGCTGAGCGGGGTCGCCCGTACCGACGGGGACCGGGTGGTGCCGGACGCGCGGATCACCGTGCTCGATTCCTCGGGCGGCGTCGCCGCCGTGGCGAGGACCGACGCGGAGGGCAACTACACGGTCAGCGACCTGCCCGCCGGGACGTACACGGTGATCGCGAGCGGCTACCCGCCCGCCACCAGCCGGGTGGACCTGCTGGGCGGTGACCAGGCCGAACACGACGTCCGGCTGGGCTACGACCAGGCGCTGGACGAACTCGTCGACCACTCCTGAGGCTGAGATGAAGGGGCCTTTCATTGCGAAATTCGCGATGAAAGGCCCCTTCATCGCGCTTGAGGGAAGCGTGACCGGGCCTTTCGGACACCCCGATTCCATGGTTCGGCCGCGTGTGGTTCGCCGGGAACACGTAGGCTCGCGTCGTGAGTGAGGTGTACACCGAGGCCGCGGGCATCGGCGTGAGCTGGCTCGACACCGCCGGGCCAGTGCTCGTCTGGGTGATCGTGCTCAGCTTCATCTTCGTGGAGTGCGCGCTGATCATCGGGCTGTTCCTGCCCGGCGACTCCCTGCTGTTCGCGGCCGGGGTCGTCCTCGCGCAGCACGGCTCCGACCTGAACGCGTGGCTGCTGTCGGCCGCCGCACTGCTCGTCGCGATCCTCGGCAACCAGGTCGGCTATTACATCGGCCGGTCGACCGGCACGAAACTGATCGCGCGGCGCGGCGGCAAGGTGCTGAACCGGCACAATCTCGACCGTGCCAGGGCGTTCCTGGATCGCAAGGGTTTCTTCGCCATCGTGGCCGCGCGCTGGATCCCGTGGATCCGCACGCTGGCGCCGCTGATCGCGGGAACCGCGCGGATGGATCCGCGCCGGTTCGCGCTCGCGACGGCGCTCGGCGGGCTGCTTTGGGTGCCGACGCTGGTGTTGCTCGGCTACTACGGTGCCGGCCTGCTGGACGAACTGCCGTGGGTCAAGACCGTCGCGCTCTGGGTCAGCGTCGCGTTCTTCGTGGTGGGCACGGCTTACGGCGTGATCCGCTATCGCCAGGAGATGCGGCGCCCCGCCGAAGAGGTCGAAGACCCCGCCACCACCTAGACCTCGGGGTCGGCCCAGATCTCCAGCTGGATGCCGTCGGGGTCGCGGAAGACGATGACCGTGGAGCCCTCAAGCGTCCGTGAGCCCTTCGACGGCGTGTAGACGACGCCGTATTCCGAGAGCCGCGCCTCCCACTCAGCCAATTCCGACCGCGAAGAGACCTTGAACGCCACGTGGTCCAGACCGGTGCGCCGTTCGTCGAATCGCGGCCGCTCGGTGTCCTGGTGCTCGACCAGCACCACCGCGAAACCCTCGCTCGGCGAGCGCAGCACGACCTTCCGCAGACCCGTCTCCGGGTCTTCGCGACGCGTGAACTCCTCGAGTTCGAGCACTCGGGCGTACCAGGGCACGCTCCGGTCCACGTCGGTCACGGTGAGTGCCAGGTGGTGCACAGACATGAGCTTGGACATCGGGGATGACCGTCCTGATCAAGAAGCTGGGGACGCCACCAGGGTGACACAGGCGCATCGGACGCCGAGGTGATCCGCCGACTTCCCACATGAATCGTGATATCGACCGGGAAACAGTGTTAAAACGTGGCTGAACCGCACGCGGACCCGATATCGCCCCGTGACCGCTCCGTGGCCCGGGTCGTCAACGCCCGCCGCCGACGGTCAACACCGTCCCGGTGGTGTAGGAAGCGACCGGGGAAAGGAGCCACAGCACGGCTTCCGCGACTTCGCTCGGCTCGCCGGCGCGTCCCATCGGAATGGTCGGGGCGATCCGGTCCATCCGGTCGGGCAATCCCGCCGCGGCGTGCAGTCCGGTATGGATCATCCCCGGTGCGACCGCGTTGACCCGGATGGATTCTTTCGCGACTTCTTGCGCCACGCCGTAGGTCATCGTTTCGACCGCGGCCTTGGTTCCCGCGTAATGGACCCATTCCCCGGGTGATCCGGTCCGCGCCGCGGTGGAGGACACCGTGACGATCGCGCCGCCCGCGCCGCCGTACCGGGTGGACATCCGGCGGATGCCCTCGCGGACGCACAGGAAAACGCCCGTGATGTTGACATCGACCACGCGACGGACGACGTCCACGTCGTACTCGTCAAAACGGCCGGGAGTGTTGCCGGTGATGGCCGCGTTCGCGACCACCCCGGCGAGCGGGCCGAGTTCGACGGCCGCGTCGAACAGGCCGACCACGTCCTCTTCGGACGCGACGTCACCACGCCGGGCGATCGCCTGGACGCCGTGCCGCCGGACGCGCGAAGCGACGTCTTCGGCCGCTTCGGCGTCGCCCGCGTAGTTGACGACGACGTCGTAACCGCGCGCGGCGGCCAGTTCGCAGACCGCCGCGCCGATGCCCTTGCTGCCGCCCGTCACGACGAGAACGCCGGTCATATGGCGAAGTTGACCAGCGGAAGGTTCTCCAGGACCAGGTCAGCGCGGCCGCTGGTCGACGCGATCAGATCGGCGTTGCGCTGATCGGAGCCGAGTGCGCGGCGACGCGCTTCGACCAGCGAGCGGCCGTAACGACGGTGCCGCGACACGAGCCGCTCGATGCGCTCGGGTTCGTCCGGCGCGAGGAACCACGACTCGGCGAGGATCGGCTTCACGCCGCTCCACGGGTCGTCCTGCAGGAGAAGATAGTTGCCCTCGGTGATGACCAACGGGACGTCCGGGGTGACCGCGACGGCACCGGCGATCGGCTCCTCGATCTCACGGCGGAACTCGGGCGCGTAGACCGTCTCGCGGCCTTCGGCGAGCCTGCGCAGCAGGTGCACGTACCCGGCGGCGTCGAAGGTGTCCGGCGCGCCTTTGCGCTCCGCCCGGCCGAGCCGCTGCAGTTCCACCTGCGCCAGGTGGAAACCGTCCATCCCGACCACGGCCGCCCTCGTGCCCAGCGCCTTCGCCAGGCCCCAGGCCAGCGTCGTCTTACCGGACGCGGGGGCGCCGACGATCCCGAGCACGCTGCGCTGTCCCGGCTTCGCCAGCGTCTGAGCCCTGCTCAACAGGTCCTCGAACACCGATGGCATGGCTGTCATGGCAGTCCCTCTCCCCTCTTCGCGACCGAAGCCGTCCACGACCTCGGTCCTTCATGCCGCACCCGTTCGGCGGCCACCTCGTTGGCGAACTCGATCCAAGCCTGGAGGCCTCCCAGGCCCCTGGCGACCGCGTACGCGAAAGCCCCGTGCCAGACGTCGCCCGCGCCAAGCGTGTCACGCGCCCGGGTGACGGGGACGGGAACCGCACCGGATCCTTCCGCCGTCGTCCAGCGCACCGGTTCCGGTCCCGCCGTGGTGATCACGACCGGTACGCCGTACTCGCGAGGATCATCCCCACGGTAGAGAGACGAGCACGCGGCGATGTCGACCAACGGCAGGAGTTCGCCGAAAACCGGCTTCCAGCTCCCCGCGTCGAGCACCACCGGCACCTTCCGCTCCCGCGCCCAGCGCGCCACGTCGAGGGCGACCTCCGGATGATGCCCGTCGAGGAGGACACACCTGGGCATTTCGTCCTCTAAACGCGGTAGTTGCGCGTGCAAGGAACGCATCGAGAGGACTAAACGCGACGAAGCGTGGGCGTTGCGCGAGACGACGGTGCGCTCACCGTCGGACTCACGGACGACGATGGCGCTGATCGCCGGCGGATCGGGCTGTTCGGGATCGAGGTCGACGAGGTCGACGCCGTGCGCATCGAGGTCGGCGCGGGCGAGTGCGGCCAGCGGGTGCGCACCGGCGACCGTGAGGAGCGTCGCCTCGGCGCCGAGCGCGGCCACGGTCACCGCCGCGTTCGTCGCCGGCCCCCCGGCGGCGACGTCCATCGACAGCGAACGCACCTTCTCACCCGGCGCCGGGATCTCGGCGACACGCTGAACCTGGTCGACGGTGCACAGGCCCGCCAGCAGCACTCTCACTCGCTACAACCCGGTGTGCACAGCCGAAGCGACCTCTTCAACCTCGCCGTTCTCGCCGATCTTCAACGCGCCGGTGAGCAGGCCGACGACCTGGTTCATCGTGTGCGTCTTCGGCGAGACGACCGCGACGCGCTTGCCGAGACGGTGCACGTGGATGCGGTCCGCGACATCGAACACATGCGGCATGTTGTGGCTGATCAGCACCACCGGCAGGCCGCGTTCGCGGATCCGGTTGATCAGGTCGAGCACCTTGCCGGATTCGGCGACGCCGAGCGCGGCGGTGGGCTCGTCCATGATCACCGCCTTGGTGCCGAACGCGGCCGCCCGCGCGACCGCGACACCCTGGCGCTGCCCGCCGGACAGCGTCTCCACCGGCTGGGCGATGGATTTGATGTTGATGCCGAGTTCGTCCAGGATCCGCTGCGCCTCGTCCCGCATGGCGGTCCGGTCGAGCTTCCGGAACACCTTGCCGAAGATGTCCTGACGCCGTTTTTCCCGGCCGAGGAACATGTTCGACGCGATGTCGAGCGCCGGCGCGACGGCGAGATCCTGATACACCGTCTCGATCCCGTAGTGGCGAGCGTCCAACGGGGATTTGAAGTGGACGGTCTGACCGTCCACTTTGATCTCACCGGCGTCCGGGATCACCGCGCCCGAAAGGGCTTTGATGAGGCTCGACTTCCCGGCACCGTTGTCGCCGACGACGGCGAGCACCTCGCCGGGGAACAGTTCGAAGTCGGCGCCGTCGATGGCGGTCACCCGGCCGTAGCGTTTGACCAGTCCCTGTGCGGACAACGTCGGTGTCGTCATGACTGCTGCCTCCTCGCGAAACGGTCGACGCAGACGGCGCCGATGAGCAGGGCACCGGTGGCGACGTCCTGGTAGAGCGCGTCCACGCCGAGCTGGGTCAGCCCGGACCGCAGTACCGCGACGACCAGCGCGCCCATCATCGTGCCGAGAACCGAACCCCGGCCGCCGAACAGACTCGCGCCACCGAGCACCACCGCGGTGATGGAGTCGAGGTTGCCGAGCTGGAACGCGTTCGGGTCGGCGTTCGGCACGCGGCCGAGCGCCTGCCAGGCGGCGATCCCGACGATCACCCCGGCGACGATGTACACCGAAAGAATGGTGCGGTTGACCTTGATCCCGGACAGCCGCGCGGATTCCGGCGCGTTGCCGACCGCGTACACGTGCTTGCCCCACGGCGTCCGCGTGAGCGCGTACCAAAGCCCCAGGTACATCAGGAAAGCCAGCGTCATGCCGTAGGTGATCGGGATGCCGCCGAACAGGTACCGGCGGGTGCCGAGCCATTTGAGCAGTTCGTCGGCGACCGGGACGGCCTGACCGCTCGCGAACAGTTTCGCGGCCGCGGTGAGCACCGTCAGCAGACCGAGCGTGACGATGAACGGCGGCAGTTTGATCCGGGTGACCAGGGAGCCGGTGACCATCCCGATCACCACCGTCGCCACGATTCCCAGCAGTAGCGCCCAAATCCCGGAGACGCCGTCGACAACGAGCTTCGCCATGATCAGCGTCGCGAGCACCATCGCGGCCGCGTTGGCCAGGTCGATACCGGCGGTCAGGATGATCAACGTCTGCCCGAGCGCGAGCGTGCCCACCACCAGGGACTGTTGCACCACAAGGGAAAGGTTGTCGAGGTCGAGGAAGGTGTCGGTCGAAAGCGAGAACACCACGATCGCGACGAGCAGGGCCAGCGCGGGCCCGACCGCGGGCGCGCGCAGGAAGAACTCACCGATGGTCGGGCGTTCGTTCGTCTTGAGGGTCGCGGTGGTCATTTCGTCCCCCAGCAGTTCTCGAGGCCCCACTTGGTGTCCTGGCTTTCCACGCCGGGAATCGGCTTGTCGGTGATCACCGCGGAACCGGTGTTCACGAATCCGCTCGGCTTCTTGCCGGTCTTGGCGTACTCGACGGCGGCGAGCACACCCTGCTCGGCCATCTTCTTCGGGAACTGCATGACCGTGGCGGCGTACTGGCCGTCGCGCACGTTCTTGACGCCTTCGCAGCCACCGTCGATGGAGCCCATCACGACCTGGTTCACCAGGCCGCGGGCCTGGAGCGCGGCGTAGGTGCCTCGGCCCATCGGCTCGTTCATCGTGTAGACGGCGTTGATGTCGGTGGTGCGCTGCAGCAGGTTCTCGACGCCCTGCTGGGCGAGGCTCTGGTCACCGTTCGCGGGTGTCTTGCCCTTGATCTCCGGCGAGGCGTCGGTCAGCCCGATGCCCTTGAGGAACCCGGTGTGCCGCTGAGTGTCCACTGTGGATCCGGCGGTGCCGTCCACCATGAACAGCTTCGGCGGCTTGCCCGCGAGCGCGGCCTTGACGTACGCGCCTTGCTGACGTCCGGCCTCGAAGTTGTCCGTGGCGAAGGTGGCGTCGACGGCGGTGTCGGGTTCGGTCGCGGTGTCGAGCGCGATGACCAGCACCCCGGCCTTGCGGGCGCGGTCGATGGCGTCGAGCACACCGGTCGAGGAACTCGGCGTGATCAGGATGGTGTTCGCACCCTGCTGCATGAGGTTCTCGATGGCCCGGACCTGGCCGTCGTTGTCGCCGTCGAATTGGCCGGCAAGAGCGCTGAAGTCCGCGCCGTTCGACTCGGCGGCGGCCTTGGCGGCCGCTCTCAACTCGACGAAGTAGGGATTGGTGTCGGTCTTGGTGACCAGGCCGACCTTGGCCTTGCCACCGCCACCGGTCTTCGACCCGCCACCCCAGTGGCGTTCGACCGTGCACCCGGCCGTGGCCACCGTAAGCGCGGCTGCCAGGGCTAGCGCTAGGAGACTGCGCTGTCTCATGGGGGATGCCCTCCGATTCAAGGCTATCGGCGATGGACGGGAAGGTAGACAGGGTTATGCTCACTCGCAAGCGTTTGCGCAAACGCTTGCAGCAGACCTGATCGAGGATTGGTAATGCCGCCGTCACGCTCCTCCCGTCCCACCCAACGCGACATCGCCGAACTGGCGGGCGTCTCCATCACGACCGTTTCGCATGTGGTCAACGGGACGAGGGCGGTCGCCGAGGAGACCAAGGCCGCGGTGCTCCGGGCGATCGAGCAGACCGGCTACACCGGTGACGCCATCGCCCGTTCGCTGGTCACCGGCGGGACGCGGTCGATCGGCGTCGCGATCTCCCTCCTGGCGAATCCGTATTTCGCGGTGCTCATCCAGGCGATCGAACGCGAAGCCGCGGCGGCGGGGTACACCGTCCTGCTGGCGGACACCCACGACACGGTCGACACCGAGCGTGAGACGGTCCGGACACTGCGTTCCCGCCGGGTCGACGGGCTGCTGATCACGCCCTCGCCCGGCGACGGTTCGGTGATCGGCGAACTCGTCTCGCTCGACGTCCCGACCGTGCTCATCGACAGGCTCTCCACGCGCACCGACGTCGACCAGGTCGGCGCGGAGAACATCCAGTCGACGTCGGCGCTGACGGCGCATCTGGCGTCGCTCGGGCACCAGCGGATCGGCATGATCAGCGGCGCGGCCGGGCTGAGCACCAGCGAGGAGCGGATCCTCGGCTACCGGCTGGGACTCGGCCGTTCGGGGCGGACCTGGTCGGAGGAACTGGTCGCCTGCGGGCAGTCGTCGCGGGCGGGCGGAGCGCTGGCGTTGAGCACGCTGCTCGCGCTGCCGGAACCGCCGACGGCACTGGTGGTCGGCAACGACAGCATGATGGTCGGGGTGCTGCACGAGCTGAGCCGCCGAGGCATGCGAGCCGGGATCGACCTGCCCGTCGTGGTCTACGACGACGTCGAGTGGGCAGACCTGGTTGATCCGCCGCTGACCACGATGGCGCAGCCGATCGAGGAGATCGGCACGCAGGCCGTCCGCCTGCTGCTGTCCCGGATCAACGACCCCACACGCAAGGCCCAGACGCTCCGGATTCCGCCTACGCTCCGCCACCGTGCGTCCTGCGGCTGCGCGCACGTTCACTCACATTGATGATTGTTGGGCGACTTTCCGGTCTCGCGGCCGAGCGACGCCCCGTCAGCCGTTACCTTCATTCAAGCTCGGATGAAGGCGTGGATCGATGACGGCATTGTCCCCGGCGTTACCCCTGTGGGAGGACACCCCTGTCACCCACCGGTTCGGGGTGGCCATGGCGATGCACGCGAACCCCTATTCGGGTGAACTCATCCGCGCCATCCGCCGCGCCGGGCGCCGTCACGGCTGCGAGATCACCCTCGCCGACACTGGCGACAGCGTCGCCAACGAGGCCGCGGTCATCCGCGAGCTGCGGGCGGACCGCGTCGACGGCGTCCTGCTGGTTCCCGCGGCGGGCGACGAGGCGGTGATCAACGGATTGGTCCGGATGGGCGTGCCGACCGTCCTCGTCGACCGGATGGCCGGACGCAACGACGTCGACCAGGTCGGCTCCGAGAACATCCAGGCCGTCTGCGCGCTCGTGCGGCATCTCGCGGGGCTGCGGCACCGCAAGATCGGCTTCATCGCGGGCGAAGAAGGCATGACCACCTACGAGGAGCGCGCGCTGGGCTACCGGCTCGGCCTCGGCCGCTCCGGCATCCGATGGACGTCGCAACTGGTCGCATGCGGGCAGTCGACCCCGGGTGGAGCGGCCGCCGCCACCGCGAAACTGCTCGACAGCTGGCCCTCGCCGACAGCGCTGGTGGTGGCGAGCGAGGCGATGATGATCGGCGTCCAGTACGAGGCGCACCGGCTCGGCATCCGGATCGGGCGCGACCTCGCGATCGTCGGGTACGGCGACATGGAGTGGGCGGGCCAGGTGACCCCTGCGGTGACCACGATGGCGCAGCCGATCGAGGAGATCGGGCGCAAGGCCGTCGAACTCCTGCTCGCCCGGATCACCGACCCTGAGCGACGACCCGAATCCGTACGGCTCGCGCCGCGCTTCATACACCGTCAGTCCTGCGGCTGCTGAGTCACAAGTCGCTGGTCAGAACGCCGCCGCCGGGTGAAGATGGCGGAATGACCGAGCTGTGGACCGTGCACACCGCCGACCTCGACGCCGCCGTGCTGGAAGCAGCGCGCGCCCTGCTCGACGACGCCTTCGACGGCGATTTCAGCGACAACGACTGGGAAAACGCCCTCGGCGGCATGCATACGCTGATCTGGGAGGGCGGCGAGCTGATCGGGCACGCGTCACTGGTCCAGCGACGGCTCGTACACGAGGGCCGGGCACTCCGGACGGGGTACGTCGAGGCGGTCGCCGTCCGCTCCGACCACCGTCGGCGCGGTCACGGCGCCGCGATGATGGACGCGCTGGAGCGGGTCCTGCGGAAGGCGTACGACCTCGGTGCGCTTTCGGCGTCCGAAGACGCCCTGGAGTTCTACGAGTCGCGCGGCTGGCTGCTGTGGCGGGGACCTTCGTCGGCCATGACACCTTCGGGCGTGAAGGCGACGAAGGAGGACGACGGGTCGATCCACGTGCTGCCGGTGGGGGTCACCCTGGACCTGGACGGGGAGATCACCTGCGACTGGCGCTCCGGCGATGTCTGGTGACCCGCATTTAGAGGACTGAATGCGGGAGACGAACGGGTACTCGCTCACGAGGCCCCGCCCGCTTTTCGCGAGGTAGGCGTAGGTGCTCTTCGCTGAGTTCCGGAAGGCCATCACGAGCCTCCGCAGCCCCACCAGTCACGCGCTCCCCGGTACTTGGACGGAAGGGCGGCGGTGGGTCGTGGGGGGAGGGGGGGGTTAGGGGGTGGGTTGGGGGGGGGAAAGAGAAACACGCCCCAACCAA